>NZ_CP017477.1:2819725-3149588 GCF_001761365.1 Polaribacter vadi | reverse complement strand
TTGTTATTAATTTTAGTTGATTTTTTGAGATGCTCATTAATTAATTTATAAATATAAATATACCGTTGAAAAATACTATTTTTGATATTCTTTGGAGTGCTAAAATAATGAAAAAACTCTCGTTTTATTTTTTATTCATCATCTTTCTAATTTCATGTAATTCTACAGAACATGTAATAGATGGTCAGTTTATGCTTTCAAAAACCAATATTTTTATTGATAGCACAAAAACGAATGGAGCAGATCTTCAAAAATATATTTTACAAAAAAGAAATCCTCGTTTTTTAGGATTGCCTTTAGGATTGTATTTTCATAATTTAGGAAATCACGATAAACCAAAAACTCCTATTGAATGGGCTAATGAAAATAAAAGGTCTTATAACTTTGTAAAAAGAATTTTTTCCGAAAAACAAAGTATTGCTTATGCAAATTCTTTTATAAACTTAAATAAATGGTTCTTAAGTTATGATGAACCAGCAATTATAAGCGAGCTAAAAGTTAAAAGAACCGAAGATAATTTATCTGCCTATTATAAAACGCAAGGCTATTTTAAATCGTCTGTAACCTCTAACATTAAAAGAAATTCTGCAAGTAAAAAAGCCACTGTAACTTATAGAATTCAAAAAGGAAAACCAACAGTATTAGACACTGTAAACATCGAGATAAAATCGCCTATTTTAGATTCTATTTATGTGAATTCTGGTTTAACGTCTTTATTAAAATCAGGAGATCGTTATAAAGATCAAGTTTTTAGAAATGAAGCTAGTAAAGTAGTAAAACTCTTTAGAAATAATGGTATTTATAATTTTACAGAATCTGCTTTAGCTTTTTATGTAGATTCTACAAGAACTGACTATAAGACAAATGTAGATTTTTTAATATCATCTAACAGATTAGAAGAAAAAGAAGGTGTTTATATAGAAAAACCTTACAAAGTACAAACAATCAAAGAAGTACATGTAACCACAGATTACTCTTTTACACAAAAGGATGAAAAAATTTCAGACACTGTAACCTATAATGGTATTCAATTTTCTGCGTTTGATAAATTACTTTACAATCCTAAATATTTATCGCAATCTATTTTCTTAAAACCTGGCGAAATTTATAGTGATACGTTAACAAATTTAACCAGAACACATTTAAAATCTTTACAAAATTTTAAATCAACAAATATAAAATTTACACCTATTGATGGTTCTGATAGTGAGTTAAGAATGGATGTTTTATTATCTCCATTAGAAAAATATACGCTGGGTTTAGAATCGGAATTAACACACTCAAATATTAGAAACTTAGGAATTTCTGGCAAGTTTTCTATTACAGATAGAAATATTTTTAGAGGAGCAGAATTGTTAAAAATGTCCCTTTTAGGTTCTTGGTTCAACTCTAACAATGGTCCTGGTTGGGAAATTGGAGCAGATGCTTCTTTAGAGATTCCAAGATTTGTTGCTCCATTTGGTCTTGGTAAATTTGTACCCAAAGAAATGTCTCCAAGAACTTTATTTTCAATAGGTTCTAGTTTTCAAAAAAACATTGGTTTAGACAGGCAGACTTTTACCATATTAACAGATTACAAATGGCAATCCACACCCAAAAAGACGATTCAATTAGAGGTTTTAAATACTCAATACATTCAAAATTTAAATGTTGAAAGTTTTTTTAATATTTATTCATCAGAATTTGATAATTTAAATACGGTTGCAGAAGCCTATGATTTAGCCAAAAACACAAATGATAATTTTCCTTTAAATGATGAAAATATTAGTTCACAATCAGAAGATGCTTTGCGATTTATGAATTTAGTAGCTAATGATACTAATTTTCAAAATACAAATCCAGACGAATACAATACTAGCGTAAATATCTTAGATCGATATAATATTATCACATCAGATTTTTTGATTCCTACTTTGGCTTACACCTATACTTATAATGGCCAAACTAATTTTAAGAATAGTAATTTTTCTTTTTTTAGAATACGTCTTGCCAATTCAGGAAACATTTTAGGTTTATTATCAGATAAAAGAAATGATAATGATAAAAAAACTATTTTAAACATTCCTTTGGCTCAATATTTTAAAACGGATATTGAGTTTAAGAAATTTTGGAGTATTGGTTCTAATAATTCCGTTTTTGCTTTTAGAACATTTTTAGGTGCCATTTTAACTTATGATAATTCTGATGTTCCTTTTACAAAAAGTTATTTTGCTGGTGGTTCTAATGATATTAGAGCTTGGCAAACTTACGAATTAGGACCTGGAAGCAGAAAATCTGGCTTAGAATTTAACATTGGCGATTTTAAATTTTTAACAAGTGCAGAATATAGATTCGATGTTGTTGGTAGGTTAAAAGGGGCTTTATTTGTTGATGCTGGTAACATTTGGGATATTTCTGGTTCTGATTTTGTAGAAGAGGATGCAAAATTCACGGGTTTATCATCCTTAAAAAATATTGCAGTGGGTTCTGGTTTTGGAGCAAGATTAGATTTTAATTTCCTTATAATACGTTTCGATGTTGGTTTTAAAACCTACGAACCTTATTTACAAGATAGTAAATGGTTTAAAAATTATAACTTTAATTCTGCAGTTTACAATATTGGTATCAACTATCCATTCTAAAAAAGGTAACGTTTTCGTTATTTAAAATAGCTACTTTGTCTTAAAACCTACTATTTTTTGTTATTTTTGATGCATAATATCAATTAAAACACACATAAAATGAGTCATAATATTAAACCTGGTGTAGCAACAGGAAAAGAAGTTCAAGAAATTTTTAACTACGCAAAAGAAAAAGGGTTTGCATTACCAGCAGTTAATGTTGTAGGTTCTAACACAATTAATGGTGTTTTAGAAACTGCAAAAGAATTAAATGCGCCAGTAATCATTCAATTTTCTAATGGTGGTGCTCAATTTAACGCAGGTAAAGGATTATCTAACGAAAATCAAAAAGCAGCAATTGCAGGTGGTATAGCAGGTGCAAAACATATTCATGCATTAGCAGAAGCATATGGAGTACCTGTAATTTTACATACAGACCATTGTGCAAAAAAATTATTACCTTGGATTGATGGATTGTTAGACGCAAGTGAAGTTCACTTTAAAGAAACTGGCAAGCCTTTATATAGTTCTCACATGATTGATTTAAGTGAAGAACCAATTGAAGAAAACATAGAAATTTGTAAAGAATACCTTGCTAGAATGAGCAAAATGGGTATGACTTTAGAAATTGAATTAGGAATTACAGGTGGTGAAGAAGATGGAGTTGATAATTCTGATGTAGATGCATCTAAATTATACACACAACCAGAAGAAGTTGCGTATGCTTATGAAGAATTATTAAAAGTTTCTCCACAGTTTACAATTGCTGCAGCTTTTGGAAATGTACATGGAGTTTACAAGCCAGGAAACGTAAAGTTAACACCAAAAATTTTAAAGAATTCTCAAGAATATGTAACTAAAAAATATGGTGTTGAGGAAAATCATATCGATTTTGTTTTTCATGGTGGTTCTGGTTCTACTTTAGAAGAAATTAGAGAAGCTATTGGTTATGGAGTTATCAAAATGAATATTGATACTGATTTACAATTTGCTTTTACAGAAGGAATTAGAGATTATATGCAAGGTAAAGCAGAGTATTTAGCAACCCAAATTGGGAATCCTGAAGGAGCTGACAAGCCAAACAAAAAATATTACGATCCAAGAGGTTGGTTACGTTTAGGTGAAGAAACTTTTAAAGCACGTTTAAAGCAAGCATTTGCAGATTTAAATAACGTAGATACTTTATAAGATTTACAATACTTTTTATAAAAGCATTTTGAAGAAATTCAAGATGCTTTTTTTTGTTTTTAAGATTGATAAAAAAGAATTAATCAAACCAAATTAAAAGTTCGCAAAAATCTTTTACATTTGTAACTTGCTTTTTATTTTAAAAGTAAATAACATTAAATTAAATAAACTAACATTATGGCTTGGTTTAAAAGAACTGATAAAGGAATACAAACTGCAACAGAGGATAAGAAAGACACACCAAAAGGGCTGTGGTACAAAACTCCTAGTGGAAAAGTTATTGACACAGAAGAGTTAAAAAAGAACTTATATGTAAGTCCAGAAGATGGCTATCATGTAAGAATTGGTAGTAAAGAATACTTCGAATTATTTTTTGACAACAATGAGTTTAAAGAATTAAATGAAGGCTTAACGTCTAAAGATCCTTTAAAATTTGAAGACACAAAAAAATATCCAGACAGATTAAAAGCAGCACAAGAAAAAACAAAATTAAAAGATGCTGTTAGAACTGCTGTAGGTAAATCTTTAGGAAAAGACATTGTAATTGCAGCTATGGATTTTGCATTTATTGGTGGATCTATGGGTTCTGTAGTAGGAGAAAAAATTGCACGTGCAATTAATTATTCTATCGAAAATAAGATTCCATTTTTAATGGTCTCAAAATCTGGAGGAGCAAGAATGATGGAAGCATCACTTTCTTTGATGCAATTGGTAAAAACATCAGCAAAATTAGCACAATTAGCAGAAGTTAAAATTCCATATATTTCTTTATGTACAGATCCAACAACTGGAGGTACAACAGCTTCTTATGCAATGTTGGGCGATATAAATATTGCAGAACCAAATGCATTAATTGCGTTTGCTGGGCCAAGAGTTGTAAAAGATACCACAGGTAAAGAATTACCAGAAGGTTTTCAAAAATCTGAATTTGTTTTAGAACATGGTTTCTTAGATGCTATTTATGAGCGTAAAGACTTAAAAAAACAAGTAAATTTATATATTGATTTAATACAAAATATTCCAGTTAGAAAAGAGGAAGCAGTTTAGAAAATCATCAATAATTTATAAACAATTCAAAACCAACAAAAGAACTATTTTTTTGTTGGTTTTCTTTTTAAAAATAACACTATATTTGCAGCTTCAATGAAAACATCATTGAAATACATAAAAATCATTTAAATAATATTGGCATGTACTTGACTAAAGAAGTAAAGGAAGGAATCTTCGAAAAACACGGTAAAGGAAAAAACGATACTGGAACTTCAGAAGGACAAATTGCGTTATTTACGCACAGAATTAACCATTTAACTGGACACTTAAAGAAAAATCGTAAAGATTACAACACAGAGCGTTCTTTAGTAATGATGGTAGGTAAGCGTAGAAGTTTATTAGATTATTTAAAAAAATCTGATATTACAAGATATCGTGCAATTATCGCAGAATTAGGAATTAGAAAATAATTCTCACAAAAAAGAGGCTCTATAAACGTGCCTCTTTTTTATTAAAAAAATGTTTTGAAACTTGTTTCATTTCAAAAACTTGTCATTCCTGTGAAAACAGGAATCTAAAAGCAATAACTTCTTTAAGACTAACAAACTTCAAAGAAACAAAAAAATCAGAATTACCAACAATAATTCTGAATTTCCATTGGAAAAACACACAACAACTACAACACAACAACAAAAAATTAGTAATTAAAAATTTAGAATTCATTTATGATTCCAAAAGTATTTAGAGAGGTTATAGACCTTGGAGATGGAAGAACCATCTCATTAGAAACTGGTAAATTAGCCAAACAAGCTCATGGTTCAGTTGTTGTTCAAATGGGAAAAGCAATGTTGTTATGTACAGTTGTATCTAGCTATAAAGCTGGTACAGTAGACTTTTTACCCTTAACAGTAGATTATAGAGAAAAATTTGCAGCTGCAGGACGTTATCCTGGAGGATTCTTTAAAAGAGAAGCAAGACCAAGTGATGGCGAAGTTTTAACAATGCGTCTTGTAGACCGTGTTTTACGTCCATTATTCCCAAAAGATTACCATTCAGAAGTTCAAGTAATGATCCAATTAATGTCTCATGATGAAGATGTTATGCCAGATGCATTAGCAGGTTTAGCAGCATCAGCAGCTATTCAATTATCTGATTTTCCTTTCGAATGCCCAATTTCTGAAGCAAGAGTTGCTAGAGTAAATGGCGAATTCGTTATCAACCCAACAAGAGCACAATTAGCAGAATCTGACATTGATATGATGATTGGAGCTTCTGCAGATTCTGTAATGATGGTGGAAGGTGAAATGGATGAAATTTCTGAAGAAGAAATGGCAGACGCAATTAAATTTGCACACGAAGCTATTAAAGTACAATGTGCTGCACAAGTTCGTTTAGCTGAAGCTTTTGGTAAAAAAGAAACTAGAGAATATCAAGGAGAAAGAGAAGATGAAGAATTAGCAGCAAGAATACAAGACTTTTGTTATGACAAATGTTATGCAATTGCTAAAAAAGGAACTTCTAAAGCAGAACGTTCTGCAGCTTTTGATGAAGTAAAAGAAGAATTAAAAGCTTCATTTACAGAAGAAGAATTAGTTGATTATGCAGAATTAATTGGAAAATATTTCAATAAAGCTCAAAAAGCAGCAGTTAGAGAATTAACTTTAGCAGAAGGTTTACGTTTAGATGGACGTAAAACTGATGAAATTAGACCAATTTGGTGTGAGGTAGATTACTTACCATCAGTACATGGTTCATCCATCTTTACTCGTGGAGAAACACAAGCATTAGCAACTGTAACTTTAGGAACATCAAGAGATGCAAACAAAATAGATATGCCATCTTACGAAGGTGAAGAAAATTTCTATTTACATTATAACTTCCCTCCTTTTTGTACAGGTGAAGCAAGACCATTAAGAGGAACTTCTAGAAGAGAAGTTGGTCATGGTAATTTGGCTCAACGTGGTTTAAAAGGAATGATTCCTGCAGACTGCCCATATACAGTAAGAGTAGTTTCTGAAGTGTTAGAATCTAATGGTTCTTCTTCTATGGCAACTGTTTGTGCTGGTACAATGGCTTTAATGGATGCAGGTGTAAAAATGATAAGACCAGTATCTGGTATTGCAATGGGTTTAATTTCTGATGGAGACAGGTATGCAGTATTATCTGATATTCTAGGAGATGAAGATCATTTAGGTGATATGGATTTTAAAGTAACTGGAACTTCGGAAGGAATTACAGCTTGCCAAATGGATATTAAAGTAAAAGGACTTTCTTATGAGATTTTAGTGAATGCACTAAAACAAGCAAGAAGTGGTCGTTTACACATTTTAGAGAAATTGACGGATACTATTCCTTCTGCAAACGAAGAAGTTAAAGCGCATGCTCCTAAAATGATAAACAGAAGAATTCCAAATGATATGATTGGTGCATTTATTGGACCAGGAGGAAAACATATCCAAGAATTACAGAAAGAAACAGGTACAACAATTGTTATTACTGAAGATGCTGTAACTGAAGAAGGAATTATCGAAATTTTAGGAACAGATCCAGCTGGAATAGAACAAGTAATTGCTAGAATTGAATCGATGTTATTCAAGCCAGAAGTTGGTAGCGCTTACGAAGTGAAAGTCATAAAAATGTTAGATTTTGGAGCTGTAGTAGAATACGTAGAAGCACCAGGAAACGAAGTTTTATTACACGTATCTGAATTAGCTTGGGAACGTACAGAAAACGTAACCGATGTTGTAAATATGGGTGATGTTTTTGATGTGAAATACTTTGGTTTAGACCCAAGAACTCGTAAAGAAAAAGTTTCTAGAAAAGCATTGTTACCAAAACCAGAAGGTTATGTAGCAAGACCACCAAGAGACGACAAACGTTCTTCTGGAGGAAGAGACAGTAGAGGAAGTAGCAATAATCGTGGACGTGATGACAGAAAGCCAAGAGCGCCAAGAGAACCTAGAAAAGAAGAATAATTTTCTTTTTTAAGAATACAAATAAAAACCTGTTTCATTATGTGAAACAGGTTTTTTTATGGTAAAAAAATAGCTAGTATAACTAATCTATAGCCCTTCTGCCCTCTTTGTATGTTTTAACACCCGCTTTTAACAGACGCTTCATTTTTCTGGAAGGTTGGTAGTTTACATGGTACTTTTTTATATTCCTTTTTGGGGTTAAATCGTTTTCGGTATTGCTAGCAACACCAGAAAAACCCATTTTAAAACGCCCCATTTCGCCAAGGTCTACAATTTTGCCATCGGTAAGAAAAAACTCCAGTTTCATACCAAGCGCAATTAGTACAGCTCTAACATCTACCTCATGTAAACTAGACTCATTGCTTATTAGCTTAGCAATATACTCTAAATCTACAGTCCCCGTATTTACAGCCTGTAAAATATATTGTTCTTTATTATTATTTATGGAATTATTTCTTTTGGTAATTCTGTAGCGTAAAGACATATTGTATGGTTTGTTTTTTGTATCTTTAAAAATAACTTTTTTTCTACCAAAAAACACTATCGTCTTACATTATTCTACTATTTTACAAAAACTATCCTACTATATTTAAAAACATATACTACAATATTTAACAGAATATACTAGTATTTTGTTAAATAACTTACTTAAGAATGTCCTAAAACTTAAGGGAAAATGCTAAAAAACTCCCTTATGTTTTACACAATTATATCTATATTTTTAAACAACCATTATATTTAGACTTTTACTAGTTTTAGAGGTACTCTGTTAGCTTAATTTTTAATATTAATTATATCTACAACAGAAATTTACCTAATAATTAAATATCAACTCCTACATTTTGTTTCTAAAAAAAGCTAAATACTTAATGCCTTACAACTATTATGATAAAGTAAATAAAAAAGACTCAAAATATTTAATTTATTTTTACTACTTTTAAGTGCTATTGAAAACGTATGAAAAAGTATCCTACAATTTATTTAGAACAACAAGTTCATCGCAATTCATCTAAACTATTAATTAAATTTAAATTTGATAATGGTCTCATTTCTATCATAAGAAGTATTAGTGGCGCTACATGGAGTAAAACTTTAGCAGCTTGGCACGTAGAAAACACTAAAGAGAATTACGATAAAGTTATTACAACTTTTAAAGGAATAACAATTATTAACTCTAGCAAAATTAGCAAAACAATACCATTTAAAAGAAAGTTAACAAACGAACAAAAAACGATTTTAAATAATTTTTACTTGTATTTAAAAGGTAAAAGATACAGTAAAAGTACCATACAGACGTATACTTTTTTTGTTGCTGATTTTGTAAATTTTCATACAAAGACACCTTTAGAAGAACTTACCAACAGGAGTGTTGAGTTATTTATTGAAAAAGTTTTTATAGAAAGAGAGTATTCTGTTAGCACTCAAAGACAATTTATAAGTGCCTTAAAGATTTTTATTATTTTTTGTCCAAAAACAAAAATTAATGATCTGGTATTAGAACGACCTAAAAAATCTAGAAAATTGCCCAATGTTTTATCTCAAGAAGAAGTTTTACGCATTGTGCAGGTTACTAAAAACTTAAAACATAGAGCTATTATTGTTTTGTTGTATTCATCAGGATTGCGCATTGGAGAAATTACTAGTTTACAATTAAAGAATATTGATATTGAGCGAAAACAAGTAAAAATAGAAAGTGGAAAAGGACGTAAAGATCGTTTTGTTGTATTGGCTTCGTCATTTTTACCTCTTTTACTGAATTATTTAACCACATACACACCGAAAGTTTATTTTATAGAAGGATTAGAAGGACATCGATATTCAGAAAGTAGTATTCGTAAATTTTTAGGTAAGAGTGTTATTTTAGCTAAGGTTTTAAAAAGAGTAACTCCGCATACATTACGACATAGTTATGCAACTCATTTACTGGAAAATGGTGTTGGGTTAAGACATATTCAGGAGTTATTAGGTCATGCAAAACCAGAGACTACGATGATTTATACACATGTTGCCAAGAAAGATTTATTAGATATTACGAGTCCATTAGATACTATTTTATTAACTTTAAACCAAAATAATAAAGAAGAACAAAACTTCCTATTATCCGGAAATAATACGATATAAAAAGGACCTTTGTTCTCCATATAACCAGTTGTATTTAATATCGATAGACTTTTGGAATTTTCAATACACTTTGTCGAATTTTCAAGCGTTTATAGTGCAGAATTTTAAAGGTTTTGACTTAGGATTTTTGAAAATCAAACTGTACGATTGAAATCGTTGAGAGTTCACTCTCAAAACATTGAAACGTTTTACAGTTTGAAGATAGTTAAAAAAAACGAGAAAGTCAAGTATTCTGTTAATTATCTGGCCTTTAACTTGAATATTCTTTCACTCTAAGACGTTCCATATAAAACGCATATAAAACATATTAGAGTAAAAAAGTGAATTGAAAAGCGTTCTATTGTAGCGTCTTCGAGACTCCGTATTTTCATCTATTTGCTAGACCTGTCAGTGATGATATCTTTTAGATGATCCTCGAAACTATTCATATGATGGATTATGGAAAATACTAAACACAACAGCCCATATAAAAAATAGCTGCTTGAGTTATTATTTAAAAAATTTAAGTATTTTTAAGAACCAATAGAATATCTATAAAATCATAGCTTTAAAAACGCTACTTTTCATATAGGTACTAGTTGGCAACAAGCAAGAGTGAACACAATTTATAAATGGCTAGAAATAGGAAAAAAAAAGATTTAGACTGGTTGTTTAAAAATTATTTGGAATTCTTTGAAGAATTTGGAATGAATAAGTACAACATTGTTTCATATTTTCAGACTTGGAAAAAAGATAGACCTGAAATTATTGAAGACTACTTATGGTTTATTTTTAATCACTTGTTGAATGAAAATGCTAAACAATCAGAAAATTATATTGACCTTTTAAAAAGAAATGACAGAATATACTCTGAAATGCTTCATTTTAGAAGAAAGTTTGAGCAAAAAAAAGCGAATGAAATTCAAAAATTATATAACGAAAATAAAGTGAATTTAGATTTAGAATCTAATCTTCATTCAAATTTAGAAATGGAATTTATTATTATTGGTACAAATGATTGTGAAGAAAGCAAAAAAATATCTGAAAAGACTATCACAATAAAACAAGCAATTGAGAACAAAACTATACCTTACGAAAAATGCACAAGAAAACAAGGTTGTGTTTGTTTAATGGGCTTAAAACCTAAAAGAGACGAAAAAGGAAATTTAATTTGGAAAAAAAATGAATAAACTAAAAATAAACTTTGTAATTATAATTGGACTTATATCTTGTTGGAACATATCAGGTCAAATAACAGACACTTTGAATTTTAAAGTAACTGAAAATAGTTTAATATGGAATAAAGTTTACAATCAAGAAAATGATAAACTTTTAACCTATTTCAAAAAAACTGTAATAAGTAATCTGAAAACAGACAATTTACAAGAAGTGGAAAATAGATTATCGTTTGAAATAAGAGAAGACAATGTTAACACAAAAAAATATGGGGGAACTTGGGGAAATACCTTAATACCATTAAAATATCCTTTACACTATTTAGTCCTAATAGACTTTAAAGAAAATAAATATCGAGTAACAGTAAAATCAATAAAAGCAAATTATGGAATGCAACTAGGTTTTGTTGAGTTTAGTGATGTTGTTGTTCGTAAAGAACAAATAAAAAACAAAAAAATTATCATCAGAGGTTTAGGCTTTTTGAATCAACACTTTTCTGAAAAATTTACAATTACTGAAAAAAAAGACGATTGGTAGCATTTGAAAAAAGCCAGTTGCCAACACCGTACAAAATTAATTGCTTGCTTCCAGCTTACTTACGAAAATCCTCGCGGATTTTCTATTCGGTTTTTATTTGCTAAATTAGTTGTTTAAACCACGCAACTAATCTTATACGAGACCGTTGTATTTAATATCGATAGACTTTTGGAATTTTCAATACACTTTGTCGAATTTTCAAGCGTTTATAGTGCAGAATTTTAAAGGTTTTGACTTAGGATTTTTGAAAATCAAACTGTACGATTGAAATCGTTGAGAGTTCACTCTCAAAACATTGAAACGTTTTACAGTTTGAAGATAGTTAAAAAAAACGAGAAAGTCAAGTATTCTGTTAATTATCTGGCCTTTAACTTGAATATTCTTTCACTCTAAGACGTTCCATATAAAACGCATATAAAACATATTAGAGTAAAAAAGTGAATTGAAAAGCGTTCTATTGTAGCGTCTTCGAGACTCCGTATTTTCATCTATTTGCTAGACCTGTCAGTGATGATATCTTTTAGATGATCCTCGAAACTATTCATATGATGGATTATGGAAAATACTAAACACAACAGCCCATATAAAAAATAGCTGCTTGAGTTATTATTTAAAAAATTTAAGTATTTTTAAGAACCAATAGAATATCTATAAAATCATAGCTTTAAAAACGCTACTTTTCATATAGGTACTAGTTGTATTTAATATCGATAGACTTTTGGAATTTTCAATACACTTTGTCGAATTTTCAAGCGTTTATAGTGCAGAATTTTAAAGGTTTTGACTTAGGATTTTTGAAAATCAAACTGTACGATTGAAATCGTTGAGAGTTCACTCTCAAAACATTGAAACGTTTTACAGTTTGAAGATAGTTAAAAAAAACGAGAAAGTCAAGTATTCTGTTAATTATCTGGCCTTTAACTTGAATATTCTTTCACTCTAAGACGTTCCATATAAAACGCATATAAAACATATTAGAGTAAAAAAGTGAATTGAAAAGCGTTCTATTGTAGCGTCTTCGAGACTCCGTATTTTCATCTATTTGCTAGACCTGTCAGTGATGATATCTTTTAGATGATCCTCGAAACTATTCATATGATGGATTATGGAAAATACTAAACACAACAGCCCATATAAAAAATAGCTGCTTGAGTTATTATTTAAAAAATTTAAGTATTTTTAAGAACCAATAGAATATCTATAAAATCATAGCTTTAAAAACGCTACTTTTCATATAGGTACTAGTTGGCAATAATTAAAACCAAATGAGAAACCTATTGATTTTATTAATGTTTTTTACTTTCAACGAACTTATTTCCCAAGAAATAATCGGAATGAAAGAAGTTTACATTGAGAATAATTTGGTTTATAAAAACGCAACTGACGAACTCTATTCTGGAATTGCTCAAAGCAAACGAACAAATGGACATTTAGTTTATGAAGAGGAATATAAAAATGGTATTATTCTGTCGAGTAATTTATATTATAATGGAAAAGAAATAAGAGTTTCCAATAAAACGATTTATAATCCGAATAGACCATTAGTTCTTTCAAAAGAAATTAAGTACCGTTTAAATGGTGAAATTTATGAAACTATAACCTATAATGACGATGGAATCAAAATTCTTGTAGAACAATTTGAAAATGGGAATTTGATTTATAGTTGTCAATATTTAGGAAAAAAGAAACACGGACTTCAGTTGGGTTATGGAGAAAACGGAGAGAAAATGACTTATCGATGTGAATTTATTAACGGAAAGAAAAACGGAACGGAATATTGCCTGAATGACGACGGAACTGAAACCAAAAAGGAATATCGAAACGGAAAGAAAATAAAATAACTATTGCCAACACCGTGTATAATTAATTGCTTTGGCAAGTGCTTATTTGGAAAATTCCTTCGGAATTTTCTCGCGTTCGTTTTTGTTTACTAAATTAGTTGCTTAACCACGCAACTAACCATACACCTAACGTTGCCACACATTTGAAAATAAGAACATTGAGAAAAATTCACTTACTGACTTTACTGTCAATTATTTTATTTAATTGCCAAAATAAAACGGAATTGAGAACTGATTTACAGCCAATTTATTCAGATTCGAAAAACGCTTTACAAGGAAACAATCTGTATGGAAAAGTTAAAAAAATTGAATATTACAAAACAACTTTTCAGAACACAGAAAATGAGGATAAACCTATTCTGAACAAAATAGAAGAATATACCGATTTTGGGGAATTGAAAAAAGTAGAATACTTCGATAATTATGGAGAAATTACACAAACCAATGTTATTGATTATAACAAAAACCAAGAGTTCATAAAAAGTGTTTCTATTAACAAATTAAACGAATCGAATATTGTTCAAATTTCGAAATATGATACTATCAAAAACACGAGTGAATTGAGTGTTTTCGTTAATGATACAATTGACCATAAAACAACTTTTTATTATGGAAAAAATGATTATCAAATAAAACGAATTTCTGTTAAAGGAAATGATACGACTGTAGTAAACAGCGAACAAACCTTTAATGATAATAATAAACTTGTACTTGCAACTCAAAAAGAAAAAGGAAATGACAAATCAGCAATAACTATTCGCAACAAGTATGACGACAACGACAATTTAATTGAGTCTTCACATAAGACAGAATGGGTTGAAATGATAAGCGAAACTGAATGGAAAAACGGACGAATTTCTAAACAAACTTCTTATACAATATCAGCCGATTTAAAAAAGCATTTAAATAATGTTACAGAGTTTGACATACTTTACAATGTAATCAACTCAAAAGAATATGAAGATTCAAAATTACATCGTGAATTGAAATTTGACTATGAATTTGATGAAAATGGGAATTGGATTAAGAAAAATGTATCAATGAAAGAACATTTTAATAATTCAAAGGAATTCATTCCAATTTATGTTGATTCAAGAAAAATAAGTTATTGGAAATAAAAAACGTGTGGCAACAAGGTATATAATCCATTGCTAGTTCTAGCCTACTTACGAATATTCCTTCGGAATATTCTATTCGGTTTTTATTTGCTAAATTAGTTGCTTACACACGCAACGTATCATATACAAAACCGTTGTATTTAATATCGATAGACTTTTGGAATTTTCAATACACTTTGTCGAATTTTCAAGCGTTTATAGTGCAGAATTTTAAAGGTTTTGACTTAGGATTTTTGAAAATCAAACTGTACGATTGAAATCGTTGAGAGTTCACTCTCAAAACATTGAAACGTTTTACAGTTTGAAGATAGTTAAAAAAAACGAGAAAGTCAAGTATTCTGTTAATTATCTGGCCTTTAACTTGAATATTCTTTCACTCTAAGACGTTCCATATAAAACGCATATAAAACATATTAGAGTAAAAAAGTGAATTGAAAAGCGTTCTATTGTAGCGTCTTCGAGACTCCGTATTTTCATCTATTTGCTAGACCTGTCAGTGATGATATCTTTTAGATGATCCTCGAAACTATTCATATGATGGATTATGGAAAATACTAAACACAACAGCCCATATAAAAAATAGCTGCTTGAGTTATTATTTAAAAAATTTAAGTATTTTTAAGAACCAATAGAATATCTATAAAATCATAGCTTTAAAAACGCTACTTTTCATATAGGTACTAGTTGTAACACATTTGACCAAATCAATAAAATGCAGGAATTTAAAGATTGGAAAGAGTTTATTAACCAAATTTTAATTGACAGTGGACAATTTGAAAATCCAATAACTGAATTCAAAGGAGAAGCGGAAATTGAGACATTTAAATCGACTGACAAAAATTCTTTGACTGAAATTCGATTTGGATATTTAAAAGAAAATTTACTTATCTATTTGCATATTTTCAATCCGACTGTTCCTGGTTATAACAAATATGTAGAAGGAGAATATTTTTATCAATACCAATTTAACGAACCTGCTGAATATGGAAATCCTGCATTGGAATTTAATGAGCGAAATAGAAACGGAATTCTCTCAATACTCAAAAGCGGATTAAAAGGAAAAGAAGTTCAATTCGTGAAAAATAACAAAATCCTGAAATCCAAACTATATATTGCGGAATCTGACTCGAACTTTAACTATTCATATAACTTTACAAAAAGAGGTTTTTGGAATAAAATATTCGGACAAAAGATTGACAAAATGGACGGAATTGAAAAAAGAGAAATAGAACTGAATGAAATATTTAGCGGAATAAAAAACGTGTTACAACAACGTGTATAAAAAATTGCTAAATTAGTGCTTAAACAAAGGTAGTTGCATTTTTGTTACGTCTGATTTTCCTGCGGAAAATCCTCGCATACAAAACCGCAACTTTCCATACACAAGACCGTTGGCAACAAGCAAAAATCAGCACGTTGAAAAATAATAACCTTGAAAAAAATTAAAACGAAATCTATAATAATTACAATAATTCTGCATTCATTTATAATTCTTGGAGTTGGTCACGGAATTGGAATAATGGGAATTATAGATATCGCAAGTATTCCAAATTTAATTGACGATTATGGATTTACTTTGAGTGGAGAATTCAACGATAAAATTATGTCAATTGGATTTATCTCACTAATTGGAAAAGTATTTTTAATTATAAGTATTTTTCTAAAACCTGAATTCTATAAACGAATACTTGAAATTGCTGGAATTTTACTTTTGTGGACTTCAGTCTATTTTCTATCATCTGGAAATTGGAGTCATAATTCTGTTTACGAAATAGCTTTTTGGACAAGTATTCCATTTTTAATTTCATCTTTAAATTCTATTTTTCTAATATTTAGAAAATATCAAAAAATGAATTAAAATGTTAGAAAAATCAATCGAACAATTAGAAAAGAATTATTGGAAAAAAGAATCTGAATTTCCAACTAATTTAATTGAGAAATGCTTTGAATATAGAAAAATCAAACTTTCTGAATTGACAGTTGAACAAATTAGACTTATGATTTCCCAAAAAATCGGAATTGAGTTTTTAATTGGAATTGCATTAAAAAAACTTGAGCTGAATATATTAGCAGAAGGGAATTTATATGAAGGAGATTTATTAGATTCTGTTTTAAAAATACCAACTGAATTTTGGAAAAAAATAAAGAGAAAATTAAAATAGAATTAGTAGAAAAAGAACTTGAACGAATTGAAAAAAGAATAAAAGCCAGTTGCCAACACCTTGTATAATTTATTGCTTGCAAATTGCTTACTTACGAAAATCCTCGCGGATTTTCTTGGTTCGTGTTTTATTCATTAACTTTAGTGCTTAAATCCGCAACAAACCATACAAAAACACGTTGTACGCAATATAACCACACCAACTTTATGTCGAACATCATTTATAAATATCTACCTTCTGAAAGAATAACATATTTAGAAAATGAATTATTGAGATTTACGCAACCTGGAGATTTAAATGACCCTTTTGAATGTCTTCCTGTTTATCCGACAGTTGAAGAAACAATAGAAATTATTAATAAAGTTTCAAAAATGGAAATTGATAGTTTAAAGAAAATGAAACTATCTAAAAGTGAGCGAATAGATTATAAAAACAAATTAATAAGGAAATATAAAACTATTATAACTGATATAAAAAAGGACAGTCCTAAAAATTTAAGAAAAGATTTTTATAAAGACTCGAATATTAACATTAATTCTAAACTTGGAATTTTCTCTTTATCTCGCAGATGGAATAGCACTCTTATGTGGTCACACTATACTAATTCTCATAAAGGTTTTTGTGTTGGATTTGACAGAACAGCAGATTTTTTTATGCGAGATTCTAAATCAATTGACCCAAACTATATTTTTCAACCAGTCATTTACGATGAAAACAGAATTAAAATACCAATTGAAAGAGGAGTGAAAATTAATCCGAACGTGCTTCTAACGAAATCATTAGATTGGAAATATGAAGAAGAAGAAAGAGTTTTAGCTTCATTAGATAAATCGGATAAGCGAATAAAAAATGAACCTTTTGACATTTTTCTATTTAGAGTCCCACATAAAATAATAAAAGAAATAGTTACTGGTGCAAATATTTCGAAAAATGACTATGAGAAAATAAACCAATTTTGCATTGAAAATAATATAGAATTATATGAAAGCAAAATAAGCGACACGAAATTCAATATGAATAGAAAAAAAAGAAAATAAATACTGCGTACAACAACGTGTATAATCAATTGCTAGTCTGTGTGTACTCGGAAAATCCTACGGATTTTCCTCTGGTTCGTTTTCTTTTAGTAACTTAGTTCCTGCCAACGCAACTAACCATACACAACACGTTGTATTTAATATCGATAGACTTTTGGAATTTTCAATACACTTTGTCGAATTTTCAAGCGTTTATAGTGCAGAATTTTAAAGGTTTTGACTTAGGATTTTTGAAAATCAAACTGTACGATTGAAATCGTTGAGAGTTCACTCTCAAAACATTGAAACGTTTTACAGTTTGAAGATAGTTAAAAAAAACGAGAAAGTCAAGTATTCTGTTAATTATCTGGCCTTTAACTTGAATATTCTTTCACTCTAAGACGTTCCATATAAAACGCATATAAAACATATTAGAGTAAAAAAGTGAATTGAAAAGCGTTCTATTGTAGCGTCTTCGAGACTCCGTATTTTCATCTATTTGCTAGACCTGTCAGTGATGATATCTTTTAGATGATCCTCGAAACTATTCATATGATGGATTATGGAAAATACTAAACACAACAGCCCATATAAAAAATAGCTGCTTGAGTTATTATTTAAAAAATTTAAGTATTTTTAAGAACCAATAGAATATCTATAAAATCATAGCTTTAAAAACGCTACTTTTCATATAGGTACTAGTTGTAAGCAATTAAAATCAGAATCCGATTAATTTTTCGAACTAACAAAAGAAAAAAGATTCTAAAACTTGAAAAACCATAATTAACTGAATATAAATAATAAAATTTGACTTTTGTCGAGAATGAATGAACAAAACCTGGAATAAAACATATAAAATACTTGGAATAATTAATCTAATTTTTGGTTTGATTATTATTTATAAAATTTTTGAATTTACGCAAAGTCAAATTTCCCATATGGAAAAACTATCTGAACAAAGTGGATTTCCAAAATATGATATTTCTTTGATTGATTTGCTTTTACATAATAGTAATCGGTTTCCCTTCATAATAGGAATTTTATTTATTACATCTGGAATTTTAATTGTCTTGAAGAAAAAAATTGGCTGGAATTTAAGCTATATTAGTTGGATTATAACAGCTTTGATTTTAATTCCAATAACAATTTATGGAATTCGAGATGTAACTGTGACAGTAATTGGGTCAGAATATTGGATCCAAATCTATAGTGGAATTGGACTTATTTTGAGTTTAACTTTTATCGTTTTTCTTTCATTAAAACCAATAAGAATTATGAATAATATAAATAAGCAATCTTGGCTTTTAAGTATTGGAATATTTTTTTTAATTTACTTGACAAGAATGATTTAAAAAAACTGCTTACAACACCGTGTAAAAAAAATTGCTAGTAAAAGCCTACTTACGAAAATCCTCACGGATTTTCTTGGTTCGTGTTTTATTTACTAACTTTATTGCTTAAACAACGCAACTTTTCCTACACAAACACGTTATGGGGCATAAATAAAACTCACAGAAGGAATACTAAAGAAAAAATATGAAAAGGATAATACAACTATTTGCAACTCTTTTGATTTCAGTAAATATTGTTGCTCAACTGGATAAACCTTTACAAGCTATTCTATCCAAAGATATTAATATAACTATTGATTCTGTAGACTTCTATCAGCCAGTATTGGAGCTAGAAATTTTAGATATAAAAAAGTTTACACCCGAACAAATAGAAACACCAGAGAAAGCGATTCAGTTGTTTACTTCCTTCACTACATATGAAGTCGGCCATGCATTAATATCAGATGATTATTATGATGGTTTTCCTAGTGAAAGAACTTTGGAAAACAGAAATAAAAAAGAATTTAGAGAGAATCTTTTTCTAGATATTTATTACACATTGTACTTTGTATATAAAGGACAAAATCATGCTTCTATTTGTATGGGGACTTATGGAGATAGTTCAATCACTTCATACATTACGGTCATAACCTTAAAAGATTGTGAAGGAAAATGGCTGTTGGCTAATGATAGGAATATATCAAGACTTGAATCAATTGAAGACTTAAAACCTAATTATGCTATAAGCTTACTTTTAGGAAAAAATCTACCAGCAAATAGTTCATACAGTGAACTATTTTCAATTGTCATTAAAAATGGTGTACTTGATTTTATTGAACTAGAATCTCAAATGCCTAAAATAGTTTTCATCAAAAACCCTAACGACAAAGATTTAAAATTTGAGACACTTTTAACTCAAAGTTCTATTCAAATACATAAATGAACAAAATACGCCCCATAACAATGTGTATAGTGCATAAGGGTTTCAGAGGTTTTCGAGCGGCAACACCCGCATCAACTTTGGGTGGTAACTTGATAAATTTGAAGCCCGCAATCCCTTACGACACCATACACTCAACGTTGGGCATAATTTGAGAAAAACTACGAGATTGGAGAATACAGAGAAGAAAAATCAACATTACATTCCAAAATTTCTTTTAAGATATTTTTCTTATCAAGACAATCAAAACCAAATCGGAGTTTTTAATAAAAAAAGCAAATATTTTAAACGAGATTCTAAACTAAAAACTCAAGCATCGAAAAAATTTTTCTATGGAAAAGATGGATTAATAGAAGATTGGCTTGGAGAAATTGAATCAATAGTAGCACCTATCTTTTCAAAGATAAAAAATGAGCAAGTTCTACCAAAATATATGTCAACAGACCAAGTTGATATGCTGTTCTTTTTAATTCTTTTGGATTTGAGAAATCCTAATAGAAAAACTCATTTTCAAAATAGTACTAAATTAATTAAAGAACATTTACTTTCTAAAGGAGCTGATAAAAATTCGGATATTATCAAACAGATTGAAGATTCTGAAAAGCAGGACGTGAGTTTTCAAAGAATGATAATAAAATCCAGAAGATTAATTTCGCATTGTATGGACTTACAATATAAATTAATCAGAAACTCATCTGAAAAACCATTTATAACATCAGACAATCCTCTTGTGAAATACAACCAATTTTTAGAAAAGAGAAAATGGCGACACGGAAGTCACAATGGTTTTGGCTCATTAGGAGCACAATGGATGATTCCATTAAATGCCGAATATTTATTGTTTTTCTATGACGAAAACATTTACAAAGCTGGAAATAGAAAAGAAAAAATTGTCGAAATTAATGATGTAAAAAGCATAGACCAGCTGAACATATTACAGTATTTAAATTCAACTAATAACATTTTCTTTAATCATAAAACTACAAAAGAATATGCTGAATATATTGCCAATTCAGCTAGTAAATATCAAAAACCGAATGAAAGCTATAAAGAGGTCTATACACCTGAAAAAAGTGATAAAGAAAATGAAGAATTAATATTTCTCGGAATAACAGATTTAAAAATTAATTTATCATTACAGAAAGTAAATATGCATTCTAAATCTCAACGCCTGAAATTGGATGACAAAATTGTTCAATTAAGACCAAAAGTAATTGAAGTAAGAGAATACGAAAGAAAAAAAACTATGCCCAACAACGTATAAAAATAATGCGTAGTTTAGTGCTTAATCAAGAGTTCGTGCAATTTTGTTACGTCTGATTTTCCTTCGGAAAATCCTCGCACACAAAACCGCACTATTCTTATACAAGACCGTTGTATTTAATATCGATAGACTTTTGGAATTTTCAATACACTTTGTCGAATTTTCAAGCGTTTATAGTGCAGAATTTTAAAGGTTTTGACTTAGGATTTTTGAAAATCAAACTGTACGATTGAAATCGTTGAGAGTTCACTCTCAAAACATTGAAACGTTTTACAGTTTGAAGATAGTTAAAAAAAACGAGAAAGTCAAGTATTCTGTTAATTATCTGGCCTTTAACTTGAATATTCTTTCACTCTAAGACGTTCCATATAAAACGCATATAAAACATATTAGAGTAAAAAAGTGAATTGAAAAGCGTTCTATTGTAGCGTCTTCGAGACTCCGTATTTTCATCTATTTGCTAGACCTGTCAGTGATGATATCTTTTAGATGATCCTCGAAACTATTCATATGATGGATTATGGAAAATACTAAACACAACAGCCCATATAAAAAATAGCTGCTTGAGTTATTATTTAAAAAATTTAAGTATTTTTAAGAACCAATAGAATATCTATAAAATCATAGCTTTAAAAACGCTACTTTTCATATAGGTACTAGTTACCTGCAAGCTGAAAAAAATGCCAAATTTAACTTACATAATAGTTCTGATGTTTTCTCAAGTATTTGCATTTGGACAAAATTTGAACGGAACTTATTCGTGGAGCGGAGAAGTGAAAGGACCTAAATCGGATTATGGAACTGTTGTAATAGAAATAACATCGGATTCCACATATACACAAACGGATTTAATCGGTTATAAGTCGGATTTTAAAAATAATGAAAATCAAATTGAACAAATAGTCCATAAAGGAAAAATAAAAAAGGATGGCGGATTTTACATTCTGACTGAAATTGGAAACCGAAAGAATTGGATGATGGTCAAAATTCGGAGCAAAAAATTAATCGTTTATGGTTATGAATTAAAAAAGAATGGAAAAATGAAAAAAGTGAGAGGTATTGAATTAAAAAAAGCCAGCAGGTAACAATATATAACCGCAATTACGGCGGATTCGACTACGTCCGAATCCACTCGGAATTGCTAACGCCAGTGCTTAACCGAAAATTAACGCATATTAACCCGTAACTGACGGTTATACGAGACCGTTGGCAACAAGCAAAAATCGAAAATAATTGAAGAGAAGAATTTACATTATAATCTTGACTTTACTCTTCATTGGAATTCCATTATTTGAATTTATGGCTTTTAATTCAAAAGTTAGTCTAAAATACGAAACAAACGAATTGAATAACTGTATTTCACTTACATCTGGAATTGACTTGTGCAAAGCGATTAAAAAATTTCACATTTTAGCTATTATTTGCGGAATTTCTTTCATCGGAATTTTAATTTATAAAAAACGAATTTTAAAGTAATTGAAAAAAATAATCAAAATAGTAGCTGTTGGAATTCTATTTCTGTCAACAAATTGCGGAATTAAAGAAACGGAATTTAATAAGCAAAAATGGAATGATCAAACAGATGGTTTTTATGAAAATCGTAAGAATATGGTAAAAGACCTTTTGAAGAATCATTTAACAAAAGGAATGAAATATTCACAACTAACTGAATTAATTGGAGAACCTGAAAATTATGCAAATTTAAAAGATAACACAGTCGCTTATAGAATTATGGAAAATTATGGTTGGAATATTGACCCAATTGAGACAAAAATTCTAAAAATTGAATTGACAAAAGATTCTTTAGTGAAAAAGTATAAAATTGAACATTGGAAAAATTAAAGCCAGTTGCCAACACCGTATAAACTTTATTGCTGGTTTTGGCTCACTTAGGAAATTCCTCCGGAATTTCGCCGTTCGTGTTTTATTTACTAAATTCACTGCTTAAACAACGCAACAAAGCTTATACAACAACGTTAGCAGCAAAACCAAGAAAATGACTTTATCAGATTATATTAATGAAATCGAATTTGCAGCTTCAAATGTTTTGGAGGCTATCTGGACAGATAACAAACGAGCTGAAAAATTAAAAACTGAAATTGAACAAGAAGCAAAAATAGTAGAAAACGAATATCAGAGAGCTATTGCTTTACAAAATTACGCTGAAGACCCAGATGATGTTATGCTTGGAGTTGGAATGTATTGGGATAATTACTTTGGTGCAGACAAAGATGTTTATCACAAGAATGAAAAACTGACTGATTTACAGCAACGATTAACTGCTCACGAATTTTCAATTATTTCTTTATGCGGAAATTTATTAGAACACGCAAAGAAAGGATTATCTATTGTTTACGGAAACCCGAAAAAATGGCCTTGTGGTAGAAAAATAGGAAATCAATGTTTGAGTGAAATTATTATACAATCAAGAAATCAATCTGCTCATATTGACGAAGCAATAAAAAAGGGGAAATTTAGAAATAATAAAATTGATAATTGTTTTGAGCTTTTAAAAAATGATATTAACGAAATTTTTTCCGATTATACCAAACGAGATATGGCATTTGAGATAATCAAAATATTAGGCTGGACTGATTTTAATTCTTTTAAAACGGATTTAGAATTATTAGTATAAGTTCAGCTGCTAACACCGTATATAATTTATTGCTAGTTCTAGCCTACTTACGAAAATCCTCGCGGATTTTGAACTGCCCCCAAAAAGTTAGACACTATTTGAGGGTATTTTTATGGGGAGAAAAGTCAAGTATACTTACGAATTTAAACTTCGCTGTGTAAAGCAAGTTTTAAATAATCACCAAACAGTTGAAGATGTTTCTAAGCTACAAGGTTGTCATCATACTACCCTGCATGATTGGATTCGATTTTATGAAAAATATGGTAAAAAGGCCTTATTACCTAGAGAAACTAAAGTTTACAGCATACCTTTTAAAATTAAAGTTTTAGAAGCTATTGACAAGGATTCATTATCTTTCAGTCAAGCGTGTTTAGAGTTTAATATTCCTACCAAATCTGTAATTATGAAATGGCAACGTAATTATAAAAAAGAGGGTATTATAGGCTTAAACCATAAACCTAGAGGTAAACCAAAATCTATGCAATTTAAAAGAGCTAAAAAGAAGTCTAATAAACCTTTAACAAGAGAAGAGCAACTTTTATTAGAAAATGAATCATTACGTGCAGAACTAGACTTGCTAAAAAAGTTACAGGCCTTAATTCAACAAGAGCAAAACAAAAAGCAGAAGCCATAACAGAATTAAGGCATAAGTATGATTTAGATATTTTATTATATCATACAAACATGGCAAGAAGTAGTTATTATTATCATCAAAAAAGAAGTCTTTTAGTTGATAAATATAAAGAGACAAAACTGTTGATTCATCAAATATACCATCATCACAAAGGAAGATTGGGCTATAGAAGAATCACTTTAGAAATCAATAAAAGAGACACTTTAATAAATCATAAAACAGTACTCAAGTTAATGCGTGAATTAGGGTTGAAAAGTTTAGTCAGAGCTAAAAGATACAAGTCTTATAAAGGACATATAGGAGAAACAGCTCCTAATATATTACAACGCAATTTTAAAGCTATTAGACCAAATAAAAAGTGGGCTACCGATATTACTGAGTTTAAAATCTTAGGAAATAAATTATATTTATCTCCAATAATTGATCTATTTAATAGGGAAATAATAAGTTATCAATTATCTGAAAAACCTGATTTTAAACAAGTAGCTATAATGTTGAAAAAGTCTTTTAAAAAGATACCTGATCAAACAAATTTAATATTACATTCAGATCAGGGATGGCAATATCAAATGAGACAGTATCAAAGATTATTAAAAGAGAAAGGCATTACTCAGAGTATGTCTCGAAAAGGAAATTGTTTAGACAATGCTGTGATAGAAAACTTCTTTGGTATTCTGAAATCTGAGTTGTTTTATCTAAATAAATACAACTCAATATCTCAATTAAAAAAGGATATTAAAGAATATATAAAATATTACAATAACGAGAGAATTAAAGGAAATTTAAATGGGATGAGTCCGACTGAATATCGAAATCATTATTATCAAAATTAATTATAAATTTGTCTAAACTTTTGGGTGCACTTCATTTTCTATTTGGTTTGTATTTGCTAAATTAGGTGCTTGAAACACGCAACAAACCATATACAACAACGTTGGGCTTAATACGAAAGAATGTGCATAAAAAAGCAAACATTTTACTTCAATTCGAAATAGACACTATTGAATTCTATTTTCAAAATTCGCATTTATATTTTCAAAACTTGATACAAAAGAAATCATTGATTGATAAAAACGAGCCTTTCAGTGAAATGGATAAAGTAATTGGATCATTCCAATACTTTCGCCGATCTATACTCTATGAATTAAATGCTATGATAGAACACTGGTTATTAATTGCTTCGTCTCCCTATGGCGAATTTTTTGACAACAAAAATTTAAAACGTACTAGAACTAATTCAATTAGTATTATTGAAAAAAAGTATTCATTAGAATTGAAAAACATGCAAGGTTATGATGAAGTAGAGATTATAAAGAATTCTGTAAACGGATTAAAGCACAGAGGTGGATTTAATTTTACCGATTATTCTTTAGGTATACCTGAATTTAGGAGCATTAACGATGACATAGAACATATAAAAAAATTAAAAAATCAGTCTACAGTTTTCATAATAGAATTAATAAATACAATAATTAACATTGAACATAAGTACTAAGCCCAACAAAGTACTGTGGTAAAAAACAAGTAAAAACTCATTAATTTTTCACTAAAATACTTTTATAGTTATTATCATAGATTAATCCTGATTTAGCAATTGTAAAAACTTGTTTTAGTAGCTTATTACATACTGCTTTTAATACCAGTTTTTTTTACTCTTTCCTTTGGCAACAATTCGATCATAAATTGCTTTGCAAGCTTTGTTATATTAACAAGCCTTAAAACAGCACATAAATAGTAGGTTCATTAGTTTTTGTTTTCCTATTTCACTAATTCTTGGGCGTATATAAAAATAGACATCCCGAAATAATTTTAATAATTACTCAATACGCAAACCAAAATATATTTTAAAAATGATACTAAAATCGTTACTATAAGTTGGCGATTTTTTTATGCTTTTTTGTTTCTTTGTAATCCATAAAATAAACTTTACAAACTTCAACAGTTTTAAGGTTTTCTAATCGACATCTTAATTGAATATTCAAAGAACTACATATTTATCATTAGGTACAAACCAAGGCAATAAATTGGAAAACCTACAAAATGCAATTGATTTAATTGCTGATAAAGTTGGTTCTATTTTAAAAGTGTCTTCTGTTTACAAAACGGCTTCTTGGGGTTTTGATAGCGATGATTTCTTTAATATTTGTATTAAAGTAACGACCATTCATCCACCAGAAAAATTAATGCAACTCCTTTTACATATTGAAAAAGCATTAGGTAGACAAAGAAAAGATACTAAAGCATATGCTGATAGAAATATTGATATTGATATTTTACTTATTGAAGATCAAGTTATCTTTTCTAAAAATTTAATTGTGCCACATTCAAAAATGTTGGAGCGTAAGTTTGTATTAGTTCCTTTGGCTGAAATTGCAAGTGCTGTAATTCATCCCATAGAAAAAAAAGAATTGGCTGTTTGTTTGCTAAATTGTACTGATGCTTCAGAAATTTCTTTGGTGAATGAAAAACTAAAAAGACCAATTCCTATAACTGAAAAGTATAATTATATTGCTATTGAAGGGAATATTGGTGCAGGAAAAACATCGTTAGCAAATTTAGTTTCAGAAGAGTTTAATGCAAAATTGATTTTAGAACGTTTTGCAGACAATCCTTTTTTACCAAAATTTTACGAAGATAAAGAGCGTTATGCATTTCCTTTAGAAATGAGTTTTCTGGCAGATCGTTATCAACAATTGTCTGATGATTTAGCTCAATTAGATTTGTTTAAAAACTTTGTGGTTTCTGATTATTATATTTTTAAATCGTTAATTTTTGCTCAAATTACATTGCAGAAAGAAGAATATAAATTGTACAGGAAAATGTTCGATTTAATGTATAAAGAAATTACAAAACCCGATTTATATGTGTATTTGTATCAAAACACAGATCGTCTTTTAGAGAATATTAAAAATCGTGGTAGAGATTATGAGCAAAATATTCAACCAGATTATTTGCAAAAAATTCACGATGGTTATAAAAGTTTTATAAGCACACAGCAAAACTTGAACGCCTTAATTATTGATGTTTCAGAAATTGATTTTGTTCACAATCCAGAGGATTATGAAGATGTTATTAATCAAATAAAAAAGGCGTAAAAATTTATTTTTTAAGTTCTAATTTTTCTGCAAAATAATCACAAAAATCTTTCATTGTTGCTCCCATTTTTGCATCATCTGTAGCTCTCTCAAAAGATTCTGCCATAGAAACTAAGGTTTGATGATAAAACTGTTTCATTTCATCTACAGGCATATCTTTGGTCCACAAATCCATACGTAAGGTATCTTTTTTCTTGTGATCCCAAACAGAAATCATCACTGCTTTAGAGGGTTCTTGATTAATTCCACCATCAATTGCACTCCAAGAAATTTCTTCTGGAACTTTATTTTCGTCTAAACCAATTTTAAATTTTACTTCTGAATTATGCTTTACTGACATTACTTTTTCGGTTTGTATTTAGATTTTTTGAAGATTTCCTCTTCTTCCATTTTTAATAATTCTTGCAAAGATACATCATTATGTTTCATGAAAGAATTCACAATTTGCCAACCCATCCAAACTCCAATTCTTCCTGGAGAAAGATCATCTTGATTCATATAAAATTTAGAAAAAGGTGCAATTTCTATAAATCTTTGATTCAACTTTGTATCTGTACTAAATAAAATTTTTCGGTCTATAAAATACATCCAAACTTCTTCTTCATTTGCTTTTGCCCAGTTTAATTTATCTTCTGAATATCCTATTTTTTGCCTTTCAGAAACTTCTGGTAAATACGCATCTAACAAATACATCTTTTTCCCTTCGAATATTATTTTTGAAATAAAATTTCTGTTCGTATTTGAGTACAATTGTTTTTCTATAATAGCATTTGCAACATCTACAATAATATGTTCTTGTGTATTATTTTCTTTAATATAGGCTGGATAATCTCCATAAAAAGGATGATTTTTTTCAAGATAAACATCCAACGAAATTAGCAATAAACTATCAGCATAAATAACTCTACTCTCATAATCGATATTACTTAATATCGTTACTACATTGGGTTCTTTAAACTTTGGATTGTAATATTTTACATGTTTAAAAAGTGACGTTAATTGTTCTTCTTCCTTCGAAAAATCTTGATATATTTTTTGTGATTCAGCAAATAATTCTTGCTCTTCAGGATCATTAATTTTTGCAAATGATAAACTGTCTGTAAATACTTCTGGAAACAAATATGGATATTTTAGCTTTACAGATGGCAAGGTTTGTTTGTTTGCATTGTAAAAATCTACATCATATCTGTTGATAGAAAAATCGACATTTATTTTGGAAACATCAATTTTAGGTTTATTTTTATCAGAACAAGAAAAAATTAGACATAAAACAATTAATACAGCAAAAGGAAATCTCATAATATTTGTATCTTAGTAACTCAGTTTAAGAACGATAAAAATACTAAAATAGTTTATAAATGAACACCGAAAAAGTATCTGAATATATTATAAATTGGTTAAAAGAATATGCAACAAAAGCCAATGTAAATGGTTTTGTTGTAGGTGTTTCTGGTGGAATTGATTCTGCCTTAACCTCTACTTTATGCGCAAAAACAGGTTTAAAAACGTTGTGTGTAGAAATGCCAATTCATCAAGCAGCAAGCCAAGTATCTAGAGCTAAAGAGCATATTAAACAACTAAAAAACCGTTTTGAAAATGTGAGCGAAGTTAGAGTTGATTTAACTGCCACTTTTGAAAATTTTAAAAGTGAAGTTCCTGTTGTTGAAGATACAGCAAAAGTTGACTTATCTTTAGCAAACACAAGAGCTCGTTTAAGAATGACGAGTTTATATTATTTGGCAGGCATCCATGGTTTATTGGTTGCAGGAACAGGAAATAAAGTTGAAGATTTTGGCGTTGGTTTTTACACAAAATATGGTGATGGAGGTGTAGATTTAAGCCCAATTGCAGATTTAATGAAATCTGAAGTGTACGAATTAGCTGCGTATTTAGGGGTTCCAAATTCGATTCAAAAAGCGGCTCCTACAGATGGTTTGTTTGGTGATAGCAGAACAGATGAAGACCAAATTGGCGCTTCTTATGATGAGTTAGAATGGGCAATGAAAAAGCAAAATGAAGGTAAAACTGCTGATGAATTTTCTGGACGAAATTTAGAAGTTTTTAAAATTTATACAAGATTAAATCGAATAAATCAACATAAAATGGTGCCCATTCCTGTTTGTGAAATTCCTGACGAATTACAATAAATTTGCAGCAACCATCGATTTTTTTATTCTTAAGTACGCTTTTTTTTTAGTGCTTCTATAAATTTCTATGGGCAATAGTATAAAAAGAACTATAATCTTTATGATATTTAAAATTTGTGTCATTTTAAGTTGTTGTCTATTTATTAGACGCTATTTTAAATAAATGTCACATTTAATAATTATAATTTTACCAGTTTAATGGAATAAAAAAATGCCTTAACAACAGTTGTTAAGGCATTTTGATTAAGTTTTTGTTTGCTAATCTTTACAATAAATTAGCTGAAATCATCAATTTTTTTATTCTCATATATGCTCTTCTTTTAGATCCTTTTGAAATTTCGAAAGGCAAGAAAATAAATAATTGAATGATTTTTAAAATTTGTAAGACTCTTTTCATAATTCTTTTTTTTATTTTTTCTAGCACTGTAAATATACAAAAAAAGAAATAAACACCTCTTTCTGAGTACATAGGAAAAACACCCTAATTAAAAATTAATACTATTTATATGGTTTTTTAATACAAAAATTAAAATATGATGCTTGAAGCTATAATAAATTAGCTGAAATCATCAATTTTTTAATTTTTAGAGAAGCTCTTTTTTTATAACCATTAGAGATATCAAATGGCAACTTGATAAATAAATGAACAATTTTTAAGATTTTAAGTACTTTTTCCATGATTTTTTTTTAATTCCTTTTCAAGTGCAAAAATAGTCAAATAGTAAGATATATTTTAAATAAAAATCAATTCAGGTATATTTTTATAGATACAGCAATATTTTTATTAATAAATTATAGGGTTTGCTGAAATCAACTGATATTCCATTTAATTTGATAATTTTAAGACTAATTATACTACTCTATTCAGTTTTTCGAAAAGACGAATTTTAAGACTCGTATAATTCTTAATCGTCTCTAAATCAATTGCAATTGAAGCATCTTCTGTTGCTTCTTTCATGAGCTCATCGATTTTTTTGCCAATTAAAATTCTACGTAAATTAAAAACGGCATCATTAACAGCTTTGCTTAAAACCTCTATGGCTTGCGTTACAAAAATATTTTGTGCCTCCCAATTACTTAATTGATGCTTTTCTTCATCCATTAAAATAGAAGTCACTGTATTTGCAATATTTGGGTTTTTACTGTGAATTAGTTTGTCAATTTCTAACTTTTGAGATTGGTTTAACTGATGAATAATATCCGTATAAATTTCTTGAAAAATAGTATTTGAAAACTCAATTTCATCATCTTGCAAATGCAAATAAATTTCTGATGAAACTGTGTTTTGATATTTTCTTAAGGTAATTTTTTCCCTTCCATTATCATCAACATTTGTAATTTCCTCAGTAAAATCTACTTCTTCATTACCATACAACAATAAAATTCTAATAATTTCTTGTTCTAAAATAGTAAGCTGATCTATTTTGTTAGCAAGTAATCCTTGCCCACCTTTAACCAATCCCATTGCTGCTTGCTCCTGTTCATAAAAATATTCTGGAGGTGGTTCATTTGGATCTACGTTAGGATTTGGATTTGAATTCGAACTAGGTTTAGAATTGCTATTTGCATTATTATAAGAACTTGTTTTATTTTTTTGTGTAGCGTCTTTCTTTAAAATTTGCGCTAATTCACTAAACAAAACACGTTCTGAAATTTCCATAATTCTAGAACATTCTTGCACATAAACTTCACGTTGAATAGAATCTGGAATTTTAGAAATACTAGCAACAATTTCTCTAATTACAGTTGCTTTTTTTATAGGATCGTTATTAGAATCCTTTAATAATAAAGACACTTTAAAGTTTATAAAATCTTGAGCAGCCGTTTCTAGAAATTCTTTTAACTCTGTTTTTGAGTGTGCTTTTGCAAAACTATCTGGATCTTCACCATCAGGAAACTGAACCACTTTTACGTTCATTCCTTGCTCTAAAATTAAATCGATTCCACGAATGGAAGCTCTAATTCCTGCTGCATCTCCATCAAATAAAACAGTAATATTTTTTGTTAATCTGTTTACTAATCTAATTTGATCTGAAGTTAATGCAGTTCCTGAAGAAGCAACAACATTCTCAACTCCAGATTGATTAAAAGAAATAACATCTGTATACCCTTCTACTAAAAAACAATTATCCTGTTTTGCAATTTCTTTTTTAGCTTGATAAATTCCGTAAAGAATCTTACTCTTATGATAAATATCGCTTTCGGGTGAATTTAAATATTTTGCAGCTTTTTTATCGACCTTTAATATTCGTCCACCAAAACCTAAAATCCTACCAGACATAGAATGTATAGGAAACATAACACGTCCTTTAAAACGATCAAACTGCCTGTTTTCTTTTACAATTGATAAACCTGTAGAAGCTAAATATTTTAAATCATAGCCTTTTTCTAGAGCTGCTTTTGTAAAATTATCCCACTCATCTAAACAATATCCTAAATCGAATTTTTGAATAGTTTCGTCTGTAAAACCACGTTCTTTAAAATAGCTTAATCCAATTGCTTTCCCTTGATTGGTATTCAGCATTAAATTATGAAAATAATCTTTGGCAAAATTAGAAACCAAATACATACTTTCGCGCTCATTTAGTTGCGCTTTCTGCTCATCTGTTTGTTCAGTTTCTTCAATCTCAATATTGTACTTTTTTGCCAGCCATTTTAAGGCTTCTGGATATGAAAAATGTTCATGTTCCATTAAAAAGGAAACAGAGTTCCCACCTTTTCCTGTTGAAAAATCTTTCCAGATTTGTTTTACTGGAGATACCATAAAAGAAGGTGATTTTTCGTCCGTAAACGGACTTAATCCTTTAAAATTACTTCCTGCTTTTTTTAGTTGTACAAATTCACCTATTACCTCTTCCACTCTCGCAGATTCAAAAACTCGGTCTATGGTACTTCTAGATATCATTTAAATTTAATTTATTAAAGAATACAAATATAGTAAGAAGTTCGTCTTATAAAAACAAAGACCTCACAGGTTTTGAAAACTTGTGAGGTCTAAAAATATATTTTATAACTTTATTTTTGGGTTTGCCTTTTGCGTTAAGGATTGAGCAATTGTTTGAGCTCTTTTTTGTTTTTCACAAAAAAAGCGAGTGTGAAAGCCTGACCTTTAGGGAACGCCCAAAAAACACTAAGAAGCTGCTTTTAACTTCTTTAACGTTGTATTTGTTAATTTTGCTTCTGCATATTCTTTGGTAACATTTAATTCTTTATCATCAGAACTTGGTAAATCGAACATGGCATCTGTAAAAATAGCTTCACATAAAGAACGTAAACCTCTTGCACCTAATTTATACTCCACTGCTTTACCAACAATGTAATTTAAAGCCTCTTCTTCGATTGTAAAATCAACATCATCCATTTTAAACAATTTTGCATATTGTTTAATAATTGAATTTTTTGGCTCTGTTAAAATTGCTCGTAAAGTATCTGCATCTAAAGGATTCATGTAACTCAACACTGGTAAACGTCCAATAATTTCTGGAATTAGACCAAAGGCTTTTAAATCTGATGGAATAATATATTGCAACAAATTACCTTCATCTATTTTGTCATCTTCTAAAGAAGCTGCAAAACCAACTGCTTGTCTGTTTAAACGTTTGCTGATAATTCTTTCAATTCCTGAAAATGCACCTCCAGCAATAAATAAAATCTCTTTGGTATTAACCTCAATAAATTTTTGCTCTGGATGTTTTCTACCACCTTTTGGTGCCACATTTACAACAGTTCCTTCTAATAATTTTAATAAAGCTTGCTGAACTCCTTCACCAGAAACATCTCTAGTGATTGATGGATTATCTCCTTTTCTGGCAATTTTATCAATTTCATCAATAAAAACGATTCCTTTTTCAGCTTTTGCAACATCATAATCTGCGACTTGCAACAACCTACTTAAAATACTTTCTACATCTTCACCAACATAACCTGCTTGTGTTAAAACTGTAGCATCAACAATTGAAAAAGGAACATTTAACATCTTTGCAATTGTTTTTGCAACCAATGTTTTTCCTGTACCAGTTTCACCTACCAAAATAATGTTCGATTTTTCGATTTCTACATCATCATCGTCATTGTCTTTAGTTTGCAATAAACGTTTATAGTGATTATAAACTGCCACTGACATTGCTCTTTTTGTTTCTACTTGCCCAATAATATATTGATCTAAAAAAGCTTTAATTTCTTGTGGCTTTTTTAGAATTAAATCTTTAGACAAGCCATCTGTTTTTGCTTCAGAAATTTCTTCTTCTACAATTCCATGAGCTTGTTCTATACATTTATCGCAAATATGGGCATCCATTCCTGCAATTAGTAAATCTGTTTCTGCTTTTTTTCGTCCGCAAAACGAACACTCTAAATTCTCTTCTTTCGACATTTTCTTTCGCTTTTTGCTTTTCGCTAATCGCCTTTCGCTCTCAACTTTATGTTTTAAACTATTTTTAGCCAATTGCGAATAGCAAATTAGCCAAAAGCCTAAAAATTATTTTCTCACTAAAACTTCATCAATCATTCCATATGCTTTAGCTTCATCAGCTTTTAGCCAATAATCTCTATCAGAATCGTTGTGAACTTTTTCTATTGATTGTCCTGAATGCTTTGAAATAATTGCATATAATTCATCTTTTAACTTTAAGATTTCTCTTGCAGTAATTTCAATATCAGACGCTTGTCCTTGTGCACCACCTAAAGGTTGGTGAATCATAATTCTAGAATGTGGCAAAGCAGAACGTTTTCCTTTTGCTCCTGCACACATTAAAACTGCACCCATAGAAGCAGCCATTCCTGTACAAATTGTTGCAACATCTGGTGTTATAAACTGCATTGTATCGTAAATACCCAAACCTGCATAAACACCTCCTCCAGGAGAATTTATATAAATTGAAATATCTTTTGTTGAATCTGCACTTTGTAAAAACAACAATTGTGCTTGTACAATATTTGCTACTTGATCGTTAATTCCTGTACCAAGAAATATAATTCTATCCATCATTAAACGTGAAAAAACATCCATTTGGGTGATGTTCATTTGACGCTCTTCCATAATATTTGGCGTTAATCCTGTTGGAGTAACTGCACTTTTTAAAGTGTCATAATGTAAGCTATTAATTCCATGGTGATTTATAGCGAAGTTTTTGAACTCTTTTCCGTAATCCATTTCGTGATTCTATTTTAAGTTTAATAATGTAAAGGTAAGAACTATTCTCTTAATATTTTGTTAGAGTTTTTGAACCAAAGAACCTGAATTTTTCAATTCAGGTTCTTTATTCTTTTTATCTTTTTTGAAACAAAAATTAAAGAAGTTGCTCTTTTTTTTAAAGGAACAAATTACTTTTCTTTCAATAAAGAAAATTATTGTTTGTAAGCTTCTTTAATAAACTCTTCGTAAGAAACTTCTACTGTATTAAAGTTGATATTTTCTTTAAAGAACGTAATTAATTTTTGACTAATTAATTGTCCCTGTAATTTTTGAGCTTCTTCTTGATTTTGTAAAATTCTACCTGCAATTTCATCCAATTCTTTTTCTTCTGGATTCATGTTACCAAATTGCGCCATTTGCTGACGGATAAAAACTTTAGCATACTCTACCAATTCTTTATAGTCTAGTTTGATGTCATTATCTTTCATCAACTTTCCTTCAATTAATTGGTAACGTAATCCTTTTTCAGATTTTTCGAATTCAGCTGCAGCTTCTTCAGCAGTTAATTCTTTTTCACCAGCAGTTTTTAACCATTTCTTTAAGAAATCTGCAGGTAAATCGAACTTTGTATTTTCAATTAAATATTCTTGAACAGCAGTTAATAAAAACTGATCTGCTTGTTGTTGAAACTGCTTTTCAGCATCTTCTTTAATCTTATCTTTTAATTGAGTTGCAGTTGTAACACTACCATCAGCAAATAATTTATCAAACAATTCTTGATCTAATTCTGCAGGTTCTGTTTCAGTAATAGTTTCAACAGTAAATGTTAGTTTAATATCTAAATCGTGAATTTCATCATGAGAAACTCCTAAAATGTGTTGTAATTTATGGTCGTTTTCAAATAATTTCTTTGATTCTAACTCAATAACATCACCAACTTTAGCTCCAATAATTTTATTTTGGTTTTTCTTACCTTCTAAATCTGTAACTAAAAAAGTTCCTTTTTTGTTAATTTCTTTTTCCTCGTTTACAAAAGTTCCTGTAACATTTGCATCTTTAGTAGCTTCTTCAATTGGGCTAACTTTTCCATAACGAGTTTGAATGTTCTTAACTTCTTCGTTAATTAACTCCTCTGTTGCAACAATATTATATTGCTTAATTTTATTTTTTTCTGATAAATCTACCTTAAATTCTGGTGCTAAACCAATTTCGAATTCAAATGTAAAAGTATCTGCATTCCAGTTAAAATCTTCGTTAATTCTTGGAATAGGATTTCCTAAAATGTCTAACTTTTCTTCTTGTAAAAATTTATTTAAGGAAGCTTGTAAAAGTGTATTTACTTCATCTATCATTATAGATTTTCCATACTGCTTTTTAATCATTCCCATTGGCACTTGCCCTTTTCTAAAACCAGGTATGTTTGCCTTTTTGCGATAATCTGTTAACTTTTCTGTTACTTTTGCTTGATAATCGTCTGCAACAATATCAATTTTAATAACTGCGTTTAACGCATCTACATTTTCTTTTGTAATATTCATTTGTTATTATCTCTAGTTCTTAAAAAATCGACTGCAAAATTAATCAATTTTATTAAGCCTACAAAAGTTTAAATTGTTCAATTACAGCTAATTTTGTTTCATTATATAAAAAAACAGCAATAAAAGCGAAATTTATAATTGATATATAAATAGACTCAATAAAAACTTTAAGCCAAAAAAATTATACATAATAATTCATACTTACTTGAAGGGTTCTATAATGGAATAAATCTATTTTTTTTTGATTAGAAAAAACAATTGTAATAGTTTAAAATTCTATATGCTATTAATAAAGAAATGAAAATCTTTCATTATTTTTATGGTGCATTTGAATTTGAAAAATTCGGAAGTGTAACTTCTATCTTGCTTATAAATAACCATGAATAAATACATAGACATCATAAAAAACTCGTATTCCAGTTATTGGAACTATATTCAAAAATCTGTTTTGATGGATTTGAACTGGGAGAATTATTTCTACGGTTTAATTATTATTTCTTTAGTTGTTTGGGGTTTAGAAGCTATTTTTCCTTGGCGAAAAAATCAATCTTTGTTTCGTAAAGATTTTTGGTTAGATACTTTTTACATGTTCTTTAATTTCTTTTTATTGAACTTAATTGTATTGATTGCTTTATCAAATTCTGCTGCAGAAATTTTTAATGATATTTTAAGTTTGGTAGGTTTATCAGTTTCAAGTTTTGAATTGTTAGACTTAAATTCTTTACCATTTTTTATAAGAATATTTATCTTTTTTATTGTGGTTGATTTTGTGCAATGGTGGACACACAGATTGTTGCATAGAGTTGAATTTCTTTGGAATTTTCATAAAGTACATCACTCTGTAAAAGAAATGGGTTTTGCTGCACACTTGCGTTATCATTGGATGGAACCTGTAGTTTACAATTCCTTAAGATATATTCCTTTGGCAATTATTGGCGGATTTTCTGCAAAAGATGTTGCGTTTGTTCACTTTTTTAATATTACAATTGGTCACTTAAACCACGCAAATATTAATTGGGATTATGGTTGGTTGAAATACATTTTTAACAACCCTAAAATGCATATTTGGCATCACTCTAAAGAATTGCCAGCAGAAAGAAAATTCGGTGTAAACTTCGGATTGACTTTGAGTATTTGGGATTATATTTTTAAAACGAATTACATTCCACATTCTGGAAGAGATATAGAAATTGGTTTTAAAGGTGATGAAAATTTCCCAAAAGGATTTTTAGAACAAGAAATGTATCCTTTAGGGAAGAAATAAATTCTTAGAAATCTGAAAGCTAGCAAACAATTCTAGCCCTGATTGAAGCATTTGTTTGAGCTCTTTTTTATGCTTTTTCAGCATAAAAAAAGCGAGTGCTGAAAGCAGGAAATAGCTTCAAATAAAAAACCTTCTTGATTTCTCAAAAAGGCTCTTATTTATTTTTATAATTTGTATTAGCTACTTTTCCTTTTTGGTGGTAGAATTTTAAAGACTAAACTAATGCCAATTGCTCCAATAACGCCCATTAAAAAATCAAAAAAACCATCGTATTTAAAAGATTTTTTCCAAAATAATCCTAATGATACTCCAACAATTGCAATTAATAATCCTATTATTTGACTTTTATTCATGTTAGTTTTATCTTGTTTCTTCTCTCAAAAAGATTAATCATTCAACTTTAAGACAGCCATAAATGCTTCTTGAGGAATTTCTACATTCCCAACTTGACGCATTCTTTTCTTACCTTTTTTCTGCTTTTCTAATAACTTACGTTTTCTAGAAATATCACCTCCATAACATTTTGCAGTAACATCTTTACGCAAAGCTTTGGTAGTTTCTCTGGCAATAATTTTTGCACCAATTGCAGCCTGAATAGGAATATCAAACTGTTGTCTTGGAATTAATTCTTTTAATTTCTCAACTATTTTTTTACCAATAGAATAGGCATTATCTGCATGCAACAAAGCAGAAAGTGCATCTACAGGTTGTGCGTTTAGTAAAATATCTACTCTTACTAATTTCGATTCACGCATTCCAATTGGATGATAATCGAAAGATGCATATCCTTTAGAAACAGTTTTTAAACGATCGTAAAAATCGAACACAATTTCTGCCAAAGGCATTTCAAAAATTAGCTCAACTCTTTGTGTTGTTAAATACGTTTGGTTGATGATTTGCCCACGTTTTTCGATACACAAACTCATTACTTGTCCAACAAAATCGGATTTTGTAATAATACTTGCTTTTATAAAAGGTTCCTCTACTCTATCTAATCTAGAAGGATCAGGTAAATCTGTTGGGTTGTTCAACAAGATTAATTCCTCTGGATTTTTCTTTGTATAAGCATGATAAGATACGTTAGGAACTGTTGTAATCACAGTCATATTAAACTCGCGTTCCAAACGTTCTTGAATAATTTCCATGTGTAACATTCCAAGAAAACCACATCTAAAACCAAAACCTAAAGCTGCAGAACTTTCTGGTTGAAATACTAAAGAAGCATCATTTAATTGCAGTTTTTCCATAGAACTACGCAATTCTTCATAATCTTCTGTATCAACAGGATAAATACCTGCAAAAACCATTGGTTTTACATCTTCAAAACCTTCAATAATTTCTTTTGTTGGATTGGCAAAATCGGTAATAGTATCACCAACTTTTACTTCTTTTGCAGTTTTTATTCCTGTAATTAAATAGCCAACATCGCCTGTTTTTACAGATTTTTTAACAACTTGTGTTAGTTTTAAAGTACCAACTTCATCTGCAAAATAATTTTTACCTGTTGCAACAAATTTTATTTCTTGTCCTTTTTTAATTTCACCATTAAAAACTCTAAAATAAGTTTCAATTCCTCTATAAGAATTATATACAGAATCGAAAATTAAGGCTTGTAATGGAGCATCAGGATCTCCTTTTGGTGCAGGAATCCTATTAATAATTGCATTTAAAATATTATCAACTCCAAACCCAGTTTTTCCACTTGCATGAATAACTTCTTCAGGGTCACAACCTAATAAATCTACAATATCATCTGTTACTTCTTCTGGATTTGCAGAAGGTAAATCTACTTTATTTAGTACAGGAATAATTTCTAAATCATTCTCTAAAGCTAAGTATAAGTTAGAAATTGTTTGTGCTTGAATACTTTGTGCTGCATCTACAATTAGCAAAGCTCCTTCACAAGCTGCAATAGATCTTGAAACTTCGTAAGAGAAATCTACGTGACCTGGAGTATCAATTAAATTTAAAATATATTGCTCTCCATTATGTGTGTAATCCATTTGAATTGCGTGAGATTTTATGGTAATTCCACGTTCACGCTCCAAATCCATACTATCTAATAGTTGCTCTTTTTTTTCACGAGCAGTTACAGTTCCAGTAAAATCTAGCAACCTGTCTGCTAATGTACTTTTACCATGATCAATATGAGCAATAATGCAAAAATTTCTAATGTTCTTCATCCTTCTATACTTCGTTTACCACTAATGGTTTGCAAAGATAGTTAATAAAGTAATCGTTTAAGAATGTATTAAGTTGGTTTTTTTAGATAAAAGTTACTATAACACAATTGCTATGTTTATAATAAAATTTAAGCGCGTATTTTTTTGTAGAAAATATGATACATTAAGTATAAAAACAATAACCAGAAACATAAAATTATAACGTGGTTTTTTAATGAAATTTGTTGTTCTAAAATAAGTCTTGAATACATAAAAAACTGAATTACTGCAAATAAGGACCAATTCAGATATCTAAATGTGTACGTTCCTTTTTTATTTTTTGATATTCTTTTTAGATAAATCCAAATGCCACTTGCAGCTAAATAACAAATTAAGATTCCAAAAATAAACCAAATTGCTTTTGTAAATAAACCTCCAAAATATCCAAAATGAATTGGATCTATCAAATTATTTATGGTCATTAAAGAATTGGTTTCTGTCGCTTTTTGTAAAAATAACACTGCATTCGTTTTTGCATCTATGACAACTCTATTGGCTCTATATCTTGCTAATGGTACATCAGAATTCCCTCTAACTTCTAGTGTTTTATAGTTATCAGAAATCACGAAAGAACCAAATGTAAAATTTGGGATTTCTTTTTTAGCGATTTCAATAGCATCATCATAATCTAAACTGTAAGAGAAATTTTCAACTTTAGTAGAACTCATTGAAATATTCTCAATTTCTTTATCATCAATAAAATCTGCAATCGAAAATAAATTAGCTCTTTCTGTAAAATACCAAATTGCAGATACCGAAAACAGTATGATAAATGGAATTGACCAAACTGCAAAAGTTTTATGCAAATTTTTAGTATAGGCCAAAGCGTTATTTTTCTTACCAATATTTAAAGAATGTTTTCTTTTATTGTTGATAAATTTTAAGCCACTAAGTAAAGAACCCAACAATAAAAACCCAAAAATTAACACCATATAATTCCCTATATCTGTAGGAATAAATAAATTATAATGTAAATCTCTAAAAAAACGCTGAATTGTTCCAGAAGAACTTCCTTGTATTTTTCCTGTATAAGGATTTGCAAAAACATATAAAATAGCGCCTTTTTCATTTTCTAAATGAATAATATCTACTAAATAATCTTCTCTAGATTTTTCCCAAAAAGTGATCTGTTGATTAGGGAAATCTGTTTTTAGTTGTTTTAAAATTTCATTTTTTGAAGCCAGCTCTTTTTGTGGGCTTGCTCTCATTTCAGGATTAAAAACCCAATCCAATTCATGACTAAAAACAGCTACTGTGCCAGAAAAACAAACAATAAAAAAAATAATGCTTAGCTGAACTCCTATCCAACTATGTATTGCAAAATAATCTTTCTTTTGAAGTTTTTTCATCTGTTAAAAAAATCGAATATTTTACGATTTTGAACAAAGAAACATTTTAAAAATAAACTCGATAAATTAAAGATGTTAAAGTATTCTAAATTTTTAAAACTTGAATTTTAATACCTTTTTTTCTTTCAACATTATTGAAAAATATGGCGATTTTTAAAAGAAAATCTTAAAAAACCAAATGGTAATTCTAATGGATATAGAGAAATATCATCAAAAAAAACACCTTTATAAGTTGTGATGTTTGGAAAAGAAAAAAAATTGAATCCTATAAGATGAAGTAATTTCGGATTTAGAATAATTGTAAAATACGCTTTAAAATAAATAAGGTAGATTGAATTTGACTCTACCTTATTTATTTTTTTGAATTCTTAATAATCTCTATTCAATTCTGCAATAGCGACTTTAAATTCTTCTTTATTTATTTTATCATCACCAGATTTATCATATCCTTTTATCATTTCACCAGCAACCAAACCTCTCAAAAAGCTATTTACGCCTGCTTCTTTCAGTAAATCTTTAATTTCATCTTTGTTTAAAGAACCATCTTTGTCTTTATCAAAAGCTGCAAATGCATCTTCTGGAGATTTAAATTTGGTTGAAATTAATATGTGAATATCTCTTAATATATTTTCTTTTGCACCCATTTTATATTTCTTTAAATTTTGTTTTACTCTTTTATTCCTGATTCTTTGATGGCTTTTTGAAACTCAAACCAACTTACTAAATTATCGTTATTTTGGTCGAAGCTTTTCATCATGAATTCAGCAACTAAACCTCTTATTAACAAACTAACTCCAGCTTCTTTTAATAAAATTTTAAAATCAGCTTTAGTTAAAAAACCATCTTTATCATTATCATAATAATCAAAAGCATCTTTAGGATTCGTAAATTTACTACGCATCAAACTTTCAATATTTATGAGTATTTTTTCTTTTGTCCAAGCCATTTTTTAATCTTGCCATTCTGCAATAAACAAATTGGTATCTCTTCCACCTCCATTGTTTCTGTTTGATGAAAAAGCCAACTTTTTTCCATCATTAGAAAAAACTGGAAACGCATCAAAAGTTTCTCCATGAGTTACTCTTTCTAGGTTTTTACCATCTATATCAATTAAATATAAATTGAAAGGAAAACCTCTTTCTGCTTCAAAATTAGATGAAAATAAAATCTTTTTTCCTGAAGGATGAAAAAACGGACTCCAATTTGCGTTTCCTAAATCTGTTAATTGTCGTAATTCAGAACCATCAGCATTACAAATATAAAGCTCCATTTCTGTGGGTTCTACCAAACCTTCTGCTAATAAATCTTTGTAAGCTTTTATTGCTTCTGGAGTTTTTGGTCTAGAAGATCTAAAGATAATTTTGCTTCCATCAGGAGAGAAAAACGCACCTCCATCATACCCTAATTCGTCTGTTATTTGTTTCACATCAGAACCATCAATATTCATAGTATATAATTCTAAATCGCCACTTCTGGTTGATGTAAAAACAATTTTATCACCTTTTGGAGACACTGTAGGTTCTGCATCATAACCAACTTCATTCGTTAATTGTTTTACAATATTTCCTTCTAAATCTGCCATAAAAATATCGAAACTATCATACACAGGCCAAATGTATTTTCCGTTTTTACGCAAAGGTACATCTGGGCAATTATCATCTACCAAGTGTGTAGATGCGTAAATAATATGTTTGCTATCTGGTAAAAAATACGCACAGGTTGTACGTCCTTTTCCTGTAGAAATCATTGGTGGCATTTTGTCTTTAAAATTCTCATCAGCATTCATTAAAAACATCTGATCACAACTTACATTCCAATTTTTATAATTAGACTGAAAAACGAGTTGTTTATCATCAAAACTCCAATAAGCTTCTGCATTATCGCCGCCAAAAGTTACTTGACGTAAACTTTTAAAATGCACTTCTTCAGGGTAAATTAAAGAATCTTTTACAATTGTATTTTCTGCTGAATTATTTTTAGATTGTTTTTTATCAGTTTTGCATGAAAACATCAATAATGCCAATACAAGTATAGAAAGTAATCTCATTTTGTTTTATATTTTTTAACTTTACAAAAATAATATTATCATTATGAAAAACATCTTATTTTTTATCTTTTTGAGCATTTTAATTTCTTGTAAACCAGAAATAAACCAAGAAAACCGAATTAAAGAAGATGTTACTTTTTTGGCTTCGGATGAATTAGAAGGAAGACAAACAGGAACTGAAGGCGAAAAAAAAGCTGCTGCTTATATTTCAAATCGTTTCAAAGAATTGGGTTTACAACCAAAAGGAACTCAAAATTATTTACAGCCTTTTTCTTTTAGACCAAAAACAAATCCTCATGACGAAGTTAAATTTGATGTGAATGGAGATGGAACTATTACAGGAAATAACATACTTGGTTTTTTGAATAATAATGCAGAAAACACCATTATAATTGGTGCACATTATGATCATTTGGGTTTTGGTGGCGAAGGTTCTTTGTATAGAGACTCTATTAAAGCAATACATAATGGAGCTGATGACAATGCTTCTGGAGTTGCAGTTTTACTAAATTTAGCAGCAAAATTAAAAACGAAAAACACCAATAACAATTACCTTTTTATGGGATTTTCTGGCGAAGAAATGGGGCTTTTAGGTTCTAATTATTTTGTGAAAAATCCAACAATCGACATTAAAAAAATATCTTATATGATAAATATGGATATGGTTGGCAGAATGAAAAAAGATTCTTCTTTGGCAGTTTATGGCACAGGAACTTCGCCAATATTTAAGCAAGTTTTAAAATCTCATAATGATAATTTCAGATTGGTTCAACAAGAATCTGGAGTGGGTCCTAGTGATCATACAAGTTTTTATTTAGCTGATATTCCTGTTTTACATTTTTTTACGGGTCAGCATGAAGATTATCACAAACCAGGAGATGATTCAGAAAAACTGAATTATGATGGAATGCATTTAATTTCTGATTATATTTTTAATATTATTACTGATTTGGATGATAATGGAAAAATTTCATTCAGAAAAACGAAGAATGAAAGTGAAGATACTCCTCGTTTTAAAGTTGGTTTAGGTGTAATTCCAGATTATCTTTTTGACGGAAAAGGAATGCGAATTGACGGAATTTCTGAAGACAAACCTGCACAAAAAGCAGGTCTTAAAAAAGGCGATATTGTTATAAAACTCGGTGATAGTTTAGTAACAAATATGATGAGTTATATGCGTGCTTTATCTGTTTTTGAAGAAGGAAGTTCTACAAAAGTTGTGGTAAAAAGAGGTAATGAGAAAGTTGAAAAGGAAATTAATTTCTAAAAAACTTCTCGATACAAAATTCTTGAAAAAAGAATTTCACTCGAAGTGCCAGCATGAATAAAACATTTTAAAAAGTCTGTTGCCAGTTCGAGTGATTTTGACTTTTTTAGGTTTTTATGGATGTTGGGTTTTGAGGAAAACCCAAATTAAATGAGTAATTTAGAGTCTTGAAAAAAGCTAAATTATGGAGTTATTCAACTTATTTCTTTGAATTTACAACTTCCTTATTTTTCAAAATTTAGTTTCATTAAAAATCACTAATTTTGCAGAAAAATAATCAGTTTTGGTAAAAATAGGCAACATAGAATTACCCGATTTTCCACTTTTATTAGCACCAATGGAAGATGTTTCAGATCCTCCATTTAGAGCTTTGTGCAAAGAAAATGGTGCAGATGTTGTGTATACAGAATTTATTTCTTCTGAAGGATTAATTAGAGACGCTGCAAAAAGCGTCATGAAACTAGATATATACGAAAAAGAAAGACCTGTAGGAATTCAGATTTTTGGTGCAAATTTAGAATCGATGTTGCAAACAATCGAAATTGTAGAAAAATCAAATCCAGATATTATTGATATCAATTTTGGTTGTCCTGTAAAAAAAGTAGTTTCAAAAGGTGCTGGAGCAGGAATTTTAAAAGATATAGATTTAATGGTTTCGCTTACAGAAGCGATGGTTAAACATACCAATTTACCAATTACTGTAAAAACACGTTTGGGCTGGGACCATGATTCTATTCGAATTGTAGAAGTCGCAGAACGTTTGCAAGATGTTGGCTGCAAAGCAATTTCTATTCATGGAAGAACTAGAGCACAAATGTATAAAGGAGATGCAGATTGGAAGCCTATTGCTCAAGTAAAAAACAACCAAAGAATGCACATTCCTGTTTTTGGAAATGGTGATATTACCACTCCTGAAAGAGCCATGAAAATGCGTGATGAATATGGTTTGGATGGAGCTATGATTGGGAGAGCTTCTATTGGTTACCCTTGGTTTTTTAAAGAAGTAAAGCACTTTTTTAAAACTGGTGAGCATTTACCAAAACCTACAATTGCAGAACGTACTGAAATGGCTAGAAGACATTTACAGATGGCCATTGATTGGAAAGGAGAACATTTAGGAGTTGTAGAAACAAGAAGACATTACACGAATTACTTTAAAGGAATTCCACATTTTAAAGAATATAGAATGAAAATGGTAACTTCTGACGATTCTAAAGATGTTTTTGATGCTTTTAATGAAGTTGAAGAAAAGTTTGGAAATGTTGCTATTTCTGAACTTTAGATAAATTTATCTATCTTTCTATAAACTCTTTATTAATTCTACTACTTGCAATTTTAGCAGCTATAAAACCTAAAACTGTAATCGTTAAAATTACAATCAACAGATTTAAAAATCTAAATTCTACAGGATAAGGTAAACTTTCTGTAATCATAAAAAAACCATATTTACTCTGGAGAAAAACTGCGATAACTCCAATTAGTAACCCTATAATCATTCCAAAAAAAGTAAGTAAAAAACCTTGTAAAACAAATATTTTTTTAATCTCTTTTACGGTTGTTCCTAAATTATATAGTGTTTTTAGATTTTCTTTTTTGTCTATAATCATCATAATTATAGTACCAATTACATTGAATAAAGCAATAATTACAATGAGTGTAAAAATTAAATAAGAAACAAAATTCTCCGTATTTATTACTTTATAAAAAACTTCATTCAATTGTTCTTTTGTTTGCACTCTAAAAGTTGTCCCTAAATTATTTTGAAGCTCCTCTGCAACAGCATCTGCATTTAAAGGATCTACTAATTTTAGTTCTATACCAGTAATTTGGTTTTCATCGAACTTTAATAAATCTTTTGCTTGTTCTAAATTTACAAATACATATTTACTTTCAAAATCTTCTGTACCAATATATAAACCAACAATCTGAACATTTGTTTTATAAAAAGCGTTGTTTGGGTTTATAAAACCTGTTCCTGGTTTTGGAACTAAGATAGATAATGGTTCTCCAAAACTTCTAATTCCTAAAGATAATTTTGCTGCTATGGTTCTACCAATTACAGCTGTGTTTGTATATTCTTTATCTAACCAATTACCAATTTCTAATGCTGAATCTATACTTGTAATTTCAGCATAGTTTTCTTCAACTCCTTTAATGTATGCTATTTCATTTTTTTCATTGTGTTCTAAAAAAACACGCTCTTCAATTATTTTAGAACTTGCTTTTACATCCTGATTTCCTGTTATAATTTTGTAAACATCATCAGTAAGAATAAAAGATTTTCCTTTTACTGATGTAATTTTAATATCAGGATCAGAAGCATCTAATAAACTGTAACTAAAAGTTCTTAAACCAGAAAAGCCAGAAAGGATAATAAATAACGCTAAAGAGCCTACAATAACTCCAAAAGAAGCAATAATGGTTATAATGTTGATAGCATTATTGCTTGTTTTAGTAAATAAATATCTTTTGGCTATGTAGAGTGAGAAATTCAATAAAGTAAATTGAATTTATATTTTTTTACGTTTTGGTAACACATCAGGATTTTTGATTGGGTTTTCATCCTGTCCATTTAAAGATTTGTCAATTTCTTCTAAATAATCTAGAGTATCATCACCAAAAAATAATAATTCTGGCATTCTACGTAATTGATTTTTAGTTCTTCTTGCCATTTCATAACGAATTGTAGCAGTGTTCGATTGCACACCTTTTACAATTTCGTCTCTTTTATCTGAAGGAAAAATGCTTAAATATACTTTTGCAACTCCCAAATCTGAAGTAACGTGTACTTTAGAAACAGAAATTAAAACTCCCTTCATACCATCTTGTGCTGCTTTTTGTAGCACATCTACCAAATCTTTTTGCAGAACTCCCGCAATTTTTCTTTGTCTGTTTGTTTCTTCCATGCTGCAAATTTACGATATTTTTAGAGAGTGTAAATTTTATTTTTTATAGCATACATAACTAAACCTACTCTATTTTTTACATTTAGTTTTGTAAATAAAGTATCTCTATAACCATCAATTGTTTTTGGGCTCAAATTCATTTCATTTGCAATTTCTTTGTATGTATATTCAGTACAAGCAAGTTTCATAAATTGAATTTCTTTATCTCTAAAAATTATTTCTTCTTCAACAACACCAGTAATCGATTTTACAAGTAAATTTGTAACGTTTTTAGTATGATAAAAACCATTGTCTACAATTTCAATTAATGCTTTTTCTAAAATAGTTTTCTCTGTATCTTTTAATAAATAACCAACTGCACCAGCTTTTAACATTTTTAGCACAGTTTTGTCATCATCTTCAACAGAAAGAGCCATAATATTTACTTTTGGATATGTTTTATGAATCCATTCAGTTGTTTCGATACCATTCATAATTGGCATGTTAATATCCATTAAAACAACCTCTGGAATATTTGATGATGAGTTTGTGAATTTTTCAACCAATTCTTGCCCATTTTTGCAAGTATATAACACTTCAAATTTATCAAAAGTATTCACCATTGTTTGAATTGCCTGAGATAATAATGTGTGATCATCGACAATAACTACTGAATGTTTTATCATAATTTATAATTAATTTCTAGCGTTGTTCCCTTATTTTTTTCTGATGTAAATAAAGCTTCTGCACCAATTAATTTTGCTCTATTTTTAATATTTATCAGTCCTATACCTTCTTTTTTTTCTTCGGATAAAAAACCAACACCATTATCTTTGGCTACAATTTTCAAGTGAGACTCAGTATAACTTAAACAAACACTAAGCTCTGATGCTTTTGAATGTTTAATTGTATTAGAGAAAAACTCCTGTAAAATTCGAAAAATTATAATGGTTGCTTTTTTATCGATATCAATATCAGAACCAGTAATCGTTAAGCTAGATTTTATAAACTCTAAACGATTAAAACGATCTACTTCTAATTGAACAGCTTCTTTTAAATTGATATTGTTGATAGCCTCAGGATTAATTAATTTTGATAATGCACGTACTTCGTTTAATCCTTTTGTAATGGTTTCAGAAACTTCTTTAACGTTTTCTTTGGTAGTATTTTGTAGTTGAATTTTGGCTAAAGTTAAAAGTTGTCCAATATTATCGTGTAATTCCCAACTTATATTTCTAAGAGTTTCTTCTCTTATTTCAATTTGAGTTTCTGCAATTTCTTTCTCAAATTCTTCTTTGGCTAATTTTTGTTGCTTCAGTAATTCGTTTTTTCTTTTTTGAAAAATAGTAAATAATAAAATAATACCTATGGTTACAAATAATATTATTATTGTAAATATGATGATGATGATTTCTGTATTGGTCTTATCCATATTAAACTAACTATAAATATAAGGTGCATAATTATAACTACCGCAGATAAAAGTGTAAAAAGCAACCTATCATATAAACCAAACAAATATTGTAATGAGAAAAAAGGAACACTTGCAAGATAATAAATTAAAAAACCAACTGTTAACCAAAAAGGTAACACTTTTTTATAATTCATTATCTTACTAGAATTTAATAATTTTTGTAAATATAAAAACATAAATGGTACTACAAAAAAAGGTAAAATTATTACAGTATATTTCTGAAGTACAACGTATTTAAAACTAATAAAATAAATTATATAATAAATTATAGAAAGAACTATTATAATTTTTTTTGATTTTGTGCTTGTGTTTAGAAAATAATAAACACCTATTAAAGATGAAAATTCAAAGAAGGTATAAATATTATATACCCAATAGTTATTATTTCCTTTTACAAGCATTCCAAGTGTTTCAAATAAAACAGCAAATACTAAAAAAGCAATAAAGAAGTAATAATAAGTTTTTTTAAATTTAGGGAAGTACCTTAGACTTAAAATTATACTTAAGATTTCAATAACAAAAACGATATCTCCAAACTTTAAATCATTCATTTTTAATGGGGTGGTGGTACTATTTGTATTCTATTTGCAGAAGAGCTTTCCAAATCTTGTATAGTTGTTGAGAATGATAAAAAACCACTCTTTTGAACATTCTTATTAGCTCTAACTTGTTCTAAAAATTGAGATATTTCAACAGGCTTCCCATTTTTGGAATACAAAGGTTCAAATGCAACATCTATTTTACCATTAATTTTAGTTGTTGGTGTAAAAATTAATGTACTTCTATTTTGATATTTTTCTATTTTATATTTCTTAGGATATTGAGTTGGATATATTCTAAAACCAGTTACAGGAATATTTTTTTCTTTAGAAATTCTTTCTATGTAAGCTATATATTGTTTTAAATCATCAATATTATACCAATTATATTCTGTTGATATAGAGTCTTTTCCTTTAGATTTCTTATTAATATATTTATTCAACTCTTTTTTTGCACCATTATCATAAGCATCCATCATATCAGCCATATCGTTATAAGTGATTACCTGAGATGGTTTTTCATTATTAGGGTAACAAGATTCATTTCCATCATCTGTGTGGTTACATTCAGTTTTACATGAATAAGCAAATAATAGTATTGTTAATAAAGAAAATAATTTAGTTAATTGTAGTTTCATTTTACAAACATTTAATTTTATAAAGACTAAAGTACAATATAATTAACTAATTCATAAACCTATACGTAGAAAAGGGTGTTTTTCCCCTTTACTTTTAGGGTTTTATACTTGTAATTATATGAAGAAACAGTTGCATCTTTGAAATAAGAAAAAAGGAAAATCTCGAAAGGGAAAATTGCTAAAAAACATCTTTATATTTAAAGGTGTTTTTTTAGTTTATATTAAAATTGAACAAAAAATGATTTAAAATAAAAAATCTCAAAACATATAACTGTTTTGAGATTTTTTATTTTAAAACTTTTTGATATATCAATCAGCTAATATAATAGCTTTGTTATCCTTTAATTCTAATGTTCCTGAATTTATCTCTAATGTTAAAACATTATCGTCATCAATATGAGGAATTAATTTACCATGTAAATCATCTAACTCAAAATGTTGTTGAGAATGAACATGAACTTTAACAACTCCTTCTCTTAAAATAGAAATAATTGGTGCATGATTGTTCAACATTTGAAAATCTCCATCAACTCCTGGAACTGTAATAGAATCCACTTCAGATGAGAACAAAATAGCCTCTGGTGTTACAATTTCTAAAAACATATTTTTTATAGTTTTTAATATGTAGTTTTAAGAATCAGACAAAAACTGAAACTGCAAACTATATACAAATTTTAAGCTTCTGCTAACATTTTTTCACCAGCATCAATTGCATCTTGAATTGATCCTCTTAAGTTAAATGCTGCTTCAGGATATTTATCTAACTCACCATCCATAATCATATTAAAGCCTTTAATAGTATCTTTAATATCTACTAAAACACCTGGTATACCAGTAAATTGTTCAGCAACATGGAAAGGTTGAGATAAGAAACGTTGTACACGTCTTGCTCTATGAACTACTAATTTATCTTCTTCAGATAATTCTTCCATCCCTAAAATAGCAATAATATCTTGTAATTCTTTATAACGTTGTAAAATTTCTTTTACAGCAGTTGCAGTATTGTAATGTTCTGCACCTAAAATTTCAGCAGATAAAATTCTTGAAGTAGAATCTAAAGGATCTACTGCAGGATAAATACCTAATTCTGCAATTTTACGAGATAAAACTGTTGTTGCATCTAAATGCGCAAACGTTGTTGCTGGTGCAGGATCTGTTAAATCATCTGCAGGTACATAAACTGCTTGTACAGATGTAATAGAACCTTTTTTAGTTGATGTAATACGTTCTTGCATTGCACCCATTTCTGTAGCTAGGGTTGGTTGATAACCTACTGCAGATGGCATACGTCCTAAAAGTGCAGATACCTCTGAACCTGCTTGTGTAAATCTAAAAATATTATCCACAAAGAAAAGTACATCTTTTCCTTGTGCTTCTCCAGCTCCATCTCTAAAATACTCAGCAATAGTTAAACCAGATAATGCAACTCTTGCACGTGCTCCAGGTGGCTCATTCATTTGTCCAAAAACAAATGTTGCTTTAGATGCTCTCATTCCAGGCTTATCAACTTTAGATAAATCCCATCCTCCTTCTTCCATAGAATGCATAAAGTCATCACCATATTTGATAATTCCAGACTCTAACATTTCACGAAGTAAATCATTTCCTTCACGAGTTCTTTCTCCAACTCCAGCAAAAACAGATAAACCTCCATGACCTTTTGCGATGTTGTTAATCAATTCTTGAATTAGAACTGTTTTTCCAACTCCTGCTCCACCAAATAAACCAATTTTACCTCCTTTTGCGTAAGGTTCAATTAGATCGATTACTTTAATCCCAGTAAATAATACTTCTGTAGATACTGATAAGTCTTCAAACTTAGGTGCTGATCTATGAATTGGCAAACCATCTTTACCTTCTTTTTTTAAATTTCCAAGACCATCAATGGCATCTCCAGTAACATTAAATAGACGTCCATAAATATCATTTCCTATTGGCATTTGAATTGGACTTCCTGTAGCGTAAACTTCTGTTCCTCTACTTAATCCATCAGTTGCATCCATAGAAATAGTTCTAACAGTATCTTCACCAATGTGTTGTTGTACTTCTAAAACTAAAATTGAACCATCTGCTTTTTTTATCTCTAAAGAATCATAAATTTTAGGAAGTTCATTATTTTCAGTATTGAATTCAACATCAATAACTGGCCCAATTATTTGAGAAACTTTACCTGTGGTTGTAGACATTTTGTATCTAATTAAATTATTGTTAATAATAGGAAATAACACTCTTATTTTGAAGGTGCAAAGTTACTTTTTTAGATTGGATTTAAAAAACATTCTTTACAAAAAAAACTCTGCTCAAATTGAGCAGAGTTTTTAATAATTTACAGGTAGTTAAAACTATTCGTTTAATTTTATAACTACTCTTCTATTTTTAGCTCTTCCATCAGCAGTAGCATTAGTTGCTGTAGGATTAGTCTCTCCAAAACCAACTGTTTCTAATTTGCTAGCAGCCATACCTTTTTTAACTAAATAAGTTTTTACAGACTCTGCTCTTCTTTCAGATAAATATTTGTTATAACCAGTTGTTCCAACACTATCTGTATAACCTTCAATAACATATATAATGTTTTCTGTAGAATTAATTAAATCATATACCATATCTAATTTTTTAGCAGCAGCATCTTTAATTACGGCTCTATCAAAATCAAATAAAATACCTTTTGTGTATTCTGATAACATTGCTAAGGTATCAGCAGATGTTAGTTCTGGACATCCTGAATTAGATGCTGGACCAGCTTCGTTGATACATTTATCATCTTTATCTAAAACTCCATCTCCATCAGTATCTGGCCAAGGACATCCATTGTTTGCAGCTGGACCTGAAGTAGAAGGACATTTATCGTCTTTATCTACAACTCCATCTCCATCTGAATCTGGACAACCTTTGTTCGCTTTTGTTCCTTTTTCACTAGGACACATATCATCTTTATCAGCAACACCATCACCATCAGCATCAGGACAACCATTCATAGCTGCTAAACCAGCTACATAAGGACAAGCATCTTCAGAATCCTTAATTCCGTCGTTATCTGCATCCGGACATCCATTAAACTCTACTAAACCAGCTTCGTTTGGACATTCATCATTCTTGTCATATACTCCATCTCCATCAGTGTCTTTACCTCCAAATTTAATAACTAAACCTAAAGTAGATTGATAGTGTGCTCTAACTTTATCAGAAAAACCTTTTAAAGTACCTGTTTGAAAACTTAAACCTAAATTATCATTAAACCAAGTGTTAAAACCCATACCAACATTTAGCATTCCTTCGCCTTGAGAATCTGCAGATGCATAAGCACCACCTAAATACACAAAAGGATCAAACCAACCAGTTTCTCCAATTAAATTATTCACATCATACTTAACATTAGCTCCAATATTGTAATACATAAAATCCGAGTCATCTTTACTTCTAAGTGTTTCAATCTTACTCAAAGATCCAGCTAACTGTAAAGTAAACCCTTTATCCAAATACTTCTCTCCAGTTATCCTAGATATAGATGGTAAAAAATTCCAATCACTATTTCCAAGTAAGTCTTTAACTTGATCGCTAAAATCATCACTTCCGTAGAAATCTATAATATTTACTCCAAAACTAACAGCCCAAGGGTTGTTTTCATCCTGTGCGTTTACGTTGCTAACCGCTACAAACGCAAATAAAGCTATCACAGCTATTTTTAATCGTTTCATTATCAAATTTTTAAATTAAAAGTTCGTTATTTTAATACGCAAAAGTAAAGTCTTCTTTCGTATTAACAAAGACAAATCTACGAAATATTAATATAAAAACAAGTTTTTATTAATTCTAAATTACTTTTAACTCCTTACCTACCTCAATAAACGCAGCAATCGCTTTATCTAAATGCTCTTTTGTATGAGCTGCTGACAATTGCACTCTTATTCTAGCTTTTTCTTTTGGAACTACTGGAAAAAAGAAACCAATTACGTAAATACCTTTTTCTAATAATTTGTTTGCCATTGTTTGAGATAATTTTGCATCATATAGCATAACAGGCACAATAGCTGCATCTGCACCCACCAAATCAAACCCGGCCTTTTCCATTTCTGTTCTAAAGTAATTAGTATTCCATTCTAATTGATCTCTTAAAGTTGTGTCATTTGCAATTAAATCGAAAACTTTTAAAGAGGCACCAACTATTGCTGGCGCTAATGAATTTGAAAACAAATATGGCCTTGAACGTTGACGTAAAATTTCAATAATTTCTTTTTTACCTGTAGTATAACCACCCATTGCTCCACCTAAAGCTTTCCCTAAAGTTCCAGTAACAATATCAACTCTATCCATTACATTTTTTAACTCTACAGTACCTCTTCCTGTTTTACCAATAAAGCCAGTTGCATGGCATTCATCAACCATCACTAAAGCATCGTATTTATCTGCTAAATCGCAAATTTCATCTAATTTAGCTACGATTCCATCCATAGAAAAAACACCATCTGTTACAATTAATTTAAAACGATGATTATTTTTATTTGCTTCAATTAATTGTTCTTCAAGAGAAGCCATATCATTGTTATTATATCTATAACGTCCTGCTTTACATAAACGAACACCATCAATAATAGAAGCGTGATTTAGACTATCAGAAATAATGGCATCATCTTTTGTTAATAAGGGTTCAAAAATCCCTCCATTAGCATCAAAACAAGCAGCATATAAAATGGTATCGTCTGTTGTGTAAAATTCTGCAATTTTCTCTTCTAATTGCTTATGGATATCTTGTGTTCCGCAAATAAAACGAACTGAAGACATTCCAAATCCATGCGTATCTAACGTATCTTTTGCAGCTTGAATTACTTCTGGATGGTTAGACAATCCTAAATAATTGTTAGCACAAAAGTTTATAACTTCTTCTCCTGTTGAAATTTTTATAATCGCATCTTGCGAAGATGTTATAATTCTTTCAGATTTATACAAACCTGCTTCTTTTATTTCTTGAAGTTCTTTTGTTAAGGTATCTTTAATTTTTCCGTACATTTTTTATCGATTTAAGAAATACAAAGTTACAAAGTTTAATTTTTCTGCTTATACTTCAACAACATCTATTTCTTGATTTATATAAATTAATAATTTTTTAATCACTTTAAAACCCATCGACTTTAAAACTCTTTCATATTTTAAGATTTGTTGATGATGGTCATTTGATGGGCTTCCTGTCTTATAATCAATAATTACAACTTGATTATCATCATTAAAAACTAATCGATCAGGAATTAAAATTTGATTATCTACATCTACAATTTCTCTTTCATTATAGATTGTTACATCATCTGAAAAATATCTCTTTAACTTTTGATGATTAATAACTGCATAAATCTTATCTTTTATTTCTTTGGATTGCTCCTCATTCATAAAACCCTGTTGATGAAATTGAGCAACAACATTATCAATATTTTCTATTGTGATAATTTTGGATAAAATTTCGTGAATTAAATTCCCGAAATTAATAGCCTCTCCTTGAGTTGTGTCCCATAATTTAGAAGCGCCAGCCAATAAAACAACATTGTGTTCTTGCCAAGGTGTAGAAATAAATTTCTCATGAATTTCTGCTACAGATTTCAATTCTGCTCTTTTACTTGCTCTTTTTTTATCACCAAAAGAATATGCTAACAAATCATCATCCCAAAGATTTAATTGTTTTAAATAGTTGATAAAAACGCCCGAATAAAAATTGGTATTTTCTTCTCCTTTTGATGAGATTTTATTTTCGGTAATCACATGCAATTGCTCTACAGCCCTAGTTAAAGAAACATATAATAAATTAAAATTATCTAATTCCATTTCTTCTCTTTGCTGATTATAAATTTGCAAACCCCTATTATTTACATGACTCAACTCCTTATTATAAGGAAGCAATAATTCTTTAAAATTATCGTAGTTTTCTGGCAATTCATTTACCCAAACTTTTGGATTGATTTGTCGATAAATATCTACATCACAAGGAAAAATTACCACAGGAAATTCCAACCCTTTCGATTTATGAATTGTCATTATTTGAACTGCATTTGCACTTTCTGGAGCAACAATACTCAAACTATTTTTTTTGATTTCCCAAAAATCTAAAAAATCGCTAACATCAATATTTTTTCTTTGTTTTTCTAAAACAACATCTAAAAAGAACTGAACATAAGCATCAGAAGAATTTACAAGATTAAAACCTCTAATAATTTCTTCAATTTTTTCATAAAATGGTATTTGATGAAAGGTTAAAATATCAAAAGAAATTCCGTAAGATTTTAAAGCTTCAAAAATGGTTTTGTTATCGGATTTTGCAAATTCATTTAAAAAAATATGTTTTGGTCTTTCAATTTGTAAATGTTGATGTAAAAAATATAACATTTCAAATCGTGTTTCCTCATCATTCGGATTTTGTAACACTTTTAGAACATCAACAATAAAACAAACTTTTGGGCTATTTTGTAACAACAAAGTTTCTGATGAAATAATATCGATGCCATTTTCTGATAGATAATTAGCAATCGCAACTCCATCCGCTCTTTTTCTTGTTAAAATGCATATTTCACCTAATGAAAAATGCTCTTTTAATTCATGTATTTTTTCTAAAACTTTCTTCGGATATTTTACTTTTTCATCTTCCTTTTCTTCTTCTTTATCCAAAAATGAAAGTGAAACAAATCCGCCTTTTTTAGCATTTTCAAATTGCGTATTCCCTTCTAAAAACAAGTTTTTATAAGATTCGTTCTCAATAAAATTTGCAGTGTGTTTAAAAAATGAATTATTAAAGTTGATGACCTCAGAATAACTCCTAAAGTTGGTTTCTAAACTTCTAATTTCTTTAGAAATTGCGAAGGGATTTTCTTTGCTAGAGCCTAACTCAATAAACTGTTCTGCCTTTCCTCCTCTCCATCTATAAATTGCTTGTTTTCCATCGCCAACTAATAACAAATTACCATTTTCTTGGGCTAATGCATTATCAATTAACGGAATTAAATTTCGCCATTGCAACATAGATGTATCTTGCATTTCATCAATAAAATAATGCTGAAAACGCTGTCCAATTCGTTCATAAATAAAAGGAGCTGGTTGTTCTTTGATATTGTCAGAAATTAACTGATTAAACTCTGCATTTAATCTAATATTATTTTCTTCTTTTATCGTTTCTAATTCAATGTTGATATTATTTAAAACCGCTAATGGAATTATATTTTTCAAGGTTAATTTATTCATCAAAAACTGACTATAAATCACTTTTGATTTTTCAAATAAATTAATAATTTCTGGAACAATACTTTCTATACTTTGTGCAATAGCATCTGTGGTAGATTTAGAATAATACTGATGAGAATCAATTGCTTTTTGAATGGTTTCACTTCGTGTTAAATACGTGAAATTAAAACCCTTAAAATTTATATCTGCAAAGAATTTCGGAATCGTTGCTCGCATAAAATCTTTATGTTCCAAATCGTGACTTGCAATTAAACCCAAACAATCTTCACCAACTTTTTTAAATTCGATTTTTAATTCCTTTTGATGTAAAAAAAGCTTCGACTTTAAATTGGTAAAGTCCTCTAAACTCTTTTTTGATAATTCTCTGAAATGCTTAATATCATCTTCATTTAAAAGAATTCTAGCAAAATCATTTAAATCTCTAGAAATATCCCAAGATTTATCATCATCAGTTTTATCTAAAGAATAATCGATTAATAATTTTGTGAGTTTTTTATCAGTTCCGATTTTGGAAATTAAAACATCTACAGCTTCATTTAGCAGAGAAATTGCATCCATTTCAACCTCAAAGTTGAGCGATAATCCTAAATCGTGAGCAAAACTTTTAATTATTTTGTGCGTAAAACTATCAATCGTAGTTATTGAAAAAGCTGAGTAATTTTGTAAAATAGCACTCAAAATTCTCTTACTTCTTTGCTGAATTATTTCTTTCTCAAGATTAGCTTCTTTGATTATTAAAAATAATAAATCATTCTCTTTTTCATCAGCAAAATCTTCTAAATTAGCGAGAACTCGCTCTTTCATTTCACCAGCAGCTTTGTTGGTAAACGTAATTGCCAAAACTTTCTGAAACGTAAAAACATCATTAGAACTTAATAAAACTTTTAAGAATTCTTTTACTAATGTGAATGTTTTTCCACTTCCTGCAGAAGCATTGTAAACTTGAAAAGTTGAGGATTGTTGCACAGCGTTATTTTTAAGACTCGAATTGCACGAATTTACGCAAATAAACTTAAAATTTTGACACAGATTTCACGGATTTTCACTGATAAATGATAAAGGTGAGGAAAATTATTACGCAGAGTTACACAGAGTTTTTTCACAGAGATTTACAGAGAAAAAAAAGCCAACAGAGTTTTACTTAAATAAATTCTGACACAGATTTCACGGATTTTCACTGATACATATCAAAATTATTACGCAGAGTTTCACAGAGTTTTTCGCAGAGAATTACAGAGAAAAAAAGCTCACAGAGTTTTACTCAAAAAAAAAAATAAAAATAAAAAAATTTCACTGATTTTCACTAATAGAAATCAACAAAAGACACACAGAAAAAAACATAAGAGTATTTCTTCCCTTTGGGAAGATTAAGATGGGCTTTTCTATCCTAAACCAACATCCAAAGACATCATTACAATAAAACCACCAATAAAACCAAGTGTAGCAATATCTGTATATTTATCTCTTTGTGTTTCTGGAATTACTTCTTCAACAACCACAAAAATCATTGCACCAGCAGCAAATGCCAAAGCATAAGGTAAAATTGGCGTAAAAAACGATACTGCTAAAGCTCCTAAAACTGCTGCAATTGGCTCTACAATTGCAGATAATTGACCATACCAAAAACTTTTTAGCCTGCTAACTCCTTGTCTTCTTAAAGGCATTGCTACAGCAAAACCTTCAGGAAAATTCTGAATTCCAATTCCGATTGCTAAAGAAATGGCAGCAATAATCATTTCTGTTTGCTCAACCCCAACCAACGTTGATGCTGCTCCAAAAAGCACACCAACAGCTAAACCTTCAGGAATATTGTGTAACGTAATTGCCAAAACTAATAATGTAGATCTGTGTAATTCTGTTTTTACGCCTTCTGCCTCGTTTTTTTCGAAATTGATATGTAAATGTGGTAAAATTTTATCCATTCCAAAGAGCGATAATGCTCCTAAACCAAAACCAATTGCTGCTGGTAAAACTTTTATAAAGCCTTCTCCAGGACTGTTTTCAATTGCTGGCGATAATAAACTCCAAAAACTTGCTGCAACCATTACTCCTCCAGTAAAACCTAGCATTCCATCTAAAACTGCTCTATTTAATTTCCTAAAAAAGAACACTAATGCAGCTCCTAAAGCTGTTAACCCCCAAGTAAAAAGTGAGGCATATAATGCAGCCCAAATTGGATTTTCTTTTGCATAATCTACTAATTGATCGAATGTACTCATAACTTTTTTATGTATAAATTATTGGCAATTTTATTTGAGATTGATAATTTTTTCCCATCAATTTCTATGGATAAAGAATCATCAAAATCTTCTTTTTCTAATACTTTTATTTGTTTTCCTAAAGTGATACCTTTTTTATCTAAAAATTGTAAAAATTCTGATGAGGAATCATCAACACCAACACAAACACCAGATTCTTTTTTTAATAAAGTTGATAATAAAATCTTATCAATTTTACTTAAATTTCCATCTTTGTCAGGAATTGGATCTCCATGAGGATCGTATTTTGGAAATCCCAAAAGCACATCTAATTGATTAATTAATTTAGCTGACTTTATATGCTCTAATTGTTCTGCAACTTCATGCACTTCATCCCAAGAAAAATTTAATTTTTGCACTAAAAAAACCTCCCAAAGTCTGTGTTTCCTAACAATATTTGCAGCAGTTTTTAAACCTAATTCTGTTAAGGTAACTCCTTGGTATTTTTTATATAAAACAACTTTCTTATCAGATAATTTTTTAACCATATCTGTAACAGAGGATGCCTTTGTTGCTAAACTTTTTGCAATGGCATTGGTACTAATTCCCTTTTTAGAATCTGTCTCTAAATGATAAATTGCTTTTAAATAATTTTCTTCAGAAAGTGTAAACATTCAACTATTTTTTGACAAGACAAATATATACTTTTTATTTATATAAAATAATTTTTAGTCTTGTCTAAATATTTAATTATATTTGTCGAAATTTTAATTAAAAAAATGAAATATCTTATATTGTTTGGCTTTCTATTTTTATCAACCTTAAGTTTCACACAGACAATTAGTGGAAAAATTAGCGCTAAAAACGGAGAGGAAATTCCGTATGCAAATGTGTATTTGAAGCAAACAAAAATGGGAACTTCAACGAATGAAAACGGTTTTTATGAATTAAAAAATGTGCCAAAAGATAAGTATACATTAGTAGTTAGCAGTATTGGTTATCGAACAAAAACTATTAAAATTAATGTTCTAAATGATAAAAACATCCTCCAAAACATTACCTTATTAGATGATAATTCTTTAGATGAAATTGTGGTTTCTGGAACATTAAGACCCGTATCAAAAACAAATAGTCCTGTTCCTGTAGAAGTTTATAGTGAAACATTTTTCAGAAAAAACCCCACACCTTCTATTTTTGAATCATTACAAAATGTAAATGGAGTTAGACCTCAACTAAATTGTAATGTGTGCAATACTGGAGATATTCATATAAATGGTTTAGAAGGTCCTTACACATTTGTTTTAATTGATGGAATGCCAATAGTAAGTGGTCTTTCCACTGTGTATGGTTTAACAGGAATTCCACAGGCTTTAATAGAAAGAGTGGAAATTGTAAAAGGACCTGCATCTACTTTATATGGTTCAGAAGCTGTTGGTGGCATCATAAATATCATCACAAAAAAACCTACAAACGCACCAAAATTAACCACAGATACTTTTACAAGTTCTTGGGGAGAAGTAAATTTAGATGTGGGTTTACGTTATAAAGCATCCCATAAAATTGATGGACTTTTAGGAGTCAATTATTTCAATTTTCAAAATAGAATTGATAATAATGAAGATAATTTTACAGATTTAACGCTACAAAATAGAATTTCACTTTTTAATAAAATAAATATTGCAAGAAAAAGCAATAAAGTTTTCACAATTGCTGGGAGATATGTGTATGAAGATAGATGGGGAGGAGAATTAGATTGGGAAAGAGAATTTAGAGGTGGAAATCAAATTTATGGCGAAAGCATTTACACAAATCGTTGGGAAACTTTTGGAACTTACGAATTGCTAACTACAGAAAATTTAAGTTTTCAATTTAGTGCAAATGGACATTACCAAAATTCTTTTTATGGAGAAACTTCTTATAATGCAGAACAAATCATTGGTTTTGGTCAGCTGGTTTACAACAAACAATTGGGCAAAAATCACGACCTATTACTAGGTGCAGCATACAGATATACTTTTTATGATGATAACACTTTTGCTACTTTAGGTGATGATGGCATAGAAAACAGCCCATCAATAATTCATTTACCAGGAATTTTTGCACAAGATGAAATCAGTATAACTGACAGAAAAAAATTACTTTTAGGAGTTAGATGGGATCATAATAGTTTGCATGGAAATATATTTTCGCCAAGAGTAAATTACAAATGGAATTCTAAAGATAATTCTAATATTGTTAGACTAAGTGCAGGAAATGGTTTTAGAGTTGCCAATGTTTTTACAGAAGATCATGCAGCTTTAACTGGTGCAAGAGAAGTTGAATTTGATGGTGATTTAGATCCAGAAACTTCTTGGAATGCAAACATAAATTATGTAAAAAAAATAAATACAGAAAATGCTTTTATCACTTTAGATGGAAGTGCTTTTTACACCTATTTTAATAACAGAATTTTACCTGATTATGAAACTGATCCTAGTAAAATTATCTATGCAAATTTAGATGGTTTTTCGGTTTCAAAAGGAATTTCTTTAAACGCAGATCTATTATTTACAAATGGCCTAGCTATAAATACTGGTGCAACTTTAATGAAAGTTTCTGTAACAGAAAACAATGTAAAAACTCAACAATTATTAACAGAAAGTTTTAGTGGAGTTTGGTCTATTTCATATCGTTTTGAGAAAAATTTTGCAATCGATTATACAGGAAATGTGTATGGTCCAATGCGTTTACCTTTATTAGGAGAAAATGATGTTAGAGCTGAAAAATCCCCTTGGTTTAGCATTCAAAACATTCAATTAAGTAAAAAATTTAGCAATAGTTGGGAAGTTTATGGAGGTGTAAAAAATTTACTAAATTTTACACCAGCTGCAAATAGCATTAATAACGCTAACAATCCATTTGATGTTGGTATTGATACTAACGCAAACCCAGAACTGGCTTTCGACCCAAGTTATGTATATGCTTCCAACCAAGGCATTAGAGCCTTTGCAGGTTTAAGATACACACTTTTTTAATTAAAAAAAATCATTTTTTGTTGATGAAAAAAATTATAACTCTTATTCTTTTCATAGCTAATTTAGCTACATTTTCACAATCAGTAAAAAGCGAATTAAGAGTTTTTTCTTTTGAAGAAGTTGAACAATTACATCAACAAAAACCAAAACCAATTGTTGTTTTTACTTATACAGATTGGTGCAAAATTTGTTTCGGAATGAAAAAAAATACGTTTCAAAATAATGAAATCATCAAACTTTTAAATGATAAATTTTACTTCATCAACTTAAATGGAGAAGAGAAAAAAGAGATTACTTTTTTAGGAAAAACATTTGTTTATAAACCTTCTGGAAATAAAACAGGAACACATGAATTGGCAATAGAATTAGCAGCTATAAAAGGTAGAATTAGTTATCCAACAACCACAATTTTAAATAGTAGTTTCGAAATTGAGGCCCAAATAGTTGGTTATTTAAATTCCAAAAATTTTATAAGCTTATAAACAACTATATAAAATAGCCATTTTATCGATCCCAAAGACGTTTTCTACTTTCTGAACCAGAACCAAATCTGTAAGCAATTCCTGCAGTAGTTTGAAAATGAGAAGCCATAGAATTTGCATCTTCAGAAACAAACTTATAAGTAAGCTGCCCAATAAGACCAAATTTTGAAGTAATCCAAATTGCACCACCAGCTAAAACATTTACACTTAAAGCATTATCTCCAGCTGAAACTGTGGAAGCTCCTCCAATATAACTTGCTCCAACACCAACATAAGGCACAATCATAGCATCATTTCTAAAAGGATTATAACGAATTGCAGCATCTAAAGAAGTATACTCGAACTTGTTATTAATGACACCTTCTATATTACCAAGAACGTTAAAAGTAAGTCCTAAATCGAAAGAAAATTTATCTGACAATACTCCTGAAAAATTGAATCTTGGAAATTGCGCATTATAACGTTGTCCTATTTTTGGAGCATCTTCTTTACTAAATAATACAGAGGAAAGACTTACACCAAAAGAATATTTATCTCCTCTACTTGATTGAGCAATTATAGTTTGAGAGAAAAAAACAACCATTGCAAAAATTAGTACTAAGTTCTTCATGTTTATTATTTTATACTAAGGATAACATATTTTACGTAAAAATATTACTTTCTGAAATAATTAAGAGGATTAAATCTTTTTTTTTATCAAAGAAAACTACATTTGTAAAAAAATTTTTACTTTGACTGTCCAGAATATTGTAAATCAATATCAAAAATCTGCGTTAGTTTCGCAGTTAAATGTATACTTAAAAGAAGATAAGAGCCGTTTTCAAATCTCGAATTTGGTAGGATCTTCATTGTCTTTTGTGATTTCAGAAACATTTAAAAAAGCAGACAAACCTTACCTTTTAATTTTTAATGACAAAGAAGAAGCTGCTTATTATTTAAACGATTTAGAGCAACTTTTAGGTGATAAAAATGTGCTTTTTTATCCTGCATCTTATAAAAGACCTTATCAAATTGAAGAAACAGACAATGCCAATGTTCTGTTGCGTTCAGAGGTTTTAAATAGAATAAATTCAAGAAAAAAACCGGCTATAATTGTAACCTACCCAACAGCCTTATTTGAGAAAGTTGTTACTAAAAAAGAACTCGAAAAAAACACGTTAAAAATTGCTGTTGGAGAAAATTTATCGTTAGATTTTGTAAACGAAGTTTTATTCGAATATAAATTTAAACGGGTAGATTTTGTTACAGAACCTGGAGATTTTTCTGTAAGAGGTGGAATTATAGATGTCTTTTCTTTTTCTAATGATGAACCTTTTAGAATTGAATTTTTTGGCGACGAAATTGATAGTATCAGAACTTTTGATGTGGAAACACAATTATCAACAGAAAAGTTGAAAAAAGTTTCTATCATGCCCAATGTTGAGAACAAGACATTGCAAGAAAAAAGAGAAAGTTTTCTAAAATACATCTCTTCAAAAACCATCATTTTTAGTAAGAATATCGATTTGATGATTGGAAATTTAGATAAATTTTTCCAAAAAGCAGAAATCGCATTTAATGATTTATCCAAAGAAATAAAACACGCACAACCAAGCGAATTATTTTGTAATGGTGAGTTTATAAAAAATCAATTACAAGAATTTAGCTTGGTTGATTTTGGAACGAATAATAATAAAAAGGCTCTAGAAACCTCAAAAGAAATAAAATTCAACACCATACCTCAACCTTCTTTTAACAAACAATTTACGTTGTTAATTGATAATTTAGAAGAATATCATAAAGGAGGTTTTACCAGTTATATATTCTGTGCAAACGAACAACAAGCAAAACGTTTTCATGATATTTTTGATGATTCTGACAAGGAAGTTCATTATGAAACTATTGTTTTTCCTTTATATCAAGGCTTTGTAGATGTTGATCAAAAAATAGTTTGTTATTCAGATCATCAAATTTTTGAACGGTATCATAAATTTAGATTGAAGAATGGTTATGCCAAAAAACAAGCCATTACACTTCAAGAATTAAACAAATTAGAAATTGGTGATTATGTTACACACATGGATCATGGAATTGGAAAATTTGGTGGTTTGCAAAAAATTGATGTTCAAGGTAAAAAGCAAGAAGCTATTAAATTGGTTTACGGAGAACGTGATATTTTATATGTAAGCATTCACTCGCTTCACAAAATTTCTAAATTTAATGGTAAAGATGGCAAAGCACCTAAAATTTACAAATTAGGTTCTGGAGCTTGGAAAAAAATCAAACAAAAAACAAAAGCAAGAGTTAAACATATTGCATTTAATTTAATTCAATTATATGCAAAAAGAAAGCTAGAAAAAGGATTTGCTTTTGGTCCAGATACGCATATTCAGCATGAGTTAGAAGGTAGTTTTATGTATGAAGATACACCAGATCAATTTACAGCGACTCAAGATGTAAAAAATGATATGGAAAAAGAACAACCTATGGACAGATTGGTTTGTGGAGATGTTGGTTTTGGAAAAACTGAAGTTGCTGTAAGAGCTGCTTTTAAAGCTGTTGATAATGGAAAACAAGTCGCCATTTTAGTACCGACAACGATTTTAGCGTTTCAACATTATCAAACTTTTACAGAACGTTTAAAAGATTTTCCTATCAAAATTGATTATTTAAACAGATTTAGAACTGCAAAACAAAAAACAGAAGCTATAGATGGTGTAAATGATGGTTCAGTAGATATTATTATTGGCACACATCAACTTACAAATAAACGTTTAGAATTTAAAGATTTAGGTTTATTAATTATTGACGAAGAACAAAAATTTGGTGTTGCTGTAAAAGACAAATTAAAAACGTTGAAAGAAAATGTTGATACTTTAACGTTAACTGCCACTCCAATTCCTAGAACTTTACAATTTAGTTTAATGGCCGCCAGAGATTTATCTGTAATAAAAACACCTCCACCAAACAGACATCCTATTGAAAGTAACGTAATTCGTTTTTCTGAAGATGTAATTCGTGATGCAATTTCTTACGAAATATCAAGAGGAGGCCAAGTTTTCTTTATCCATAACAGAATTGAAAACATTAAGGAAGTTGCAGGTTTGTTGCAAAGATTGGTTCCATCAGCAAAAATAGGCATTGGTCATGGACAAATGGAAGGCAAAAAACTGGAAGGTTTAATGCTTGGTTTTATGAATAACGATTTTGATGTGTTAGTATCAACAACCATTATTGAAAGTGGTTTAGATGTGCCAAATGCCAACACAATTTTTATTAATAATGCGAATAATTTTGGTTTGAGTGATTTGCATCAAATGCGTGGAAGAGTTGGTAGAAGTAACAAAAAAGCGTTTTGCTATTTTATAACTCCACCTTACCATATGATGACAGATGATGCCAGAAAAAGACTAGAAGCTTTGGTTTTATTTTCTGATTTAGGAAGTGGAATTAATATTGCCATGAAAGATTTAGAAATTCGTGGAGCTGGAGATTTATTGGGTGGTGAACAAAGTGGTTTTATCAACGATATTGGGTTTGATACGTATCAAAAAATATTGCAAGAAGCTATTGAAGAATTGAAAGAAAATGAGTTTGCAGAATTATATCCTGAAGATAAATCGAAACCAAAAGAATATGTAAAAGAAGTTACGATTGATACTGATTTTGAGATTCTTTTTCCTGATGATTACGTAAATTCGATCACAGAAAGATTGGCTTTATATACCAAATTAGGGAATTTAGAAAAGGAAACTGAATTACAAACTTTCGAAACTGAAATTATTGACAGGTTTGGAGAAATCCCTACACAAGTTGAAGATTTATTAGATTCTGTAAGAATAAAATGGCTTGCCAAAGAACTAGGTTTAGAGAAAATCATCCTAAAACAAAAACGTATGATTGGGTATTTTGTAGCCAATCAACAAAGCGATTTTTACCAAACTGAAGCTTTTTCGAGAATGCTTAAATATGTGCAACAAAATTCTAAGAGTTGTGTAATGAAAGAGAAAGAAACTAAAAATGGCTTGCGTTTGCTAATCACTTTTATAAAAATTGATTCCGTAAAAACTGCTCTAGGAGTTTTGCAAAAAGTATAATTTTATAACCTGCAAGGTTTTCAAAACCTTGTAGGTTTGTAAATTGCAACTCAAAAAATTACATACTACCTCACAAAGACATTCATAAAATTATAATGCAAAACTCTCATTTAAAAAATATTTCGATTTTACTTTTAGGAACACTTTTTATAAGTACATCTGGTGTTTTAGGAAAATACATTGCACTTTCTCCTGAAGTAATAATTTTGTTTAGAGCAATTTTAGCAGGTGTTTTTATCTTTATTTTCTGTAAATTTAAAAAAGTAAATTTAAAAATCAACTCAAAAAAAGATGCAGTTTCATTTTTAATTAGTGGTTTTTTAATGGGCGCACATTGGGTTACGTATTTCTATGCTTTAAAACTGTCTAATGTTGCTTTAGGAATGTTATCTATCTTTACCTATCCAATAATAACGGCTTTTTTAGAACCTCTTTTTACAAAACAAAAATTGAATTTAATTCATGTTCTGTTAGCTGTTTTAGTATTTTTTGGTGTTTTTATATTGATACCAGAATTCTCTTTAGAAAATGATCAATTCAAAGGAATTTTGCTCGGTATTCTTTCTGCATTTTTTTATGCTGTAAGAAATTTGGTTGTAAAAAAACAAGTTAAAAAATACAATGGTAGCATGTTAATGTTCTATCAAATGATTGTTGTTACTGTGCTGTTAATTCCTGTTTTATTTTATAGCGATGTTTCGAATGTGTATAGCCAAATTCCGTTATTAATTTTAGTTGCCCTTTTAACAACTGCAATTGGACACACAATGTTAGTGAATTCCTTAAAACATTTTTCTGCAGCAACTGCGAGTATTATAAGTAGTGTGCAACCCATTTTTGGTATTATAATCGCTTATATCTTTGTAAATGAAATACCAAGCCAAAATACTTTTATTGGAGGTAGCTTAATTTTATTGACAGTAATTATTGAGAGTTTTAGAAGTAAAAACGAACACTAAAAACTTGCACTATTTTCTTTAATCAATGTTAAATCTCCTTATTTAGACAAAAAAGCGCTTCAATTTTACGAATTTTCAAAAATCAACTATGTAGAATGATTAAAAATAAGGGTGTTTTTTTGATGATTAAAAATTTAAACTCATAAAATTTAGTAATTATTTTAAAAAAATAAAGAATAATTATTTATTCCTCAAAAAAATTGTTTTTATTTAGACTAATTACAAATAAAAGTATATTTGTCAAAAAAACAAGCATGCTTTTCATTAGAACTTTATTCTTTTTCTTTTTAACATCTGTTACTTTTAGTCAGAATGGAGATTTTTATGGTAAAATAAAATTTAATACTAATGAACCTGCAATTGGTGCATTTATTATTATAAATGGCTTCGAATATTATAAAGAAATATCCACAGATATAAATGGAGATTTTTATTTAAAAGAAGTTCCTTATGGAAATTATACTTTTCAAATACATTCTTTAAACTCTAAACCTAAAACTGTTTCTGCAACCTTAAATGAAAGTAAAAAAGTTGTAAATATAGAATTAGAATTTATAGAAAATCAATTAGATGAAGTTCTTATTGTATCAAAATCAAGAAAAAAAATAATTGAAGAAAAGGGTTTTGCTGTAAATGTAATTTCAACAAAAAAAGCAGCAATACAATCTATTCAAGTAAACGAGTTATTAGATCAATCTGCAGGTGTTAGAGTTAGACAATCTGGTGGATTAGGTTCCACTGCAAATTATAATTTAAATGGAATGTCTGGTAATTCTGTAAAAATATTTATAGATGGAGTTCCTATAAGAAATTTTGGACCTTCATTTTCTTTAAACAGTATACCTGCTTCTTTAATTAAAAGAATAGAAGTTTACAAAGGCGTTGTTCCTCCTTATTTATCTGATGATGCTATGGGTGGTGCAATTAATATTGTTTTAAATAACATTACAAAAAACGAATTACGTGCCTCTATTTCAGCTGGTTCTTTTGGTACGTATAGAGCAGATATAATTGGTGGTTATAGAAATAATAAAAATGGTTTTACTGCAAGAGGTTCTGCGTTTTTAAATTATGCAGACAACGATTATAAAGTTTGGGGAAATCAAGTTGCTGTTACATTAGCACCAGGAACACCAGATGTGTATATAAGAGCAAAACGTTTTCATGATCGATACAGATCGCAAGGTGGAAAAGCAGAAATTGGGTATACAAATGTAGAATGGGCAGATCAATTTTTATTTGGTGCTGTACTTTCTAATATGGATAAACAAATTCAAACTGCAGCCACAATGGAAATTGTGTATGGTAATAGATTTACAGAACAGAACACAAATATGTACAGTTTAGATTATAAGAAAACTGACATTTTAAAAAATTTAGATGTAAGCGCTTTTGCTTCCTTCTCTAAATTAAATAGAAAAACGATAGATACTATTGCAACACAATATAGTTGGCTTGGTTACCCAACAAATTATTACAACACTCCAGATGTTTGGACTTCTGGTGCAGAAGCTGGTAATCCAACTCTACAAAAAGATATTGATAAAACAGTTAATACTAGAACCAATTTAACCTACAGAATTAAAGAAAACAATACACTTCAATTTAATCATTTATTAAATACTTTTTCTAGAGATTCTGATGATCCAATGTTGCCAGCTATTGAAAATGCGTTGAAAGAAGAAAGAAAATATAAAAAAAATATACTTTCTCTTTCTTATGAAAATTTAGCATTCAATAAAAAATTAAGAACTACAGCTTTTGCGAAATCATATCATATGAATAGAAGCTCTAAATTAAGAACAAGAAGTAGCAACAGCTCAAATGCAACTATAGAGATTGAAGAAAATATTGTAAAATCTGATGATTTAGGTTTTGGAGGCGCAATTTCTTATAAAGTTTCTTCTAAACTAACTGTTTTTGGTTCTGCAGAAAAAGCAATTCGATTGCCAGAAGCTGGCGAAGTTTTTGGGAATGTTTCAACGAATATAAATCCATCTATAAACTTAAAACCAGAACATAGTAACAATTATAATTTGGGTTTTTCTGTTGATAAAATTAAATTCAAAAAACACAATTTTGGCGTAAATGCAAATGTATTTATAAGAGATACTGAGGATTTAATTATGCAGTTTCCTATTGGTAATGATGAGGAGTTTTTTGAAAACTCAAACGTTGGTAAGATATATACAGAAGGTTTTGATTTTGAATTGAATTACAACTACAATAACAAATTATTCTTTAGCGGAAATACTTCATTTTTTAATGCAAGAGATTACAATGTTACGTACGATTTAAATGGAAACCCAATTACACCATCTTACGAGCGACTTGCAAACACACCTTATTTTACAATGAATTATAATGTAAAATACAATGCGAAAAATTTTATACAACAAGAATCTTTGTTTTCTACCTATTCTAATTTATTATATGTTAATGAATTTTTTAGACACGGAAGTACTTTAGGTGGTTCTGGTAAAACTGTAATACCAACACAAATTTCTTTTGATGCTGGTTTTGCATATACATTTCCAAAAAACAAAATAACTTTTAGTTTTGATATTAAAAACATTTTAAACAATCAAATATTCGATAATTACGCCTTACAAAAACCTGGAAGAGGTTTTTACAGCAAACTAACATTTACAATTTTATAACTATTTTAAAAACAACTATCATGAATTTTAATTTCAAATCTTTAATCAAATTAGCCTGTTTATCAGTCATAACATTAACCGCAATTTCTTGTAGTAATGAGAGTACTATAGATCCAGTAGAACCAGATCCTTCTACTGAACGTACTTATCATTTAGTAGTAGGTTCTAGCTCAACAGGTAACTCTGCAACATATACACAAGGTGCAACAGTAGAAGAATTATTAGACCCAACAAAAACATTTACTTTCGAAGGTTTTGGTTTTGAAGTTCCTTCTACAAGAACTGCAAGAGTGTATACTTCTAATGATGGGAATACTTTATATAACCTAAATTATGGTGGTGGAGATATTTCTAAATATGATTATGTAAGTGGTCAAAATTATAATTTAGATTTAACTACAGATGTACAAGCTGTTATGGGAACTGCGTATCCACGTTGGACAAAGTTAGACGAGAATTATGCAATGTTGCAATACGTAGCAACAGAAAACATATATGATGACCCAAATGCAGCAAGCCCAGTTTACCTAAGAACAAGTGCAACTATAACTATTGCATTAGTAAACTTAGAAACAATGTCTATTATTTCTAATAATTCTTTCGAATTTCCTTGGTCAGAAGCAGAAGCTTCACAAGGTATTTATACTTCTAGAATTGATGCTCCTGTAGTTTCTAATGGTAAATTATATTATGGTGTTGCTAAAAGTTTGTACGATCCTATTACAGATGCAAGAGGAACAATGGTTTATGAAAATATAGAAACTTTAGTAGTAGATTACCCGTCTTTAGAAAACCCAACTACCTTAACTTCTACTTTAGCAGAAGGTTCTACAAATGGGTATAGAACTCCTGTTGCACATAAAGATGAACTTGGAGACACCTATCAATTAGTAACTCAAGGAGATGTTTCTTTAGTTAGAATTAGCAATGGTACTTATGATGATTCTTATGGTAAATTTAATATTAAAAATTTATTAGGGCACAATGCAGAAGCAAATACTGGTTGGTTTTATGTGGGTGATGGAATTGGATATGTTCCTGTTTTAAATACTGATGAAGGTGATAGCGCAAGTTCTAATTGGGATGTTGTAAGAGTAGATATTTACAACAAAACTGCTGTAAAAATGGATATTTCTTTAGATTTATGGTTACGTCAGTACCAATGGGCAAGTGTAATTGATGGTAAATTATTTATGGCTTTAACTTCTTTAGGTGGTGAAGGAAATGTGTATATTTTTGATCCTGCTAATGCTACTTCTACAGGTTTTACAAAAGGAGCTGTTTTAAAAACAGGTACTTCAGATGCTTCTTATATTGGTCTTTTTTAATCTAATTATAAATTATATAAAATGCGCAAACTTTTGTTTGCGCATTTTTTTGTTTAAAAAATTCCTTTAACAAAACTTTAACTTTGGCATCTTCTTTGATTTCAATTCATAAAGCCCAAATTATGAATTCAAAATCTAAAATTACCATTCCTAAACCTTGTCACGAAAACTGGAATGCAATGACTCCAAAAGATAAAGGGAAATTTTGTAATTCTTGTTCAAAAACGGTTGTTGATTTTACTAAAAAATCTCCATCAGAAATAAAAGAATATTTAATAGAACATAAAAGTGAACGTGTTTGTGGGCATTTTTATAAGAAACAATTAGATAGTATTGTTATCGAAATTCCTCAAATAACATTTCAACAACAATTTTCTTTTCAAAAAATATTTGTGTTAGCTTTATTTTTTGTGATGGGAGCTACGCTTTTTAGTTGCCAATATAAAGATGGCCAAAAACAGAAAATAGAGAATGTTATTTTAAAAGATTCAACTTTAATTAATGAAGAAGATTTAGGTTTGATAACTCCTATTATGCAAACTATAGATTCTACAATAGTTGAACCTAGTTGGTGTCCATCAATTGATTCAACTCCAGAAATAATAGTAATGGGTAATACACGTGAAATAGAAATAGTTGGTGATATTATGACAACTGAAGGAGAAATTGTTTTAGAAGAAACAATAGGTTTTATAATTATTGAAAATCCTCCAAGATTTAAAGAAGCCAAAAATCTATCAAAAGAAAAAGCCAAAAAAGATTTTGATGAAAGAATGATAAACTTTGTTCAGGATAATTTTGACACATCTTGGACTCATAATTTAGGTTTATCAAAAAGAAAATATAAAATATTTACACAATTTACCATTGATAAAGATGGACATGTAATTGATATAAAAATAAGAGCACCACATCCTAAAATAAAAGAAGAGGTATTTAAAATGATTCAAAAGTTACCTCAATTTATTCCTGGTGAACAAAATGGAAAAGCTATAAAAACAACATATAATTTACCAATAACTTTTATAATTGATTAGTATGTTTTCAAATTTGGCACAAAAAAAACTGCTTCAATAATGAAGCAGTTTGTAATACATAAAGATATCCCCCAATATCAATATCTACTACAAATATATTTTAATATTCACTAAAAAATGTGCTCATTTAAAACATTATTGTGCCCTTTCAAACCAGAATTATTTAATATATTTAAAAAAGAACTTTAATGAAATTGTTTCTAATTTCTACCTTTTTCATTCGGGTATAGTTTTGGTAGCTCATCACTTTGAAAATAAGCTTTTGTATTAATATTTAAAGCTGTAATTTTTCCTTTAAAAGCTGCACCTGTATCTACATTCCAAATATTAATAGCATGCATAGGAGCAGCTTCACCATAATTAGTAGTGGGTGTGTGTCCTATATAAATTTCATTATAATGTTGTAATCTTCTTGGGTAATTAGAACTACTTTTTTCAATTTCTTTATCCATTGCCAAAGCCATTTCCCACAAAGTTCTGTCTGTGCAAAACTTATGAGGATAGGTTTCTCTTTCTACACCATGCATAGATGTAAAACCAGCATGTAAAAACAATCTGTTTTCAGAATCTAAATGATACATTTTTAAATTTTCGAAAAAATTTAAATGCTCATTTTTTTTATCAATCGTAAAACCTTCATAGCTATCTATCGTTTCTTTACCTCCATGTAAATACCAAGTTGGGTTTACATCAGTTTGATCTTTTAGCCAGTTTTCGCACCAAACATCATGATTCCCTTTGATAAAAATACAATTTATTTTTTCTGATAAATTGATTAAAAAATCGATTACTTGTGCAGATTCGCTCCAACCATCTACATAATCTCCCATAAAAATTAGCGTATCTTTTTCTGTAATTTCAAGCTGATTTAAAACCTGTATCAAGGCTTTTAAACCTCCATGAATATCGCCAATTGCAAAAGTTCTCATTTTTATTTTTTTTACAAAGCTACTATTTTAGAATTACAGAAATAGTAGTGTATCCGCAAAAATAGGTATGGAATTAAAAGAGAATGATAATTATAAAAACGAAACCTCAAAATAAAGATTTGCTTTTTCTATATCAATATTTTTTTAAGTTTCTTATCTGGCTACAAAAGATGTCTGTATCACTAAATCTACCCAATTTTCTTCACTTATACCATATAAAGCAAACTTATAAGTAGCATCTGTAACTAAATTTTCTGGAGTTACAGTATGAATTTTACCTGTAATATTTGCTTCATTATAATATTGAAAAGTTTTTTCGGTAGTAAAAGTTCCCGATAAAAATGTGTTATCATTTTTTGAAACAGCTTGAAAATAGGTTGTATTAGTATCAAAAGTGATATCTGTCCAATTAAAAACTGGCATTAAAGGCTCTGTTTCTATAAGTTCTATTTCTGTAGAATATTCTGTGGCTTTAGAATTATTTTGAGTTTTAATAGGGTCAGAAATATGCAACTTGCCCTCTGTAATATAGGTGACCAAACACCAAACTTCATCTGAAGAAGCATGTGTAAATCGTCTTAATTTAGAACCAAAAACTGTAGATTCTGGCAAACTTCTTCTTTTATAATTGCTAAAATTAGTTTTATCTACACTTGTGTTTTCTGTTTCGTAATAACGATAATCATAAGCACCAGTAATCGAATTAAAATAAATATATGTTTGCTCTTTATTTCCGTTTGCAGTACTTGCAAAAGCTATTAGGGTATCTAATGTTTTATCTGAATTTTCAGCAACATATTCTTCTAAATTTTTTGGTATAAATTGCTCTTCAATAATTAAGTTTACCCAATTATCTTCGCTAATGCCCATCATTGTAAAATTATACACATCATCTTCTACCAAAGTTTCTGGAGTGGTTAAATTTATGGTAGATTCAAAACTACTTTCATCATAATATTGAAAAAATTTATCACTTGTAAAAGTCCCCGATTTAAAATCATCTTCTTCATCAGATATTACTTGAAAATATCGAACGTTTTCATCTATTGTGCCATCTTCCCATGTAAAATTTGGTTCTACATTTGTTTTATATTCGATAGTAACATCATTCGAATATTCTGTTGTTTTTGAAACATTTTTTAAAAGAATTGGTTCTGATATATGAAATTTACCGTCTTTTATATACGTAACCAAACACCATGTTTCTGTTGTACCAGATCTTGAAAAGCGTTGTAATTTACCTCCAAAAAAAGCTTCTGTTCCTAAACTTTGCCTTCTGTAAGCACTATAATCGGTTTTATCTGCAGTAACTCCTGTAGTTTCATAATATCGAATATCTGTTGCACCAATTTCTGGATAATAATATATATAGGTTAAAGCTGTATTTGCCTCTGCATTTGCTGCAAAAGCAATTAAAGTATCTTTTTCTTTTTCTGAATTTTCATCTAAATATCCTTGCAAATTTCTAGCTACAATTGTATCTGAATCTTCTGAACACGCAGAAATTAATAAAGAAAAACAAACAAAAGTTAATAGATATTTTAATTTCATAAAAATAATTACATTTTAAAAGTCATAATTGGTAACGCAGAATGATTTGAAATATCTTCTGAAATACTACCAGAAAAAACATGAGACAACCCTTTTCTACCATGTGTAATTAGTGTAATTAAATCTGCACCAATAACGTTAGAAAAATTTAAAACACCTTCTTCTATAGATCTTGCACAAACAAAGTTAACGTTTATTAATCGATCTATGTTTCCTTCTGCTTTCATTAAAAATTTATTCGCTAAAGCATCCATTTCTGGAGTGGTTTTAAATTTATCATTTGGTAAATTAACATATAAAAGATGTTTTCTTACGTTTAAAAAATCTAAAGAAGTTAGCATTTTTTTAAATGCATCTACAGATTCTTCAGAAAAATCTGTTGCATATACAATATCAGCAAAATCGATATCTTTTAGTTCATTTTTTAGCACCATTACTGGTATGTCAGAATATCTAATAACTTTTTCTGTGTTAGAACCTGTAAAAAATTCTTTTAAACCACTTGCTCCATGAGAACCCATAATTATTAAATCTGCATCTACTTCTTTCGCAATTGTATTTATTTCACTAAACACTTTGTAATGCTTAACAATTGGCACAATTTTTACATCTTTTAAATACTCTTTTTGCAAAAATTCTTTGAATCTTTTTTCTGCTAACTTTAAAAAGAAAACTGCTTTTTCTTGTGTGTATTCTGCACTTTGAGATAAACTTACTTCTTGCAAATCTAACATGTGTAAAGCATAAATAGTAACCGCTGTTTTTTTTGATAAAAGTACTGCTGCTTTTAAAGCATATTCTGAATATTCTGAAAAATCGATAGGTACAATTATTTTGTTCATGGTGATTTATTTTTTAATTTAAGAAACAAAATTAAGTCTCTTTTCTCTTTTATTACAGGACTTTTATCATGTTTTATAAAATACTTATTGTTTATATAATTGATGTAATAAAGTTTCTGCGGGTTTATTTTGAGGTGTAAATCTATTGTCGTTTTCGCCACCAACTTTTTCATGAGCATGAAACCATTTCCAAATAAAACCACCTGCAAACCAATCTTCTTTCCAAAATTGATTGTGTATTGCTTGCAAAGCATCTACTTGTGCTTGTAAATTTAAACTCCCTTCTACTCTATTAGAATCCCAAGGTTGTTTGCCTGTAAAATCGACGCTTCTGTAACCAAATTCTGTAAATAAAACTGGCTTGTTATACTTTTTCTGAATTCGAATAATATCTTCTTTGTGAGGTTTCCAACCATTTTCAAATTCTTGAATTGTTGGTGATTTTTTTTCACTTAAAGGAAAATATGCGTCTATACCAATAAAATCTAATTCTCCCCAAAAAGGAATACGATTAAACTCGTTCCAATTTGCTGCGTATGTTAATTTGCCTTTGTAAACTTCCTTAATTTCTTTGATTAATTTTTGCCAATAAATGGGTCTATTCATTACAAATTCTTCTAGTTCTGTACCAATACAAAGTATTTCTGCATTTAATTCTGTTGCAGCTTTTGCATAGGTTAATATATAATCTCTGTAAGAATTTTCTAAAAGTATCCAGTTTTCTTCAGTAGTTGGTTTTAAATTCCCTGTAAAACCTCCTCTTCTAAGCCATAAATGAGGTTTTATCATAATTTTTACATCAACTTTTTGAAACTCCTTGGCATATTGTAACAATCCGTTTTTGCTTTCGCCAAACCATTCTCTGTTTGTGTTGAATTCAATTCTAGGAATTTCAATATTTCTAATAAAACTATAAGGCATTAAAGCAACATAATTGCTATTGGTTCTTAGAGCTGGGTTTATATGTTTTGCATCAATAGAATCTCTTGAGGCTACAAAGCTTAATCCGTTTATTTTTTTAACTTGACTATTGCAAGAAAACTGCAAGATTATCAGCAGTAAAAAAGAAAGTTTATATATTTTCATAATCTTCCGAAAAATAGTTCTTTTTATTAGAACAACGCTCTTAAACCAATGTTAAAACTTTGCTATAAACCTGTATTATTTCCTCTTTTAAATTTAAAAATTCTGTAGTTTCATGTTTAAAAGAAAAATAATTACAGTTTCTTTTAACAAGTCTATTTATATCAATTCTAAACTAACGTTAACTTTTAAGTTCTTAACTTTCGCTACGACTTAAAGCAAATAATCAATTCACTAACTATGGAGCATATTGTAATTATTGGGAATGGAATTTCTGGAGTTTCAGCTGCAAGACATATCAGGAAAAATTCTGACAAACAAATTACAATTGTTTCTGCAGAAACCAAATATTTCTTTTCTAGAACTGCACTCATGTATATTTACATGGGGCACATGAAATTCGAGCATACACAACCTTACGAAAATTGGTTTTGGGACAAGAATAACATCAACCTAAAAGAAGGCTATGTTTCTAGTATTAATACTGATAAAAAAATACTAAATTTTAAAGATTCTTCTACGCTTTCTTTCGATAAATTAATTATCGCAACTGGTTCTAAACCAAATAAATTTGGTTGGCCAGGACAAGATTTGGATGGAGTTATGGGCATGTATCATAAGCAAGATTTAGAAAAACTAGAAAAATACGCACCAAATAATGAGGTTTGTAAAAGAGCTGTAATTGTTGGTGGTGGTTTAATAGGAATCGAATTGGTAGAAATGTTGAGAAGTAGAAAAATTCCTGTTACTTTTTTAGTGCGTGAAGATAGTTTTTGGAATGGAGTTTTGCCAGCACAAGAATCTGAAATGATTAATAAACATATCAAAGAGCATCATATAGATTTGCGTTTATCAACCAATTTAAAAGAAATTAAAAGTGATGAAAATGGGAAAGTAAAATCGATCATTATTGAAGAAACTGGCGAAGAAATCTTTTGTAATGTTGTTGGTTTAACAGCTGGTGTAACTCCAAATATCGATTTCTTAAAAGATTCTGGCATCGAAACCAAAAAAGGTGTTTTAGTCAATCATTTTTTAGAAACCAATATCAAAGATATTTATGCAATTGGCGATTGTGCAGAGCAACATAAAGCGATTGGACAACGTAGAAATATTGAAGCTGTTTGGTATACAGGAAGAATGATGGGCGAAGTTTTAGCACAAACAATTTGCGGCAATAAAATGGCATACAATCCTGGACATTGGTTTAATTCTGCCAAATTTTTAGATATAGAATACCAAACGTATGGCTGGGTTTTTAGCGAACGAAACAAACAAGAAAATGAAGCATATTTTCAATGGCAACATCCTAAAGAAAATATTTGCATTACCATTTCTTATGATAAAATTACCCATAAATTTTTAGGGATAAATACATTCGGAATTAGAATGCGTCACGAAATTTTTGATCGATGGTTGACAGAAAACAAATCTATAGAGCACGTTTTAGAATATCTAAAAAATGCCAATTTTGATCCTGAATTTTACAATTTATATGAAAAAGACATTGTAGCAAAATTCAATCAAGAAAATAGCACAAATATTCAGGTTAAAAAGAAAAGTTGGAAACGCATTTTCAGCAAAGCATAAGATATATGAAAGCAATAAAATATACAGGTTTAGTAATTTTTTTAATAGGATTAAGCATTTTTACAGCATCTATTTTTACTGGAAATTTTAGTTTCACAGAACAGGAATTAGACTCTTTTATTCAAGAAAAAGGGTATAAAAGTGAAATCATCAAAGAAGAATTATCAAAAGCAATTGTGACCGAAGAAAATTTAAATATTTTTCAATTTTCTGAACGTGTTAGAAATGCTGTAGAAACAAATAATAAGCATTACAATGATTTAATCGAAAAATATAATAAAGAAAAAAATTGGGATAAAAAAGGTGCTCAATATCAATATAGAGTTGATGGTAAACCTCATACCATTAGTTTTCAAATCGCCAAAAAAGCAGGAAGTGGTTTTGTAAAAGAAAATGCTGGCTTAATGTGGTTTCTAACTTTTGGATTAGGCATATTAGGAGCATTACTATTTATGCTACCAAACTTAATTTTGTTAGGAAAACCAGGAATAAAAAATGACGGAATTTATCATAAATCGTCCACAAACAGAGGCTGGATTGCTTGGGTGGTTTTAGTGTATTTGGTTACTTTTTATTTGGTGCTTTATTTTATGGCAGATTATGTTGTAAACTGGACGTTTATTCTAGATCCAATTAGCAAAGCTTTAAATGGTGGTGAAGCTTCTCAATGGTTTGTGTACGGCTTTTTATACTGTACAATTATGGTAACAATGGCTGTAAGAATGTACATTAAATACAGACATAATAAGTATCAAATTATAAGAACAACCTCTGTTTTATTCTTTCAAATTGTGTTTGCTTTTTTAATCCCAGAAATTATGACCAGTTTAAACATGCCTGGTTACGATTTTAAAAATGCTTTTCCTTTAGATTATGATTTCTTCTTTGAATGGAATTTAAAAACATTGACTGAAAGTGGCTCAATTGGACTATTTATTTTAGTCTGGGGAATTGTTTTAACCTTAGTAATTGTGCCAGTAATGGTTTATTTTTTTGGAAAACGTTGGTATTGTTCTTGGGTTTGTGGTTGTGGAGGTTTAGCAGAAACTTTAGGAGACCCTTACAGACAACATTCAGATAAAAGCCTGAATGCATGGAAATTAGAAAGATGGTTAATCCATTCTGTGTTAATTTTTTCTCTGTTGATGACACTCGTTACTTTGTATTGTTACTTCTCAGGAGCACAATCTTTTCTCGGAATTAAAACCCAATGGATAAAAGATACGTATAGTTTCTTGATAGGTGCTTGGTTTGCTGGAGTTATAGGAACAGGTTTCTACCCAATTTTTGGAAACAGAGTTTGGTGTAGATTTGGTTGTCCTTTAGCAGCTTATTTAGGAATGGTTCAGCGTTTTAAATCGAGATTTAGAATTACCACAAATGGTGCACAGTGTATTTCTTGTGGAAATTGTTCTACTTATTGTGAAATGGGAATTGATGTAAGAGCCTATGCACAAAAAGGAGAAAACATCGTTCGTTCTAGTTGTGTGGGTTGTGGAGTTTGTTCTGCAGTTTGCCCAAGAGGCGTTTTAAAATTAGAAAACGGCCCTGAAGATGGGAGAATTAATCCAACAGAAATTCTATTAGGAAATGATGTTGATTTAATGAATTTAATTAATAAGAAATAGTATTCTGCAAAACAGTTTTCAGTTGGCAGTCTCAATTTCTGCAATCTGTAAACTGTATGTATAAAAAATTTAAATTAGTACAAGAATTATCAACATATCAATTGATAAATAATTTAAAAAATCTTTTTCTTCTAAACTGCAAGAAATTTATGTCTTTGCATTTTTATGGAATTAGTATAGCAATTTTATTATTTTCAGTAAATTCTTTTGCTCAAAAAACGTATCAAAAGGAATATTATGATTCTGGTCAATTAAAAGAAGAAGGTTGGGTTTTAGATGATAAAAAAGTTGATTACTGGAAATTTTATTTCGAAAATGGAAATTTAAAGCAAGAAGGCAGTTACAAAAAGGGTCAAAAAATAAAATATTGGTACTTTTACACCGAAAATGCTCTTATAGATAAAGAAGGGCATTTTAAGAAAGGTATTAAAGAAAATTGGTGGTTATTTTATGATGAAAACGGAATTGTAAATTATAAATGCCAACTAGAAAATAATCAGAAAAACGGATATTGTTTGGTTTATAAAGAAGAGGAAATAATAAAGGCCTCAAAATTTAAAGAAGGTAAAAAAATAAAAGAATGGACAAGTTTATCCTCTTTTAAAAAAGAAAATAACATATTTGATTTAAGATAGATGAAGCCAGTTATAAAAGTGATTATTCCTGCTTATAATGAGCAAGATTCTATTGGAAGTGTTGTTAAAGATATTCCTAAAATAGTTGATGAAATTATTGTAATTAGTAATAACTCTACTGATAACACAGAAATTAACGCCAAAAATGCTGGTGCAACTGTTTTATCAGAAACAAGAAAAGGTTATGGTTATGCTTGCTTAAAAGGCATGGATTATATTGCTAAGCAGTCAATAAAACCAGATATTATTGTTTTTTTAGATGGTGATTATTCTGATTATCCAGAACAATTAACGGAAATTGTTTCGCCAATCATCAACCAAAACTTAGATTTTGTAGTAGGTGCAAGAGTAAAAGAATTACGTGAAAATGGTGCTATGACACCTCAACAAGTTTTTGGGAATTGGCTAGCAACTTTTTTAATGAAGCTGTTTTTTGGAGCAAGATTCTCTGATTTAGGACCTTTTAGAGCTATTAAGTACGATAAATTATTAGCTTTAAACATGGAAGATAAAACCTATGGTTGGACTGTAGAAATGCAACTAAAGGTTTTAAAGCAAAAAATGACCTACAAAGAAATCCCTGTAAAATATAGAAACAGAATAGGTGTCTCAAAAGTTTCAGGTACTGTAAAAGGTACTATATTTGCAGGAGTTAAAATTTTAGGTTGGATTTTTAAATATAGTTTTAAATAATGATTTTAGAGTATCTTATTATAATTATTTACACGTTCTGTTTGGTGCTTATTTTTATCTACGCACTTGCACAGTTAAATCTGCTTATCAATTATTTAAAGTATAGAAATAAAGAGGATAATTCTCCTAAATTTGACTTTACAAACCCAAATGAAATTCCTTTTGTAACCATACAATTACCCGTTTTTAACGAGTTGTATGTAATGAAACGTTTGTTAAAAAATATTGCAAAACTAGAGTATCCAAAAGATAAAATAGAGTTTCAAGTTTTAGATGATTCTACTGATGAATCTGTAGAAATAACTGCAAAACACGTTAAAAAACTTCAAGAGAAAGGAATTGATATTGAACATATTAGAAGATCAAATCGACAAGGTTTTAAAGCTGGAGCTTTAAAAGAAGGTCTAAAAACTGCAAAAGGCGAGTTTATTGCCATTTTTGATGCTGATTTTTTACCAAAAAAAGATTGGTTGTTACAAACAGTCCCTTATTTTAAAGATGAAAAAATTGGCGTTGTTCAAACAAGATGGAGTCATATCAACAGAAATTACTCTACACTAACAAGAATTCAAGCTTTTATGTTAGATGCTCATTTTACCCTAGAACAAGTGGGTAGAAATAGCAAAGGTCATTTTATAAACTTTAATGGAACTGCTGGTATTTGGCGAAAAGAATGTATTTACGATGCTGGTAATTGGCAAGGAGATACACTTACAGAAGACATCGATTTAAGCTATAGAGCACAGCTAAAAAATTGGAAATTTAAGTATTTAGAAAAAGTAGAAACTCCTGCAGAACTTCCTGTAATTATTAGTGCAGCAAGATCGCAGCAATTTAGATGGAATAAAGGTGGTGCAGAGAATTTTCAGAAAATGATTAAACGCATTATTACCAATAAAAACATTTCTATAAAAACTAAAATTCACGGATTATTACATTTGTTAAACAGCTCTATGTTTATCTGTATTTTTTTAGTGGCTGTTTTGAGTATTCCAATGCTATACATCAAAAATGAATATGAACATTTAAAGAATTATTTTTATGTGATGAGCTTTTTTGTAGCAAGTTCTCTAATCTTCTTTGTGTGTTATTGGCACATGTATAAAAATATTTATGGTGGTGGTTTTATAAGATTTTTAAAATATATTGGCGCATTTTTTACGTTTTTTTCAGTGGCAATGGGTTTTTCTTTGCACAATACAATTGCTGTTTTAGAAGGACATATTGGTAAAAAAAGTGAATTTGTAAGAACTCCAAAATTTAATATTACAACCATTAAAGATGGTTGGAAAAACAATAAATATATTAAAAAGAGACCTTCTGTTCATGTAATTTTAGAAGGCCTTTTAGCTATTTATTTCATTTTTGGAATGTATAGCGCATTTATTGTGGGCGATCAAGGAGGAGATTTTGGGCTTTTCCCTTTTCATTTTATGCTTTTTGTTGGTTTTGCTTATGTTTTCTTTAAGTCAATTTTCTCAAAAGCGTAATGCCTTTTTTTAGCAAATACAAAAACGTACTGCTAATTTTTAGTAGCATACTTCTTTATATTTTCTTTGCTTATTTTTTAGAAAGAACGGAATTTAACATCCTTATTTCTTTGTGGTTTGCACTTTTTGGTTGTTTTTATCTATTGATGCAAAACAAGCAAATCTCATTCTCTACTTTAGTTGGTATTGCTATTCTTTTTAGGTTGATATTTCTCTTTGCAACGCCAAGTTTATCGCAAGATTTTTACAGATTTATTTGGGATGGTCGCATGCTTTTTGAAGGTTTAAATCCCTATCTAACCTTGCCAGAAAACATCGTGCAACAAAACAACTTTCCAATTGCAGATGCAGAAGAATTGTATGCAGGAATGGGCGAATTAAATGGAAGTCATTATACAAATTACCCGCCGTTAAATCAGCTTTGTTTTTTTATTGCAGCGTTATTTGCTAGCAAAAGTATTTTTGGTTCTGTTGTTGTTTTAAGATTGATTATTATTTTAGCAGATCTTGGAATTCTATATGTTGGAAAAAAACTTTTAGAAAAACTAAATCTACCCATCAAAAATATTTTCTGGTACATTTTAAATCCTTTTATCATTATAGAAATGACAGGGAATTTGCATTTTGAACCTGTAATGCTATTCTTCTTTATTTTTGGGATGTATAAATTGTATCAACAAAAATGGGCATTAGCAGCTATTTTAATCGGTTGTTCTATTTCTGTAAAATTAATTCCATTGTTATTTTTGCCATTATTTTTTCAGTGGTTTGTGTGTAAAAATAATTCTCAAAAAGACATCATTATATCTGTTAAAGCCAAATCGAGAATTCGTAATTTATTAAAACTTTCATCATTTTATATACTTACAATTTTAACTGTTGTTATTTTATTTTTGCCATTTTTATCATCAACATTCATAGAAAATTACTCAAAATCGGTTGGTTTGTGGTTTTGTAAGTTCGAATTTAATGCAAGTTTCTATTATCTTTTTAGGGAAATTGGCTTCCTCTTTAGAGGTTATAACGAAATTGCTATTATTGGTAAAATAACACCAATTTTAACCATTTTAGTATTGATAATACAAACGTTTTTTAGAAAAAATATCACTTTAAAACAAGTATTTACAGCAATGCTTTTCGGACTTTGTTTTTATTATTTTACGTCCACAACTGTACATCCTTGGTATTTAGCAACGCCAATTATTTTATCAGTATTTACAAAATATAAATTTCCTATTGTTTGGAGTTTTGTTATTATTTTAAGTTACCAAGCATATGCAAATAATCCTTGGCAAGAAAATTTATGGTTTGTAGCTCTTGAATATTTAGTCGTATATACTTACATTTTTTATGAAATAAGAAGGTTTCATAGAAAAAAAATGATAAATTAATACTTTCTCAAATATTAACGAGGTATATTTTTATATCTTCGTAATTAAATTTTTTTAGATGAAGAAACTAACCATAAAAGATATTGCCAAACATTTTAATGTTTCTATTTCCACAGTTTCTAAGGCTTTAAATGATAGCTACGAAATTAGTGAAGCTACAAAAGAGAAAATTCAGAAATATGCTAAAGAGAACAATTACAAACCTAACTTTAATGCGTTAAGTTTAAAAAACAGAAGCACAAAAACAATTGGTGTTATTATACCAACAATGCTTAATTACTTTTTTGCACAAGTATTTAAAGGGATAGAAAAAACAGCCTTAGAAAGAGGTTACAAAGTAATTACGTGTATTTCTAACCAATCTTATGATAAGGAAGTAGAAATTATTGAAATGCTTTCTAATGGAAGTATAGATGGTTTTTTATTATCCATGGCAAAAGAAACCGAACTAAACAACAAACACGATCATTTTAAAGAATCTATCGAAAACGGAACGCCAATTGTAATGTTTGATAGAGTTGCAAAATCGATTGAATGTGATAAAGTTGTGACTGACGATTTAAACTCAGCTGCAAGTACTGTGGAATTTTTATATAAAAAAGGACATAAAAAAATTGCTTTTATCTCGACCATTAGCGATTTACATATTGGAGAACAACGTCTTTTAGGCTACAAAAAAGGATTAGAAAAAGTAGGGTTGCCTTTTGATGAAAATTTGGTTTTAAATATTTTGGAAAGAGATTATAAAAAATATGTAAAACAAGTTAAACCCTTTGTAAAAGACACAGAAATTGACGCTGTTATTACCACTGGAGAATCTGTGGCTGTTTCTACAATGAAAGCGATTAAAAAAAGTGGCAAAAAAATACCTAAAGACGTTGCTGTAATTGCATTTTCTAACGGAATTTTATCAAGACATTCAAGCCCAAAAATGACGACAATTAGTCAACATGGAGAACAAATGGGAGCAACTGCTGCTGAAATTTTGATTGATAAATTAAAAAATAAAAATACAGATATCGTTACAAAAGTTATTAAAACAGATATCGTAATTAGAGATTCTACAAGGTAATATAATGGATTTATCAAAAATTAAATTAGTAGTTTCTGATATGGATGGAACTTTGCTAAACTCTAACCACGAAGTTAGCAACCAGTTTTTTGAACTTTTTAAAAAACTACAAGAAAAAAATATTTTGTTTTGTGCAGCAAGTGGAAGACAACACAACAGCATTGTTGAACGATTAGCTAAAATTAAAGAGGATATTTTTGTAATTGCAGAAAATGGGGGTGTTGCAAAAAAAGGGAAAGAAGTTTTACTTTCTAATTTTTTAGAAGCTGAAAAAGTTTTAAAAATACTTCCGATTTTAAGAGAAATAAATGGCACAAATATCGTTTTATGCTGTGATGATGCAGCGTATATAGAAAGTAAAGATGCACGTTTTATCAACTTATTTAAAGAATATTATACAAGCTTTGAAATTATTGATGATTTAGTGGAAATTGCAAAAAATATCCCTGTTTATAAAATTGCTGTTTTTCATTATGAATCTTCAGAAGAATATATATATCCTGAAATAAAACATTTAGAAAACGAAATTCTACTAAAAGTTTCAGGGCAAAATTGGTTAGATATTTCTGATGAAAAATCAAACAAAGGAATTGCTTTAAATCATCTGCAAAAATTGCTAAATATCACCAGAAAAGAAACGATGGTTTTTGGCGATTATTTAAATGATATAGAAATGATGAAAGAGGCTGATTTTAGTTTTGCAATGAAAAATGCGCATAAAGATATTACAGAATTAGCAGATTTTTCTACTGAAAGTAACGATAATTTTGGAGTTGAAAGGATTTTGAAAAAATTGATTGCTTCTTTATAATTACGTATTCTTACACAGAGATCCACAGAGTTTCTTTTGATTTATTTTAAGGAGATTCACAGAAGATTTTGTTAGTTTGTAAACTGCTAACGCTCGTTTTTAACGAGTGCCAAACTTTTTCGGTACTCGTTAAAAACGAGCACTAGCGAATAATTATCAAACTAAATTCAAAAAATTAAACTCCAAAAGCAGAAAGTACTAATTTTCTTGAACCTCCATAATTTCTGTGTTCACATAAGTAAATTCCTTGCCAAGTGCCTAAATTTAATTTTCCGTTTGTAATTGGTATATCTACAGACGAACCTAAAATAGATGCTTTTAAATGTGCTGGCATATCATCAGAACCTTCATAAGTATGAATATAATAAGGAGCATTTTCTGGAATCATTTTATTAAAATGACTTTCAAAATCCAAACGAACTGTTGGGTCTGCATCCTCATTAATTGTTAAACTTGCAGAAGTGTGTTTTATAAACACTTTCAAAAAACCTTTTTTGATTGATTTTATTGCTGGAAATTTCCCCAAAACTTCATCAGTTATTAAATGAAATCCTCTTTTATAAGGTTGTAATTGTATTTCTAGTTGTTCAAAAATCATAATTTATCATCATAAAAAAATGCAATTTGTCTATCTCTGTTTACGTGTAATTTAGTAACATCTGGTCTTAAATAATGCTTCTCCAAAAACAATCAATTCGCAGTTTTCTTTTGCTGCATCTACAATTGATTTCTCAATTTTTTCGATTGTTTTTTCTTTGTTTAACCAAACAGGAGAAATTTGTGCTAAGGCTACTTTTAATAGGTTGTTTTTCATATCGTTTAAAATATTTCTCTGTAAATCTCTGTGTTTTCTCTGAGAATCTTTGTGTAAAACTATTACACAGAGTCGCACAGAGTTTTTCACAGAGATTCACGGAGTTTTTTATATCAGTTTTCTATTTTCAAAAAACTTGGAGGTGGTGGAATTTTTAAAAATTCTGAATCCAAAGGTAAACTTAGCATAATTGACAAGTCAATGTTTTCTTTATTTTCGATATTAGAACTTTCAAAATTTTTTATAATTTCCAATAACACATTTTTTAGTTTTTTCCCTTTCTTATTAGTTTTCAAAACAATATTAATAAATGCATAATTTGATGAAGTTGAAAAATGTTCTATTCTACTATTATTATCATAATGAAGTTTTAAATACTTCTGCATTTGAGATTTAGGATATTTTTTATCTGAAATATAAATACTATCATTATTAATTTATAAACCATTTTTCTCTTTTATGAAACCTCCTGTACAGGTAAAAGGACTTATTTTAATTTCTCTATTTTTATCTAATAATGTAATATACAAGTCTTTCTTTTTTAAATATCTTATTAGAAACAGCATCAATTATTTGTTCAAAATTTAAATTATCAATACTAATTTCTTGGGGATTAATTTCATCAAAAAAACTTTTTGATGGATAATAATAAACCTCTTTTTTACAAGAAGAGAAAATCAGTAATAAAATTAAAAGTTTTTTCATATTAAAAATAACCTTATTTTTCCTTCGCAATTCATTTTCCAAATTTTGGCATCCTCTTCCATATTTAGATGCCAATAATTCAAATTCTCATCAAATCCTCTTCCAGACAATTCGTAAGACATTAAAATATTTAATGTTGAAAAAAGCAATAAAAAACCAATTATTAAAATGCGAAACCATTTTATAATTTTAAGGTCTTTTACTTTTTTAGTTAATTTTCTTATAAATAAATTGATTACAAGTAAAACTAAACTCCAAATTAAAGTATTTAAAATAATTCCTAAAATTCCATAATAATATTCCAATGAACTTGCTATCGAAGTTTTTACAAAAACAAATGGACTTCCGTAAAATTTTGGAAACATTTCATCTCCTAAACAATTATATTCAATGCTAATTATACAAGATAAAACTAATCCTAAAGCAATATAGATTATTAGTAAATACTTCATAAAACCTTAATTGAAACTGTAAATAATAAAACTAAAAAAAACTTCGTACCATGTTAAATATTTCTCTATGAATTTCTGTGTTTTCTCTGTGAATCTTTGCGTAATACTATTACACAGAGTCGCACAGACTTTCTTCACAGAGAGAAAAGTTATATATCAATAGAAACCACCAAACCTTCATTACTTCTTACATTAAAAACGGTTTCATCTTCAAAAATTAAATATTGACCTTTAATTCCAACCAACTTTCCTGTAAACTTTTGTGTTTTTATCAAATTTAAGCTTTTAGGTTTTACAGGATATTTATGCACAGGAAAATTCAAATTGGTTTCCGAATTATTTTCTATAAAATATTCTTTGGCTTCATCAGGAATGTATTGTTTTAATTTCTCTCTCCACTCCACCAAGTTTTCATCTTCAATATCATTTTTCAGCATTTTTCGCCAATTTGTTTTATCACCAACATGTTCTTTTAAAGCAACTTCTGTAATTCCTGCTAAATATCTGTTGGGCACTTCTACAATTTCTATGGCTTCATGTGCTCCTTGATCTATCCATCTTGTTGGCACTTGTCCTTTTCTGGTAACTCCAACTTTTACATTGCTAGAGTTTGCCAAATACACAATATGTGGTTTTAATTGTACCGATTTTTCATAAGCTAAATCTCGATCTTCAATACCTAAATGTGCTTGACTTAATTCAGGTCTCATAATCCAATCTGCTGCATTTGGAATATCAAAAAAACAAGATTTACAAAAACCTTGTCTGTAAATTTCTTTTTCTAAATGACAATTTAAACATTCGTATTTTATAAAACTGATCGAAATTTCCTTATTTAGTAACTGATTCATGTTTATAAAATCAGTGTTCATATCTAAATAATACTGGATTTCATCTCCATTTTCAGTCTTCATTTTTTTTAAAACTCCTTGATATTGCATAAATAAATTTTTGTTATTTTTAGCTCCTCACAAACTTACAAAAAAACGGAACTTAATTTATGGCATTTCCCATAGTAAATTCAATCATTTCTTGGTTTCTTAAAAAACGAATTCATCAAATTGAGTTGTTTTTAAAATACCCAATAGATGTTCAAAATGAACTTTTATTAAAATTAGTTTCAGCCTCAAAAAAAACTGAGTTTGGTATTCAACATAATTTTTTATCGATTAAAAACTATGAAGATTTTGCAAAATTAGTGCCTATTCAAAAATACGAAAGTATTGAGCCATTAATTGAACGTTGCAGAAAAGGCGAACAGAATTTATTTTGGCACACCAATATAAAATGGTTTGCAAAAAGTAGTGGCACCACCAATGCAAAAAGTAAATTTATTCCTGTAAGTGATGAGGCTTTGGAATATTGCCACATGAAAGCTGGTAAAGATATGTTGTGTTTGTACATTAACAATAACGAACATACACAGCTTTTTACAGGCAAAAGTTTGCGTTTAGGAGGTAGTTCTGATATTTACGAAGACAATAGTTCTTACTTTGGAGATTTGTCTGCAATTATTACAGAAAATTTACCTTTTTGGGCAGATTATAGTTCTGCTCCAAGCCAAGAAGTTGCTTTATTATCTGAATGGGAAACCAAAATGGAAGCGATTATTGATGAAACTATCAACGAAAATATTACAAGTTTGGTGGGTGTACCAAGTTGGATGTTGGTACTTTTAAACAGAGTTTTAGAAAGAACAGGAAAAGATAATATTTTAGAAGTTTGGCCAAATCTGGAAGTGTATTTTCATGGAGGTGTAAACTTTAATCCTTACAGAGAACAGTACAAAAAGCTAATTCCAAAAAAGAATTTTCAGTATTATGAAATTTATAATGCTTCTGAAGGTTTTTTTGCAATTCAAGATAACAATGGTTCTAAAGAATTATTGTTGATGCTAGATTATGGAATTTTCTATGAGTTTATTCCAATGACCGATTATAAAGGAGAAAACTCTAAAACAATCACTTTATCTGAAGTTAAAAAAGAAATCGATTACGCCTTAATAATTACGACTAATAGTGGTTTATGGCGTTATTTAATTGGTGATACCATCAGATTTACAAATTTAGAACCCTACAGAATTAAAATTACGGGTAGAACAAGACATTATATCAACGTTTTTGGTGAAGAATTAAACATCGAAAATGTAGAAGATGCTTTAAAAATGGCAACTGAAAAAACAAATTCTTTAATTATTGATTATACTGTTGGCCCTATTTTTATGAAAGATAAAAAAAGTGGTGGTCATGAATGGATTATCGAGTTTAGTAAAAAACCTGAAAATATGAATTATTTTACTGAGCTCTTAGACAATGCCTTAAAAGCAATAAATTCTGATTATGAAGCAAAACGTTACAATTCTATGACCTTAGCAATGCCAAAAATTCATGTAGCAAAAGAGGGATTATTTTATGATTGGTTAAAGAAAAAAGACAAATTAGGTGGGCAACATAAAGTACCAAGATTGTCTAATTCCAGAGCTTTTGTTGAAGAGTTGTTGAGTTTATAAATTACTCATTTACACAACTTTCACAATAAGTTTTTCTTAAATATTCATTTTCTAACAACTGAAAAGTAACCCCATCATTCAAAGAAGCATTAAATATTTTACAGAATCTTTTTTCGTTCATATTAATTGCATTTAACATCATGGTTCTGTAATTATTTGAAGCAACATTGTATTTATTAGTAATTGTTAAATTTAAATAATAGAATAATAAATCCTCATCTACAGTAATTGTTCTAACTTTTACATCTAACAAATCTATTGCGTCATCTTTATTAGAATAATAATTCAAAAACTGCGCTAAACTTAAATAATCGTAGTTCGATAAATCAAAATTCTCATAAGTATCTACTATAAAATCTATTGAATCGTCTTTAGCATCATAATTTTTAGCAATCATATTCTTTTTTGCTTTTACTATATGAAAATTAACGAACATCCTATCAATTAAACTGCTTTTTACCCCTATTTTTTTAAGTTGATAAATATCTTTTTTAAAATCTGCGATGGTTATTTTTTCCCAATTATTTTCCCAAATTATAAATCTCAAAACCACTAAATTATATTTTATTTTAATGTTTTTAGGATCTAATTTTTCTAACATTTTAAGTTCATCAAAAGCAATTTTAGCATAACTAATATTCAACAAATACTTAAACATGCTGTTTTTATTTAAAATAGGCACGAATTTTTGTTGTTTTGGAACCGTCAATTCTCTCAATTTATCAGGGGAATTTTCTTCTTTTAATTTCTCAAAAATTGAATTTTGCACAACCAAAGCTTCTTCAATATTTTCTTTCAGTATAAAATCATTGAAAATAGTAATTAATTTATTAGTTGTCATTTCTTTATACTTATCCTTTTTCTCCAATTCTAAAATAATAACAGCTTTTCTGTGGTTTTTTAAATAGATTTCTAATTCATCAGAAACTGAACCTACAACTTTTTGTTTAATCTCTTTTTTAGAGAGATTTTTTAAGTTTTTATACTTGCTTTTGCTGATGTCATTCAAAAATTCCACCCAATTTTCAGCAGATGAAATTTCTGTTTCAATGTCTGGTTTTTGGAAAGATTGCATCGATTTTGCAATACTTTCTGCACGTAATTTTTGTAATTCTAAATTTCTTTCTAAACTCCCTTCAATAGATGAATAAGCTTTAATATTTATTTTTTTGATATTGAAATCCGTCAATTTTAAAGAATCATATACGGGTTTTATATCTTCAGGTAAATAAGCAGCTTTGTTTTTTTGAAATGGAATTACAAATTTTAATTTTTTATATTTTGTAACAAACTTATCTTTTTCGGTTGTTATTTCTTTTGATTTATATGTAAGCGAATCTAAATAAACTCCCATATCTAACAAATCCCATGGGTAGGATTCCAAATTATAAATTCTTTGATATCTACAAAGCACTTTATTGTTTAAAAAAAGGATATTAAACTCTAATTCTTCGTCTTGTAAATCTGAAGGAACTGTACCAACAAAGGTTTTAAATCTATCTCCTAAAGTTGGTTTAAAGCCTCTAACCAATTGTTTTGCATATACTGGTTGTAATATTGTACCTCTAATTTGACTATCTTCTATTATGGAATCACATTTATATCTAACTTTCGACACAACATCTATTGCAATTCCATCTCCCGATTTTTTAAATAAATTAATCCCCCAATTTTTATCAGTAACTTGAAAATAAAGTTTGTTCCCTTCTCTTAAAATCGAATAGCCAATTTCTTTTGGTGTGTTTTTAAAATATGCATTAAAATAACCACAATTAGCATCTGTATTCGTATTCTGAGAAAACCGAATATCATACGTGTTTTGTGCTGTTAAATTTGATAAAGAAATAAAAGTAATTACAATAAGAAGGAATATTTTTTTCATAGCATTCATTGGTTTATCAGAAATCGATAATTTCAAAAATACTGAAAAATTCTAGTTATAAAAAACTAAACCTTACGTTCTACAACATAATCAATCATTTGTAAAAGCGAAGCTTTATAAGGAGATTCTGGATAATTATTTAAGATGGATAAAGCTTTACTCTTGTAGTCATTCATTTGCGAAATTGTATATTCAATTCCACCATTATTTTTTACAAAAGCAATTACTTCTTTTACTCTAACTTTGTCTTTGTTGTATTTTTTGATAGAATTGATAATCCAAGCTTTTTCCTTTTTTGAGCAATTGTTTAGGGTATAAATTAAAGGCAAGGTCATTTTTTGCTCTTTGATATCAATTCCTGTAGGTTTTCCTATTTTTTCATCTGTATAATCAAATAAATCGTCTTTTATTTGAAAAGCAATACCAATATACTCCCCAAATTTTCGCATTTGTTGTACAGTTTCTTGATTTGCACCCACAGAAGCTGCACCAATTCCACAACAAGCAGCAATTAAAGTGGCTGTTTTTTGCCTGATAATATCAAAATAAATATCTTCTGTAATATCTAACTTTCTAGCTTTTTCGATTTGTAGTAGTTCGCCTTCGCTCATTTCACGAACAGCAATTGAAATTAATTTTAGCAAATCGAAATCTTCATTATCTATAGATAAAAGCAATCCTTTAGATAATAAAAAATCGCCTACTAAAACAGCAATTTTATTTTTCCATAAAGCATTAATAGAGAAAAAACCACGCCTTCTATTAGAATCGTCTACAACATCATCATGTACTAAAGTTGCAGTATGAATCAATTCTACAACAGAGGCTCCTCTATAAGTTCGCTCATCAAAACCACCATTAGAAACCATTTTTGCGACTAAAAAAACAAACATTGGTCGCATTTGTTTTCCTTTTCTACGAACAATATAATAGGTAATTCTGTTTAAAAGTGGCACTTTAGACAACATAGAATCTTTGAACTTTTTCTCAAAGAGTTCCATTTCAGTTTTAATAGGAAGCTTAATAAGTTCTACTTGATTCATAAATTTTTAACTTGTCACCTTGAGCGCAGTCGAAAGGTCAATATTAGTATCAAAAGTAAACATTTTTTTTATTTATAAATAGTTCTCGACTGCGCTCGAACTTACTTTAAAAATTACGATTTATTTGCCAATTGTCCACAAGCAGCATCAATATCTTTACCTCTACTTCTTCTTACATTTATAGTGATATCGTTCATTTCTAAATTAGAAATATAGTTGTTAATTGCAGCTGAACTTGCTTGTTGAAACTCACCATCATCAATAGGATTGTATTCTATTAAATTTACTTTACAAGGTACAGCTTTGCAAAAATCTACTAATGCTTTGATATCTTCTTTTTTGTCGTTAATTCCATTCCAAACAATATATTCGTACGTAATTGCACGTTTTGTTTTTTCGTACCAATATTCTAAAGATTCTTTTAAGTCTGCTAAAGGAAACGTAGAATTAAAAGGCATAATTGACGTTCTAACTTCATCAATTGCAGAATGTAAAGAAACTGCTAAATTAAATTTCACGTCTTCATCTGCCATCATTTTAATCATTTTTGGCACACCAGAAGTAGAAACTGTAATTCTTTTTGATGACATTCCTAAACCTTCTGGAGAGGTTATCATCTCAATAGATTTTAAAACATTTTTGTAGTTCATTAAAGGCTCACCCATTCCCATAAAAACAATATTTGTTAAGGGATGATTATGATATAACCTACTCTGTTTATCTATCACAACAACTTGATCGTAAATTTCATCAGGATTTAGGTTTCGCATTCTTTTTAAACGAGCAGTTGCACAAAACTTGCAATCTAAACTACAACCAACTTGACTGGAAACACAGGCTGTGGTTCTTTTTTTTGTAGGAATTAAAACAGATTCCACAATTAAACCATCATGTAACTTAATACCGTTTTTTATGGTGCCATCTTCACTCTTTTGCATGGAATCAACTTTTATGTGATTAATCACAAAGTTGTTCTCTAACATTTCTCTGGTTTGTTTAGAAATGTTGGTCATGTCTTCAAAAGTGTGCAAAGATTTGCTCCAAAGCCATTCATAAACTTGATTTCCACGAAATGCTTTATCGCCATTTTCTACAAAAAAATCACGTAATTGTTCTTTAGTTAAGGCTCTTATGTCTTTCTTTTTAATCAACTTTTCTAATTTTTAAAATAGATGTGCAAAAATACGTATATAATTTTAGCTTATAACTATTGTTGTTAAATTGGCTTGCGTTAGCGATTGAAACCTTTCGACTTTGCTCAAGACAGGTTCCATCCTTTTTTTATTTTTCTTAAAAAAAGATACAATGGAAAGCGCGACCTTTTTAGGGAACGCCCAAAAAACAAAAAAACTGACAATTATAAATCGTCAGTTTTTAATAGTATTTTGAACTTAAAATTTTCTTAGATAATTAAAAGTGCATCTCCATATGTAGAGAATTTATAGCCTTCTTTGATTGCTAATTTGTACGCTTCCATTAAAAAATCATACCCTGCAAATGCTGCTCCTTGCATCATTAACGTAGATTTTGGTGGATGAAAATTCGTAATCATTGCATTTGCGATGCTAAAATCGTAAGGAGGAAAAATAAATTTATTCGTCCAACCTTCATAAGCATTTAATTCTTGCTTAGAAGAAACTGAAGATTCTACAGTTCTCATAACTGTGGTTCCTACTGCACAAATTCTTCGTTTTTCTTTCTTTGCCTTGTTAATTTTATCTGCAGTTGCTGCAGAAATTATAACTTGCTCAGAATCCATTTTATGTTTTGATAAATCTTCTACTTCTACAGAACTAAAAGTTCCTAAACCAATATGTAATGTCATTTCTGCAAAATCTACACCTTTAATTTCTAAACGTTTTAGTAAATGTTTAGAAAAATGCAAACCAGCTGCTGGTGCTGCAACTGCACCTTCATTTTTTGCGTAAATTGTTTGGTAACGCTCTTCATCTGAAGCCTCAACTTCTCTATTAATTGATCTTGGCAAAGGTGTTTCACCCAATTCTAATAATTTTTCCCTAAAAGCTTCGTAACTACCATCAAACAAAAAACGCAATGTTCTTCCTCTTGAGGTTGTATTATCGATAACTTCTGCAACTAAACTATCATCATCACCAAAAAATAATTTGTTTCCAATTCTAATTTTTCTTGCTGGGTCTACCAAAACATCCCATAATCTATTTTCTGAATTTAATTCTCTCAATAAGAAAACCTCGATTCTTGCACCTGTTTTTTCTTTGTTACCATACATTCTTGCAGGAAAAACCTTGGTGTTATTCAGCATCATTACATCACCTTCATCAAAATAATCAATAAGGTCTTTAAACTTTTTATGCTCAATAGTTTGTTCTTTTCTATTCAATACCATTAAACGAGATTCATCTCTATGTTCTGGAGGATAAACCGCTAACAATTCTTCTGGTAATTCAAAATCAAATTGTGATAATTTCATATATATAATTTGCTTAAAAAATGCAAAGATACGATATGCGAATAGGCGTTGTCAAGTGTTTGACTATTTATCTTTTAACTTCTTTTATTTGGATGCCAATTTGTTGCATATCGTCCCAAAATTTTTGATACGATTTTGTAACAACTTCAGCATCTAAAATTTTTAAAGGAACCTTTAATGCTAAAGGCGCAAAAGCCATTGCCATTCTATGATCATTATAGGTTTTTATGGCAATATTTTCTTTTATTTCAGTTGATTTTTCTAACTGCAAACTTTCATTTGTAACAGAAATATTTGCTCCTAATTTCGTTAATTCGTCTTCTAAAGCCACCAATCTATCCGTTTCTTTAATTTTTAGCGTGTGTAAACCTGTTAAATTACAAGCAATACTTTCAGAAAAACAGGTAACTGCAATTGTCTGTGCAATATCTGGAGCGTTTTTCAAATCGATTTCTAAAACCTCTTTATTGCATTCTTTTTCTTTTTTTAGTGTAATAAAATGATCACCAAAAGTGGTTGTTACCCCAAAATGTTGGTAAATTTCTGCCAAACAAGAATCGCCTTGTAAACTTTCTCTTTTATAAGCTGACAATTGAATTGTAGAACCAATGGCCAAAGATGCAGCAATCGAATAGAAATAACTTGCAGAACTCCAATCTGATTCTACCACAACAATTTGCTTTGCGATATTTTTCTTCGGATGTACTTTTATAAGATTTCCTTCAAAGGTATTTTCAATTCCTAATTGCGTTAACAAACTCAATGTCATATTTATATAAGGAACAGAAGTAATTTTACCAATCAATTCAATTTCTAATCCGTTTTCTAATTTTGATGCAATTAATAACAAAGAAGAAATATATTGGCTACTTACATTTCCATTAATTTGTACTTTATCTTTTGTAATCTTTTTTCCTTTAATTCTTATTGGTGGATACCCTTCTTTATCTTCATAGGTAATTTCAGCACCTAAATCTCTCAAAGCATTTACCAAAATTTCAATGGGTCTGTTTTGCATTCTATGAGAACCTGTTAATACAGTTTCTCTACCATCGTTTACAGCAAAATAACTTGTTAAAAAACGCATAGCAGTTCCTGCATGCCCAATATCAACTAGTTCTTCTTTTGTAGAAAGTGCATGTTGCATGTGCACAGAGTCATCAGAATCTGATAAATTTTCAATAGTGATTTCTGGAAAAAGTTTTTGTAAAATCAGCAATCTATTAGATTCACTTTTAGAACCAGAAATAGTAATTTTTTCGTTTATTTTTTTATCAGCTAAAATATTTAACAATATGTCCATTCTAAAAATTGATTTTAATTCTTATTTTTAAGGCTTAAACTTACAACTAACCAAACATGAAAAAAATTCTTTTTCTGGCTTTTTGCTTTTTATTATCTGCGAATGCCAAAGTTAATGCACAAAAAAAAGCTACCCAAGTTTCTGACGAATATTTTAGCAAAGTAAAATACAGAAATATTGGTCCTTTTAGAGGTGGTAGAAGTGCTGCAGTAACAGGCGTAAATAACAAAGCAAACTTATTTTACATGGGTGCAACTGGTGGTGGTGTATGGAAAACTACGGATGCAGGTAACACTTGGCAAAATATTTCCGACGGATTTTTTGGAGGTTCAGTAGGTGCAGTTGCAGTTGCAGAATCGGATAATAATGTAATTTATGTTGGAATGGGAGAAAAAACAGTTCGTGGAAATGTTTCTTCTGGAGATGGAATTTGGAAATCTGAAAACGCAGGAAAAACATGGAAACATATGGGTTTAAAAAACTCAAGACATATTCCAAGAATGAGAATTCATCCAAAAAATGCAGATATTGTTTTTGCAGGAGTTATGGGAGATTTATACAAACCGACTCAAGAAAGAGGTGTTTACAAAACTGTTGATGGTGGAGAAACTTGGAGAAAAGTACTATTTTCTGATGAAAATTCTGGAGTTATAGATTTAATTATCGATCCTAATAATCCAAGAATTTTATATGCCACAACTTGGGATGTGAGAAGAACTCCTTACAGTTTATCTTCTGGAGGAAAAGGTTCTGCACTCTGGAAAAGTACTGATGAAGGTGAAACGTGGACGAATATTTCTACAAATAAAGGGTTACCTACTGGAATTTGGGGAATTGCTGGAGTTACAGTTTCGCCTGTAAATTCTGATATTGTGTACGCTTTAATCGAAAATGAAAAAGGTGGAGTTTACAAATCTACAGATGCAGGAAAAACTTGGAGTTTAATAAATTCTGAAAGAAAATTAAGACAAAGAGCTTGGTATTACACACGTTTGTATGCAGATACTCAAGATGAAGATATTTTATATGTATTAAATGTTCGCTATCATAAATCTACAGATGGTGGAAAAACGTATAAAACCTACAATGCTCCTCATGGAGATCATCATGATTTATGGATTGCTCCAGAAGATAACCAAAGAATGATTATTGGTGATGATGGAGGAGCGCAAATTTCTTTTGATGCTGGTGAAAATTGGAGTACCATGAACAACCAACCAACTTCTCAATTTTATAGAGTTACTACAGACAATCATTTTCCATATAGAATTTTATCTGCACAACAAGATAATTCTACTGTGAGAATTTCGCACAGAAATGATGGTAGATTTATAACAGAATCTGATTGGAGTTCAACTGCTGGTGGAGAAAGTGCACATATTGCTGTGGACCCTTTAAATGATGATATTGTTTATGGTGGAAGTTATGGTGGTTTGCTTACAAGAGTAAATCATAAAACGAATGAAACTCGTGCTATTAATGTTTGGCCAGATGACCCAATGGGTCATGGAGCTGAAGATTTTAAATACAGATTTCAGTGGAATTTCCCAATTTTCTTTTCACCAAACAATAAAAAAAGATTATATGCAGGTTCTAATCATTTGCATGTAACAGAAAATGAAGGGCAATCTTGGAAATTAATCAGTCCAGATTTAACAAGAAATGATCCTGAAACTTTAAAATCTTCTGGAGGGCCAATTACACAAGATAATACTGGTGTAGAATATTATGGAACCATTTTCGCTGCTACAGAATCTGCTTTAGAAACGGGTTTAATTTATACAGGTTCAGATGATGGTTTAGTGCACGTTTCTAAAAATAATGGTGAAAAATGGGAAAATATCACTCCTAAAAAAATGCCAGAATGGATGATGATTAACTGTATTGAAGTGAGTCCTTTTGATAAAGGAAGTGCCTATATTGTTGGTACAAAATACAAATCTGGAGATTACAGACCCTACATTTATAAAACTGAAAATTATGGAAAATCTTGGGATTTAATAGTTGATGGTATTGAAGAAGAAAGTTTTACAAGAGCTTTAAGAGCAGATCCAAAACGTAAAGGTTTGTTGTATGCAGGAACTGAAAAAGGAATGTATGTTTCGTTTGATGATGGTAAAAATTGGGAATCTTTTCAGCAAAATTTACCAATTGTACCTATCACAGATTTAGCCATAAAAGACGATAATTTAATTGTAGCAACGCAAGGTAGATCTCTTTGGATTATTGACGATTTAACACCTTTACATCAACTAAATTCATCAACATTAAAAAAAGAAGTTGTTTTATACAAACCGAAAGATGCGTATAATTTATCTGGTGGAAATGGACGAACTTCTAGAACTGCTGGAACCAATCATGCAGGTGGAGTTGCTGTGAATTATTTTATCAAATCAGTAAATAAAAAAGATACAATTTCACTTTCTTTTTATGATTTGAATGATAATTTAATTAAGAAATTCTCAACAAAACCAAACAAAGAAAATAAAGAAGGTACTCTAAAAGTTGAAGATGGAAATAATATTTTTAACTGGAATATGATGTATGATGGAGCAGAATCTGTAGAAGGAATGATTTTGTGGTGGGCTTCTTTAAATGGGCCAATGGCTTTGCCTGGAACTTATAAAGTGGAATTGGTTGTAAATGATTCTAAGCAAACTCAAAATTTTAAAATTATCAACAACCCAAGTTCTGAAGTTAGTGAATCTGAAATGAAAGCACAGTTTGATTTCATCAACGACATTAACAGTAAAATGACTGAAATACACAAAGCATTGAAAAATGTAAAGAAAGTAAGAAGTCAAGTTGGGTTGTTAAAAAAATCTATTACTGATAAAACAAAACATAAAGAGTTACTAGATTTTGCTGATAAACTTGTAAAAGATATGACCAAAATTGAGGAAACTTTATATCAAACAAAATCTAAAAGTGGACAAGACCCTTTGAATTATCCAATACGTTTAAATAATAAATTGGCACATTTAAACTCGTTAACAAGAATTGGTAACTACGCTCCTACTCAACAAGCAATCGATTTTAAAAATAAAATTACAAAAGAAATTGATGCAGAACTGGTGAAATTAAATGCTCTTTTTACAAATGGTGTAAAAGAGTTAAATCAAAAAGTAAAAGACAGTAATATCGATTTGATTCAGTTGGATTGATGTTTTTTAGTAAACTTAAACTAACATTCTTTAGATTTATTATAATTTGAAATTTATAAAATAATTTAGTTTTACTAAAAACAATTAAAAATAAGGATGTCACATTGAGCTTATTGAAATACAACAAAAAGTCTTCGACAAGCTCAGACTGACATTCGTTATTTTTACTACTATTTGAAAATAAAAGAATAATGTAGTTTTACTAAAACCCAATTAACAACTAACAATGTCACATTGAGCTTGTCGAAATGCGTACAAAGGTCTTCGACAAGCTCAGACTGACGTTCGTTAGATTCATTGTTATTGGAAAACAAGAAAATAATGTAGTTATATTTAAATCCAATTGAAACTCAAAAGGTCACATTGAGCTTGTCGAAATGCAACTGAGTGATTTTCCATAAGCTCAACTAATATATTTACATAAGTAATTTATCAAATCACATCAATTTAAAATAAAAAATGAGAGTCTATTATGTTTATATTTTACTTTGTTCTGATAAATCGTTTTACACAGGAATGACGAACGATTTAGAAAGAAGAATAATAGAACATAAGTCTGGTAAAAGTAAAGATTCTTATACAAGTTCTAGATTACCTTTAGAACTGAAATGGTATTTGGAATGTTCAGACCCTAGAGATGCAATTCAATATGAAAAGAAAATAAAAGGTTGGTCTAGAAGAAAAAAACAAGCTTTAATTGATGAAAATTGGGATGATTTAGTAAAGTTTTCTAAAAATTATACAGAAAATTTTAATTCTAGAATGTAGTTGAATCGTCTTCGACAAGCTCAGACTGACGTTCATTAGATTCATTGTAATTGGAAAACACGAAAATAATGTGGTTTTATTTAAATCCAGTTCAATCTCAAAATAACACATTGAGATTACCAAAGTGCAAAAAAGCGACTTAATAAGTCGCTTTTTTTTATTTCATATTTTTATTAGTTACATACAAACCGTAAATAACACATACTACTATTTTAACGCCAAAGAATGTTTTCCATTTTCCATCATTAAAGTTGGTTTCTGCAACTGCTGCAAAATCACCCGAAAAAATTTGACTCCAACTATTCCATAACAGAGAGAAAACAATAACGATGATAAAAAAAGGAATGGCAATTCTTGTAAAATTTCTCCAAAATTCTGGATGTTTTATTTTTTCTGTAAACTTCATTTATTTTAGTTTTTCATTATTATGATGACGATTATGATCGCGTTTTGTTTTAATATCTAACTTTTTATCAAAAGCATCTTGTAAGTTAATGCCTGTTTGATTTGCCAAACACAAAACTACAAACATAACATCTGCCAATTCTTCTCCTAAATCTTTATTTTTATCCGATTCTTTTTCACTTTGCTCTCCATAACGTCTTGCAATAATTCTGGCAACTTCGCCAACTTCTTCCGTTAATTGCGCCATATTTGTAAGCTCGTTAAAATAACGAACTCCGTGATTTTTTATCCAATCGTCTACTTGTTGTTGTGCGTTTTGTATGCTCATTTTATTTGATTAAAAATTCATAGAAATTCCAAAAGTTCTTGGAGTTACTTGTAAATCCCAAACTACTTTTTTCTGTTTTTTTACGGAGTTGTATTTTTCATCGTATTTAGTATCTAAAAAACGATCGATTGCTTCTACAATAAAAATGCTGATTGCTGTAGAAAACACAACATCTGAAACCCAATGAAAACGATCTATAATTCTGCTTAAACCAGGTATAGAACCTACTGTGTATAAACCAGCTTTTATCCACGGGTTATCAAATTGTTTCGCAATTGCATACGCATTTGTAAAACCTAACATTACATGACCTGATGGAAAAGAATCGTAGTTAAAAACTCTGTCTATATGAAAAGGATCAAATTTATCTTTACCAACATCTATTCTTGGTCTTGCTCTACCAATAATTCTTTTGGATACTTGTTGTAATAAACCAGCAGCAGATGCAGATGAAATTAATAAAACTCCAGTTCTTCTTAATTTAGGATCGTCTGTAAACAAACCTACTAAATAAACAGCACCAGTTAACTTGTAATTGTTGTTTGGACTTCCAATATCATTTCCATAATCTACCAACCAACGAGGCGTATGTCCACTCCAACCTTTTGCCCAATTATCTATATCGTCATCAACTGTGTAAAGAGCTACTGTACCAGCTGCAACATAACCAAAGTTTGCGAATTGTTTTTTTTTCCAATGTAAAGGTCTTGAATAAGCATAACCCATTCCACCAGCCATATTCCCTAAATCGTAGGTAAATTTTTGCCAAAAATTTCTGTTTGACTCTAAATTAAAAGAGATTTTTTCAGTTTGTGAAAAACTTGTACTCACACAAATGGTGAATAGAAAAATAACAAATACTTTTTTCATTAAATAAAATTGAAGCCCCAAAGATAAAGTTTCTAAAATAATTTGGTTTGTTTAGAGATATTATTTCTTTTAAGGTTGAAAATTATTCTTGTAAATTTTTAAGTAAAATCTTATTGCTAGAATGATAAAAAACCAATCTGAACAAAAGTTTTTAAGACGATAATAATTTAATTATATTTACTGAATAACTATAACAAAAAAATTATCTTATCCAGTTAAATTTACGGGATATGCTTAATAAAAGTTACTATATAAGGAGTTGTAAGCCATTTGAACAAAACAATATGAAAAAAATAGTTATACTAACATTTCTGATTTTTTTATCAATTAAAAGCTATTCACAATCGGATAAAGAATTGGTTTTAAAATCATTCGAGAATTATAAAAATGCTATTCTAACCGATAAAGGAAAGTTAGCAGCTGATTTTGTCGACAGTCGAACTATAAATTACTATTCAACTATTTTGGATAAAGTTAAAACGGCTGACTCATTGGAAGTGGATTCAATGGGAATAATAGACAAACTTACTGTATTGACTATGAGACATAGAGTGGCTAAAAATGATTTGCTAAATTTCAATGGTAAAGATTTAGTTGTTTACGCAATTGACAATGGAATGGTTGGAAAAAATAGTGTTGTAAATGCTGAATTAGGAAATGTAATTACAAACGGAGATTTTTCAAAAGCTGAATTTGTAGTTAATGGACAGAAAACACCTTTTTTCTTTCACTTTTATCGTGAAGACAAAGTATGGAGAATTGATATAACTCATTTATTTTCATTAGGAACAATGAGCTTTAAAAAAATGATTGATGATAGTGGAGAAACTGAAAATGACTTTATAACTAACATTCTAGAGGTTTTAACAGGAAAGAAACCGACAGAAAATATTTGGAAATCGGTAATCTAAAAAACGGCTTACAACAACGTGTATAATCAATTGCTGGTCTGTGTGTACTCGGAAAATCCTACGGATTTTCCTCTGGTTCGTTTTCTTTTAGTAACTTAGTTCCTGCCAACGCAACTAATCATACACAACACGTTAGCAATTATTACCAATCAAACTCTAAAAAATTGAAAGTTGAAAGTTGGAATAGAATAGGAAAGATTAAAAGTTATTTAATTTTATTTTTTTGCTTGGTAGAATTATTGCTGTTGAATTTTAAAAAGAATTCAGAACTAATGAATGAACATTATTTAGGAATCAGTTTTGTTGTTTTTATTTTCGTAATTTTATTTCTAACTGTTGTCTCTAAACTTTTGAGTTTATTCGGAATTAAATTCTTAAAACCAAATTGGAATGAAAATCCTATTTCTTTAAACTTATCTAAAAGTTTGAACTTCTTTCAGTTTGTAGGATATTGGTTTACTATTAGCGGAATAATTAACACTCTATTTGTTGGAGTTTTTTATCAAGAAATTGAAAAAGAAAGTATTATGAAATTTTCTTACGGAATAGCTTTGCTAATAGGAATTACATTAAGTTTAAAATGGTTGAATAAAAACGAACAATCAAGAACCACTATATAAAAATGATAGACAAATTTTTAAAAGCAAAACATTGGCAGTTATTCTTATTGACTTTTGGAATACCTATAATTTTTCAATTTATAATGATGGATTCTATGATCTCAAATATTGGAACTGAATCAAAGTCAGAACTCATAATGACATCTGACTATATGAATTTCTTTCCAATAATAGTGATTATATATATGGGAGTACTTTTTGGATGGTTTTGGTCTATATCAATAGGACTACAAACAAAAATACCTGGGAATATAAAAATGAAAACTAAAAAATTTAAAATATTTTTCTTCATTCCATTAGTTTATATATTTTTTATTTCCCTTTTCATTGGTGGAGTTTTTAGTGGAATAATGCTAAATGGAACTGAACCAAGTGTAGGATATGTTATTGGAATGATTGGAATAATTCTTCCACTTCATTTACTTTCTATGTTTGGAATATTTTACTCAATATATTTTGTTGCGAAAACACTCAAAACTGTAGAATTACAAAAAGAGGTGAATTTCGGAGATTTTGCGAGTGATTTTTTTATGCTATGGTTTTATTTTATTGGGATTTGGATTATACAACCTAAAATTAATAAAATAGCGAAAAACTAAAACACTATTACCAACATCAGAATATAACAAATAGAACTTAAACTTTTTCCAACAAATCAGCAATAAATTTTATACACTTATCACTCTAAAAAGCCAATTACCTCTTTATAAAAATCTTTTGGGTTTTCTGCATGCAACCAATGGCCTGCTTTTTTAATTTCTATAATTTTATTATTAGGAAAATGAGCATCAATCAACAAATGTTCTGAAGGAATTATATAATCAGATTTTTCTCCTTTTAAGAATAAGGTTTCTTTGGTAAAGGTTGTATTTTGTGGTAAAGGTTTGCCAACTTCTGGGTTATTTTCTGTGAGTGATTTTAAATTAAAACGAAAATCTAACACGCCTTTCTCTTTCCAATACACATTTTTTAATAAAAACTGACGCACACCCAATTCTGGAATTAATTCAGCCACTTTATCATCTACCAAACTTCTGGAATTCTGAATTGAAAAATCTACCGAATTTAAACCTGCTAAAATTGCATTATGATGTGGTGCATATTCTTTAGGCGAAATATCAACAATTATTAATTTATCAACCAAATCAGGATATTTTACAGCAAATAACATCGCTGTTTTCCCTCCCATGGAATGTCCTAACAAATAAATATTTCCTAATTGATGATGTTGAATATAGGCATACAAATCATCAACCAAAAGCTCGTAATTAAATTCATCTGAATGAAAACTACGTCCATGATTCCTTTGATCTATTAAATGAACTTGGTAATTTTCTGCAAACTGATTTCCTAAAGTTTTCCAATTATCACTCGAGCCAAAATAGCCGTGTAAAATTAATAGTGGTTTTCCTTCACCTGAAATTATAGAGTGTAAAATATTATTTTCTTTCATGTTTTGTTTTTTTACGCAGAGATTCGCAGAGGTTTCTTTTTGTAAACTTGATTAGAGTTTCACAGAGAAAACTCGAAAAGTATTTATTAAAATAAGTTTGTAAGACTATGATTACTATTTTTTTTAAAATGAAATATTATTTTTAATTAGCTTTTCCTGTTATCACCAAATAAACGATGATTAAACCAGTAATTACAAATCCAATTTTAAAACCTAATTGAAATTCTTTTTTATACTCTTTTAACAAACAAATAATCCAGTCTAAAATAAAAAAAACTATTATTATTTGCTAAAATATTTATTTATTAACCATATTGACTGCCAACTGAAGACTGCAAACTGAATATTGCCAACTGAAGACTGCAAACTGCCAACTGAATACTGCCAACTATTTCAAACGATGCAAATACATTTTTACAACATTTTCTAAACCTAAATACAAACTTTCAGCAATTAAAGCATGTCCGATTGAAACTTCTGCTAAATTGGGAATGTTTTCTTTAAAAAATTGGATATTCTCTAAACTTAAATCATGCCCAGCATTAATCCCCAAACCTAATTTGTGTGCTAAAATTGCAGCTTCTGTATATGGTTTTATAGCGTTTTTGTTTCCTTTATCAAACTCGCTAGCAAAATTTTCTGTGTATAATTCTATTCTGTCAGTTCCTGTTTTTGCTGCAGCTTCAATTAATTTTGCATCTGTATCAATAAAAATAGAGGTTCTGATATTATTTCTTTGAAATTCTTGAATTACTTCTTGTAAAAAAGATTGATGTTCAATAGTATTCCAACCCGCATTTGAGGTAATTGCATCTACAGCATCTGGCACTAAAGTTACTTGCGTTGGTTTTGTTTCTAAAACTAAATCCATAAAAGATTTAATAGGATTTCCTTCAATATTAAATTCGGTTCTTACTGAATATTTTAAATCGCGAGCATCTTGATATTTAATGTGTCGTTCATCTGGTCTTGGATGAATTGTAATTCCTTCTGCCCCAAAATCTTCAATATCATGAGCAACTTTTAACAGATTTGGCACATTACCACCTCTAGAATTTCTTAAAGTTGCAATTTTGTTAATATTTACACTTAACTTTGTCATTATTTAAAATTAAATTAGGTTAAACTGAAAATTTTCAGACATCAATTTAAAAGAATAGAAAAATTTAAATATCTTTCAGAAACTCGTGTCTTCAATTTTAATTTTTAACCTAAAATTAGGCTTCAAAGATAACCCATTTAATCATTTTATCCTATATTCGTAACGAATGAACATAAACGATTACATACTAGAAGAGATTAAAGCGCTAAAATTAAAGGACACTGTAAAAGATGCCCAAAGCTTGTTTAAAAATTACCCAATTACTCATTTTCCTGTTATTGAAAATGATAAACTATTAGGTTCTTTTGCTGAAGATGATTTACAAACTATTGAAAATAAAGAAGATGAATTAGTAAGTTATGCTCATTTATTAAATTCTTTTTTTGCTGATGAAAAAGCCACTGTTTTAGAATTATTAAAGATTTTTGCTGATAATGACACGAATGTAATTCCTGTTTTAAATAAAGAACGAAATTATATTGGGTATTATGATTTGCGTGATGTTTTAGATGTTTTTTCTACAAGTCCTTTTATGATTGAAGAAAGTGAAACTTTAATTATAGAAAAATTAGAGGAAGACTATTCTATGAGTGAAGTTACCCAAATTGTAGAAAGTAATGGAGGTAAATTGTTAGGTTTATATATTTCCGAAAGAAATGAAGGAGCTGCACAAATAACCTTAAAAATTGTATCCGAAGAAATAAACGAAATTATGCATACGTTTAGACGCTATGATTACAAAGTAATTTCTACGCACGAAAATGATATTTATTTAGAGGATTTAAAAAACAGATCTGAATATTTACAAAAATATCTTGAAATGTAACTGGGAAGTTGGAAGTTGGAAGTTGGAAGTTGGAAGTTGGAAGTTGGAAGTTGGAAGTTAAATAGTACAAAAATTAAAAAATACATTGAAAAAAGTTGCAATTTACGGTCAGTCTTATTCAATTTCTGCAGAGAAAGAAATGCAGATTTTACTAGAAGTTTTGAATAAAAATAATATTGTAAGTTTTATTGAAGATAAATTTTATGATTTATTAGTAGATGGCAATATTCTAGATAAAAAATACCCAACATTTTCTCACTTTTCCGATTTAAACAACTCTTTTGACGCCATGTTTACCCTTGGTGGAGATGGAACTATTTTAAGAGCTGTAACGTATATAAGAGATTTAAACATTCCTATTTTAGGGATTAATACTGGGAGATTAGGTTTTTTGGCTATCATCAATAAAAAAACCATTAAAGAAAGTATCAACCTAATTTTAAATGGAGAGTTTTCCATTCAAGAAAGAACGTTACTTTCTGTAAGAACATCACCTAAAACAGCTTCTTTTAAAGAACTAGATTTTGCGCTAAACGAGGTTACCATTGCTAGAAAAAACACAACTTCTATGATTGGCGTAAAAACCAGTTTAAACAACGAATACCTAACTAATTATTGGGCAGATGGTTTAATTATTGCAACACCCACAGGTTCTACAGGATATTCTTTAAGTTGTAATGGGCCAGTAATTTCGCCAGATTCTAAAAACTTTATAATAACGCCAATTGCACCTCATAATTTAAATGCAAGGCCTATGGTTATTTCTGATAAAACATCAATTCAATTAACTGTAGACTCTAGAGAAAAAGATTTTTTAATTTCTTTAGATTCCAGAATTACAACAGTACCAAAAAACACGGAGGTATTTATAGAAAAAGCGGCATTTACAATTCAAAGTATTATTCCTAAAAACCAATCTTTTTTGCAAACTTTACGTACTAAATTATTGTGGGGAGAAGATACAAGAAACGAAACCAACCTTTAACGTTTACATTACAATAAAACCCTTAATTAGTTGTTATTCAAAAAAGACTGAATATTAACTTTAAAAAGCAAATTGAAATACCTATATTTGCTCGCTATTTTTTAGGATGAAAAAAAGTATATTATTAATGATTTTTGTTTGCTTTTCTAATATTTTAGTAGGGCAAGTATATGAAGCAGGTATTTTTGTTGGAGGCTCCAATTTTGTTGGAGATGTTGGCAGAACCAACTATATTTATCCAAACGAAATTGCTGGAACTGTGTTTTTTAAATACAATCATAATCCAAGAATAGCATTTAGAGCTACCTATAGTTATTTACCTTTTTCAGGAAATGATGTAGATGCAGATACAGATTTTAAAAACGATAGAGGAATCAGTTTTACAAACACCATACACGAATTGGCAATAGGTTTAGAATATAATTTTTACGACTATGATTTATCTACACCAGGTAAAACATGGACTCCTTATATTACTATAGATTTGGCAGCATACAATTACGAATATATTGTTGCAGAACCACAACCTGACGAATTCTTGTACGACTCAAAAAACTCATTTACCATTCCTTTTGGAGTTGGTTTTAAATCGAAACTTATTGGGCCACTTGCATTTGCTGTTGAAACAAAGTTTCGTTATTCTTTAAACGACGATTTAGATTACACCACAGAGACAATCCCAAATTTAAATTTTGGTGGTAATAATAACGACTGGTATGTTTTTACTGGTGTATCTTTAATATATACCTTTGGAAGACCTGCTTGTTACACAACTGGATTTTAATTTATGGATAAAAAACTACAAATCGATTTACTAAAAACACCTAAACACGTTGCCATTATTATGGATGGTAATGGACGTTGGGCAAAAGGTAAAGGAATGAGTAGAATTTTTGGACACAGAAATGCCTTAACTGCTGTTAGAGAATCTGTAAAAGCAGCCTCTCAAGTAAATGTAGAAGCAATTACTTTATACGCTTTTTCTACCGAAAATTGGAACAGACCCAAATTAGAAGTAGATGCTTTAATGAGTCTTTTAATAAACTCATTAAAAAAAGAATTACCAGAATTTATGAAGGAAGGTGTAAAAGTGAACTCAATTGGTTCTATAGAATCACTTCCTAAAAAAGCACAAAGAGTTTTAAATGATGTTATTCTTGAAACAAAAAACAATACAGAAATTGTATTAACTTTTGCTTTAAGTTATGGTTCAAGAGAGGAAATTGTTAACGCAATCAAAAACATATCTAAAAAAGTTGTTAATAAAGAACTAGATTTAGAAAAAATAGATGAAAATACTATAAATAACCATTTATATACATTTAATTTGCCCGATGTTGATTTAATGATAAGAACTAGTGGAGAACAACGCATTAGTAATTTTCTATTATGGCAAATGGCATATGCTGAATTATATTTCACAGATATACTTTGGCCAGATTTTAGACAAGAACATTTCTATGATGCCATCATAGATTATCAGAACAGAGAAAGACGATTTGGAAAAACTAGCGAACAACTTACAGAGTAAAACTTACATGAAATTATTTTCTGCAACATTACTAGTGTTTTTTACACTATTCTTTACTCATAGTGCTAAAGCACAAACCGAAAAAGACTCTCTTTCAACTGCTTCATTTGAAAAAGATAAAGAATATATTTTAGGAGGAATTTCTGTTACTGGGTTAAAGAAATTTAGTGAAGAAACCGTAAAAGTATTTACAGGCTTAAGAAATGGGCAAGTCATAAAATTACCTGGTGATAAACTAACAAGTGCTATTAAAAAATTGTACGAAAGTAAGCAGTTTAGCAATGTAGATGTTTATTTAGCAAGATTAGATGGCAATACTGTGTATCTTCAGTTTGATGTACAAGAATTACCACAACTTAATAATATTGAAGTTGTTGGTATTAGAAAATCTAAAGCAAAAGAACTTTTAAAAGAAGCCGATTTAAAAATTGGAGCCATGGTTACTGACAACTTAAAAGTAACCACAACTAACTATTTTACTAAAAAATATACCGACAAAGGTTTTCTTAAAACTAAAGTTAATTTATATATTAAAAATGATACTTCTGATATTAACACTGTTAATATGAAAGTTTTTATTGATAAAGGTTCCAAGATAAAAGTTAAAAACATCTTTTTTAACGGAAACGAAGCTTTTTCAGATAAAAAACTTAGAAAAACTATGAAAAACACCAAAGAAAAATTTATTGGTCGTTTTTGGAAAGCATCAAAATATATAGAGGAAGATTATCAAGAAGATTTAGAAAATATTATAAAAGAATATAGTAGAGAAGGTTACAGAGATGCTCGTATTTTAAGCGAAGGTATTTCTTGGAATGATGATAATACTATCAATATAAATATCGATTTAGAAGAAGGAAGACAATACAGATTCTCTGAAATATTATTTGTTGGTAATAAAGAATATACTGATGAACAATTAAGAGGAATTTTAAGAATTGATAAAGGTGATGTTTATAATGGAGAAGTTCTTAAAGAACGTGTAAAAGGAGATGGTTCTCCAACTTCAGAAGATTTATCAACGATGTATCAAGATAGTGGTTTTTTATTCTCGCAAGTAAATGCTGTAGAAACAAAGGTTGAAAATGATTCTATTACTGTAGAAATTAGAATTAGAGAAGACGAAAAAGCTAGAATTAGAAAAGTAACTGTTTCTGGAAACGATAAAACAAATGACCACGTTATTTTTAGAGAACTACGTGTAAAACCAGGAGATTTATTTAGTAGAAGTAATATTATTAGATCTATTAGAGAAATTGGTCAATTAGGTTTCTTTGACCAAAATGTATCTCCAGATGTAATTCCAGATTATCAAAATAAAACTGCAGATATCGATTTTACAGTAATAGAAAAAGGTGGAAGCCAGATAGAATTACAAGGTGGTTATGGTGGAGGTTCTTTTATTGGTACTTTAGGTTTATCTTTTAACAACTTTTCTATAAGAAATATTTTTAACAAAGAAGCGTATGCTCCATTACCAATGGGAGATGGTCAAAACTTATCTTTACGTTTACAAACAAGTAGAACATTTAGTACATATAGTTTTTCTTTTACAGAGCCTTGGTTAGGTGGAAAAACACCACAATCATTATCATTTTCTATTTATTCTTCGAATCAATATCAACTTAACCCACAGACTTATGATGTTGATAGAAGTAGAAGTTTAGGGATTGTTGGAGCTTCTGTTGGTTTAGGAAAACGTTTAAAATGGCCAGATGATTATTTCCAATTATCACAAACAGTAAGTTACCAAAGTTTTAAATTAAACAATTACGGTTTTAACGTTGGTGGAAATGTTTTAAGTAATGGTACTTTAAACAACTTAGCTTATAATGCAACACTTTCAAGAAATTCTGCAGGACCAAGTTTAATTTTCCCAACATATGGATCTGAATTTTCTATTGGAGTTAAAGCAACTTTTCCTTATTCTTTAGTAAATGACAAAGATTATAGTATTCCAGATGGATTATCACAAGCTGAAACAAGTGCTGCAATTGCTGATAAATATAAATGGTTAGAATATTATAAATTAAGCGCAAAAGGAAAATGGTACACTGCCTTTACAGATAAATTGGTATTAATGACCAATGCTGAAATGGGTTATTTAGGTTTTTATAATGATGCTGTTGGTTTATCACCTTTTGAAAGATACTTTGTTGGTGGAGATGGAATTGCCGTTTTTCAATTAGATGGTAGAGAAGTTATAGGTTTAAGAGGATATGAAAATAACAGATTATCGCCTTTAGAAGGTGGTTCCATTTATAATAAATTTCAGTTAGAACTAAGATATTCTATAACAGATGCACCTTCTGCTTCTATTTATACTTTAGGTTTTTTAGAAGCTGGAAACTCTTATGACAATTTTGATACATTTAATCCGTTTGAATTAAAACGTTCAGCTGGAGTTGGTGTTAGAATATTTATGCCTGCATTCGGTTTATTAGGGATAGATTTTGCTCATGGTTTTGATCCTTTACCTGGTTTAACAGAAAAGTCTGGCTGGCAAACACATTTTATTATCGGAAGACAATTCTAGAAAAACTGTACATTTGTAATGTCAAAAGTTTTTTTGGCACGGTTTTTTCTAAATACATTATACAAATGAAAAATTTATTTTTATTTATAGTTCTTTTATTTACGGTATCAACTTCTTGGTCGCAAAGAGGTCAAATTATTGCTTATATAGATATGGAGTATATTCTAGAAAATGTTCCTGAATATATACAAGCACAAAATACGTTAGATTCTAAAGTTGCTAAATGGAGAAAAAATTTAGATGAACAAGCGCGATTCATCGAAGTTTTAAAAACGGATTTAGCAAATGAGAAAGCAATTTTAACAAAAGACTTAATTGAAGAAAAAGAAGAAGAAATTACAATTAAACAAGAAGAGTTAAGAAGATTAGAATCTTTGTATTTTGGACCTAATGGAGATATGTTCTTGGTAAGAAAACAATTGGTAAAACCAATACAAGACCAAGTTTACAACGCAATTCAAAGTATTGCTGCTAGAAAAAAATACGATTTTGTTTTTGAAAAATCAAGTGATTTAGTCATGCTTTATTCAAATAAAAAATACGATATTAGCGACCTTGTTTTATCAACAATAGACAGAACAAGATTATCAGAAGAAAAAAAGCAAGCACAAGAAGAGCGAAGAAATCAAACAACGAATGCTCCAACAAAACAACTATCTGAAGAACAAAAAGAATTATTAGCTAAAAAAACAGCTGACAAAGAAGCCCAAGTAGAAGAAAGTAAAAATAGACAGATAGAAGCTGTAAAAAAGAAAGTTGCAGCACAAGAAGCTCAAAAAAAGCAATTAGAAGAAAAAAAGAAAGCTCGATTAAAACAAAGAGAGGAAAAAAGAGAGCTGTTAAGAAAGAAAAAAGAAGAAGCTAGAAAAAAGAAAGAAGAAGAGCAGAAAAAGAAAGAACAAAAACAAGAAGATAATTAACAAAAGTCAAGATTAATAATTAAATTAAAAACAAGAATGAAAAATTTTAAAACGTTACTATTAATTGCTGTATTTACTTTAGGACTAGGTGGTGTTGCAAATGCACAAAAGATGGGTCATATAGACTTTGAAAAGCTAGTAGCTGAAATGCCGCAAACAAAAAAGTTAAAGCAGGATATGGAAAAGTTAGGTAAAACTTACCAAGAAGAAGTTGAAGGAATGGCTAAAAAATTAGATGCCAAAATGAAAAAATACCAAGCTGAACAAAATGCTCAAACTAAAGAAATTAACGAAATAAGAGCACAAGAAGTTCAACAAGAAAATGCTAGATATGAGCAGTTAAGACAAACTGCATACCAAGACATGCAGAAAAAACAAGCAGAAGGTTTACAGCCAATCATAGAAACTGCACAAAAAGCAATCGATGATGTTGCTGCTTCTAAAAGCATTTTATATGTATTAGACTCTTCAATGGGTAAGGGTTTATTAGTAAGCAAAGGAGAAGATCTTTTTGCAGCTGTTAAAGCTAAATTAGGATTCTAAAAAAACACATTTTAAATGTATTTGAAAACCTACTTTTTTAAGTAGGTTTTTTTATTTTTACACGTATATGAAATCAACTAATTTTCCTATTGGTATTTTTGATTCTGGGATTGGTGGCACTTCTATTTGGAAAGAAATTACAGCTCTTTTACCAAATGAAAATACCATATATCTTTCCGATAGTAAAAATGCACCTTATGGAGAAAAGACCAAACAGGAAATTATTAATTTATCTATAAAAAACACAGAGTTTCTATTAAAACAAAATTGTAAACTAATTGTAGTTGCTTGTAATACTGCTACTACAAACGCTATTCAGTTTTTAAGAGAAAAATATAACGTTCCATTTATAGGTATAGAACCTGCTATAAAACCAGCTTCTTTAAAAACTAGAACCAATAAAATTGGTATTCTAGCCACAAAAGGGACTTTAAATAGTGAATTATTTGAAAAAACCTCTAGTACAATCAACAAACAAATTACTGTTAAGGAAACTATTGGAACTGGTTTAGTTGAACTCATAGAAGATGGTAAAATAGATTCTAATGAAATGAAAAACTTGCTTTCATTGTATCTTAACCCATTGATAAATGAAGGTGTAGATTGTTTGGTTTTAGGATGCACTCATTATCCATATTTAATTCCACAAATAAGAGAAATTGTAGGTAATAAAATGGAAATTATTGATTCTGGACAAGCAGTTGCAAAACAAACTAAGGTTGTTTTAGAAAAAAATCAACTGTTAAAAACTGATGCCATAAAAGGTAAACATCAATTTTACATCAATAAAAATAAAGATGTTTTAGCAATGATGATTTCAGAAAATAGTAATCTTATCAATATTGATGAAAAAGACTTTTAAAATCCACCAAAAGCAGCATTAATATTAGGACAAGCAGCAGCTCTAGGCTCTCTAGTCCATAAATTGATTCCAACAGTTACTTGATGAAAACCAGTCGTTGTTAAAACTGTTTCATTCATTTGATTTGTGTAGGTATAAGAAAACAATAAATTCTGATAATTTAAACCAATAATTGGCGATATAAATTGCGCGTTTTCGATAGCATTTGCATCAAAACCTCTTCTATAAGACAAAGCTGCCCATAATTGAGATTTAGAGAAATTCTTATATGCTTTTATATTAAAATCGGCAATTCTTTGTCCTGTTCCTTCTCTAAACTGTAGCATTAAAGATGGCTCAAATTGAATTGGTAAATCCTGTCCAAAATAATAACCTGCAGAAAATATATAGTTTCTTAAATCTAAAGGCTCTTGAACGTTTAGATTATTTTTTGCAGTAAGTAATAAATTTTTAACGGTAAAATAAGATGAAAAACCACCTAAGTGATAAGCCATACTAAAATCTGCATTATAATAACTAGTACTTTCTACAATAGAAGCAACAGCAGCATCTCCAGTAAAAGATCTTTGATCAGATTGATTTTGAACAAACGTAAAAGCCAAGCCAAATGAAAGTTGATTAAAAACTCTACCATCGCTCATTTGCAAATGATAAGCATAACTTCCCTGAACCCCTTTTTGTGAATGAAATCCGTTTTTGTCATTAAACAACACAAAACCAAAACCTGCATTCGAATATTCACTAAATTTTGAATGAAAACTTAAGGTTTGTAAAGCTGGTGCATTCGGAATTCCTGCCCATTGTTGTCTTGCTGTAAATCGTAGTTTGCTAGAATTACCAATACCAGCTGCAGAAGGGTGTACTAAATAAACGTTGTCAGAAAGATAATCTTGATAAATAGGTAACGTTTCTTGAGAAACACCTTTTAATGAAAAAAGAAGTAGAAACAGCATAGAAATTCTAGAGTACAATAACTTCATTAAAAATAAATTAATTTTGAGTTTCAAATATATAGATTTAAAAAGAATAATTTCTTTTTAAGGTAAAGTTTTAACACAGTAAAAAACGAATAAATTACTGTTTTGGTATAAAGTATTCTAATTTTTGATTTTTAGAAACTTAAGTAAAAACAGAAAACTATTTATAGCTCAATTCATAAAGATTAGTTTTACTATATTTGATTTTATTGTTTGCTATTAAGCAATAAAGTTATCAACCAAAAAAATGTGATTTTAATTCATAAAAAACTTATGTTTTATCTGATGAAACTATCATAAAAAGCAGCATGAAATTTAGAGCCTCCCCCATTCATTTTAAATTTAGGAATAAGATCACTTTTGTAAGCATTGTTCTTGTATTCGGTTTTCTTTTAAATCTTTATTCTAATAAAATTAATTTTTCTTTTTTAGCTAATTTTTTAGCACCAACAGCAACAATTAGTTCAGATAAAACAAATGGTTGCGTTGATATAGAATCAGATATAATTTTCACAGGTTCTGGTGGCACTGCTCCTTATACTTTTACCTACCAAATAAATAATGATGCAGAAGCAACCATAAAATCAACAAATGGAAATTTAGCAACTTTAAAATATAAAAATGCAGCTGCTGGAGCTTATATTTTTAAATTGATAAAAGTAGAAGATAATGCATCTACTTCACAAGCAATTTCAGGTCAAGAAATTACAATTAGTATCAATGAAAAACCAACTGTAGCGTTTGATTTTGATAAAAACGAAGCTTGTTCTGGAGAAACGATTCAATTTAATGTTACTACTGAAACTGGTGAAGCACCATTTACATATCTCTGGAATTTTGGTGACGGAAATTCATCAACTGAAAAAAACCCAACTCATGCATATACTTCTCTAGGCTGTGGAATTATTGACTATGGTGTAAGTTTAATTATTACAGATAAAAATGGTTGTACAAATAGCTTTGCCAAACAAATATTAGTAAAAGAAAAACCAGAAATTGCATTTAGAGATCAAAAAACTAGAGAAAGTGTTTTTACAAATTGTGGTAACATTTCATCTACTAGTAGTTCAAATTATGAGGTATTCGTTGAAAAAATATCAAATACTACATGTATTGACTCTTATTTTATAGATTGGGGAGATGGTTCTACAACTGCAGCAGCTAGTTTTCCTGCAACTCATACGTATACAAGTGTTGGTGTTTTTGATATGAAAATTAAAGCAACTGGAGATAATGGTTGTAGTAACGAGGTTTCATATCAAGTAAAAAATGTTAGTAATCCTGCAGGAGGTTTTGAAAGTCCTGGAAATACAAGCAACTTATGTTTACCAACAGATAATTTAAATTTTGGAATTTCAAATTGGGGTTTAAATTCATCTGACACCATGTATTTTGTAGATTTTGGAGATGGTGTTATAGAAACATACACACAAGCAGAACTAATTGCTTCCTCTTCTTATGATGCTGCTAATCCTGCTAATTCATCTAAATTTCTCACACCTCATTCTTATAATAGAGGAAGCTGTTCTGAAATGAATGGTCAGTTTGTTGCAACCTTAACTATACAAAATGCTTGCTCATCTACACCTTTTACAATATCTAATATTACAGTTTTAGAATCTTCAGTAGCAGAATTTGATGCTCCAGAAAGTAGTTGTATCAACACTAATATTTTGTTTGATAACCTTTCTATTATAGGTGATGAATCTAGCTGTTTAAAAAATGCTGACATTACTTGGAACTTTGGAGATGGAACTGTAAGAAATTTATTATCTGTAAAAACTGCTGAAGATATACAACATACCTATACACAACCTGGTAATTACACTGTTTCTTTGTCAATAATAAGTAAATGTGGTACAGATGTTTTTACCAAAGATATTTGTATAGAGCCAGAAATTACTCCAACATTTTCTGTAAATACAGATGCTGGTTGTATTCCTTTAAATGTAATTACTACAAATACAACAGATCAAAGTGAATTATGTAGCACTCCAACGTATTTATGGGCTGTAACATATGCTGCAGATAATTGTGGTACTGTAGAAGGTTTTTCTTTTACAAACGGAACTGATGAAACCTCAGAAAATCCAGAATTTATATTTACTACTTCTGGAAAATATGAACTTACCAAAACAACAACTACAAGTTGTGGAGAAGAAACAGTTTCAAAAATTATCGACGTAAAAAAACCACCGACTGCAGCTATAAATCCTATTGATGATTTTTGTGGACAAACAACTATAAATCCTATTGCAGTCGTAGAAAATTGTACTTCTGACACAAGCAATATTACGTATAATTGGACTTTTGTTGGTGGAACTCCTGCAAATTCGACATCTTTAAATCCTGGAGATATTACATATAATACTGCTGGTGTTTATGAAGTTTCTTTAGAAGTTACAAGCGAATGTGGCGTTTCTAACACAGCAACACAAACCTTCGAAATTTTCGAAAAACCAATTCTTACCAATACCAATTTAATACAAGAAATTTGTTCGGGTCAAAGTACTGCAGAAATTACAATAGCATCCAATAATCCAACTGTAAATTATGCTTGGATTGCAAATGCAGGTGCAAATATTACTGGTTTTATAGCCAATGGAAACTCCAACATCATTCCTGCACAGACATTAATTAATAATGGAACTACTCCTGAACAAGTTACCTATACTGCAACTGCAACATCTGGTGTTTGTGAAAGTGACGCACTTGAATTTATAATTACCGTAAATCCTTCTCCAGAAATTTCTACACAACCAACTTCTTCTGAAATTTGTTTAAATGGAACTGCAACGCTTTTAGAAGTTGCTTATCAAAAAGGAACAGGAACTCCAACTTATCAATGGTTTTCAAATACTATTGATGTAAATTCTGGTGGAAATCCAATTGCTGGCGAAACAACAGCTTCTTACAATCCTCCAACAAATGTGTTGGGAGAAACTTTTTATTATGTAGAAATTTCTTTTTCTTCTGGTGGATGTTCATTTATAGTTTCAAACACAGCAAACGTGCATATAAAACCTCAAATAACTGTAGATGCTGTAGCTGCTCCACAAACAATTTGTGTAAACGGAACTGTAAGCGAGTTTGAAGTTTCTTTTTCTGGTGGTACAGGAAATGCAAGTTATCAATGGTATTCTAATGCTACAAATTCAAATTCTGGAGGAATAGAAATTCCTGGAGCCACAAACAAAACATATACTCCAAATGCATTTACAACTGCTGGAAATTTCTATTTTTATGCAGAAATTTCTTTAGATGGAAATGGTTGTTCATCAGCTTCTAGTGACGCTTTTGAAATAAATGTATTGACGAATCCTGTAATTGATTCCCAACCAATTGCCACTCAAGAATTGTGTCAAAGTGTAACTCCAACTGATTTAACTATAACAGCTTCTGGTGGTTCAACCTCTGACAAAACATATCAATGGTTTATCAATAATACGAATTCTACAACTGGTGGAACTGCAATTACTGGTGCAAATAGTAATACGTATACGCCAATAACTACTAATGTTGGTACTTTTTATTATTATGCAGTTGTTTCTCAACCTGAATCTGGTTGTAGTGTTACAAGTGATATTTCTGAATTAATCGTTAATGATGCTCCCAATATTATAACACATCCTATTTCATCTGAAATATGTTTAAATGGTTCTGCAACAACTTTAGAAGTTGCGTATCAAAATGGAACAGGAACTCCAAATTACCAATGGTTTTCCAATACAGTTGATGCAAATTCTGGTGGAAATCCAATTACTGGTGAAACAACAAATTCTTATAATCCTCCAACAAATTCGGTGGGTGAAACATTTTATTATGTAGAAATTTCTTTTGCAACTGGTGGTTGTTCACTCATTATTTCTGAAACAGCAAGCATACATGTGCAACCTCAAATAACTGTAAATTCAATAACTCCTACACAAAGTATTTGTATTGATGGAACTGCAAATGAATTAGAAGTTTCTTTTTCTGGAGGAGCAGGAAATGCTACTTATAAATGGTTTTCGAACACAACAAATACAAATGCTGGAGGAACAGAAATTATAGGCACTACAAATAATACGTTTACTCCAAATGCTTTTGCAACTGCTGGAACTTTTTATTTTTATGCAGAAATCTCTTTAGATGGAAATGGTTGTTCATCTGCATTCAGTGATGTTTTTGAAATAAATGTACTTGCTGATCCAATTATCGATAGTCAACCAATTGTAGCACAAGAATTGTGTAAAAACGCAATTCCTACTGATTTAGCTGTTTCAGTTTCTGGTGGTACAACTTCCACTAAAACATATCAATGGTTTATCAATAATACAAATTCTACGACAGGTGGAACTGCAATTGCTGGTGCAAATAGTGATACGTATACGCCAATAACTACAAATGTTGGAACTTTTTATTATTATTCAGTTGTTTCTCAACCTGAATCTGGTTGTAGTGTTACAAGTGATATTTCTGAATTGATCATCAATGACGCTCCAAATTTTGTTACACAACCTATTTCTTATGAAATTTGTTTAAATAAACCTGTAACTCCTTTACAAGTAACGTATCAAAATGGAATAGGAACTCCTGCTTATCAATGGTTTTCGAATACAGTTGATGCAAATTCTGGTGGAACTGAAATTACTGGAGAAACAGCAGCTTCTTATAATCCACCTACAAATACTCTTGGAGAAATTTATTATTATGTAGAAATTTCTTTTTCTTCTGGTGGATGTTCGAAAATTATTTCTGATACTGCCAAAATAAGTGTTAGTGAAATTCCTGTAATTAGTGATGCAGCAATTACAGTTTATAGTGAAGCTACTTTTGTATTTAATCCAACTACTGTACTAGGAAATATAGTTCCTGCTGATACAAAATATACATGGTCTGCTCCTACTTATAGTCCTGCAGGCTCAATTCTTGGAACATCAGCAGCAAATACACAAGATGTAATTAGTCAAACTTTAGAAAATACTGGAACAACTCCAATAATAGTAACCTATATAATTACGCCTGCAACTACAAAATGTGCTGGAGACACTTTTGTATTAGAAATTACTGTAAACCCAAGCATGAACTCCAATGCTGTAGTTACTAACATCAGTTGTTTTGAAGCTAATGATGGAATTATTGCTACAAATATTGATGGAGGAATTCCTTTTACAACTGGCAATCCTTATCTAATTTCTTGGAGTGGTCCAAATGGATTTACATCAACAGAAACAACAATTACTAATTTAGAAATTGGTACTTATACTTTGAGAATTGAAGATTCCACAGGTTTTTTTAAAATTGAACAATGGATGGTAACACAACCCGATATTTTATCAATTGTAAAAAATACAGAAAGAAATATTTCTTGTTTTCAAGGAAATGATGGAACTCTAGAAGTAACCATTTCTGGAGGAACAGCTCCTTATACCTATAATTGGACAACTACAAATGGAAGTGGAATTGTGCCAAACCAAAAAAATCAAAATACATTAACAGCAGGAAGTTATGCTTTAGAGGTTGTAGATCAAAATAACTGTACAATCATAACCAATTTTGTGCTTACGCAACCAGATGGATTGAACGTAACTGTAAATCCTACAAAAGAAATTTTGTGTTTTGGTGATGCTGCTGGTGAAATTGAAATTAATGTTTCTGGAGGAACTAAAGTAGAAATTTCTTCTGGTGTTTTTGATTATTTATACAGTTGGTCTGGTCCAAATGGATTTGTAAGTGCTTCTAAAAACATTAACAATTTAGTTTCTGGAACATACACAGTTAACGTTACAGACGATTTAGGATGTACAACAAGTACAGATGTGATCATTAATCAAGCAACAGAAATTAAAATAGATGTTACCAAAATTGATGTTACTTGTTATGGAAAAGCAGATGGTGCCATCGATTTAACTGTAACTGGAGGTAAAGAACCTTATCAAATTTCTTGGAGTAATTTAGGAAACGGATTATCACAATCTAATTTAACTGCAGATACGTATACAGCAACAATTACAGATGCTAATAATTGTGTAAAACAGACAACTATTACAATTACACAACCTATCTTTTTTATAGATCCTGTTGTAAAACCAATTTCTTGTAATGGCGAAAGTGATGCTTCAATCGATTTAAATTTAATGGGTGGAGTTGCACCTATTTCAGTTATTTGGAGTGATGATGCAAGTGCAGGAGTTCAAAGAAATAATCTTGCTGCAGGCACATACACTGTTACAATTTTAGATAGTGATATAAATCAATGTCCTATTGAAAAAACTTTTATAATTACAAATCCACCAGCAATTGCAGTTTCTACTGTTGTTATAAATGCAGAAGATTGTGATATTGCAAATAGTGGCAGCATAAATTTAGATGTTTCTGGAGGAACTGCTCCTTATACTTTTTTATGGAATACCAATGCAACCACTGAAGATTTAAATAATATTCCACAAGGAGATTATTCAGTAATTATTACAGATGCAAATGGTTGTAGTTTAGAAAGACAATTTAATATTTTTAGACAAGAACCTTTATCTATTACATTTACAGAAACCACGCTAACAGATTGCGATTTAAAAACCGTAAATAAACAAACAAAAGCAAATGTAACTGGTGGGTATTTACCATATACATATACTTGGTCTGCAGGAAATGTCTCAGCAACAGATACTAGTATGATGGTTACTGATCAAATTGGTTCTTATTCTTTAACAGTTACTGATAACAAAGGTTGTACAGCAACTAAATCTTTTTCAATTGATATAACAGCTATTGGAGATACAGAATTTAATTATAGTGCCTTTTCATTAAGTACTTATGATTTTTTATCAGTAGAAGATCCAATACAATTTACGAATCTTACAACTGGAGATTATACTAATTTACAATGGGATTTTGGTGATGGAAGTCCACCAACTAATGAAGAAAATCCTGTGCATACTTATGATCAAGTTGGCACTTTTACGATTGCTTTAACAGCAGAATTTACTGCTGGTTGTGTTGAAACTTTTACGCGAATTGTAGAAATTACCAAAGGTTATAAATTAGTAAACCCAACTGCATTTACGCCAAATGGAGATGGTTATAACGAAACTATAAGACCTTCTCACAGAGGTTTTACAAGTTTAAATATGATTATTTACGATACTTGGGGAACCACAATTTATACTGAAGAAGGTTTAGATTTAAAAGGTTGGAATGGCTTTACAAACGAGAAACCTGCTGAAAATGGCAATTATGTAATGCTTGTAAAAGGCATTACCTTTTTTGGAAAGGAAATTATAATAAGTTCACCTGTAACACTTTTAAAATAAGATGAAGAAACTACTCCTTACTTTACTCGTTTTTTCAGGGTTGCAAATGCAAGCTCAAGATGTATTGTTTTCGCAAAACTTTTTAGTACCAGAAACTATAAATACCTCTTTTACAGGTGCTATAAGAGCAGCTAAAATTGGCTCAATACATAGATCTCAATGGAGAAATGCTGCTTTTAAAACCAATTCTAGCTTTGTATATTTTGATACTTGGTTCGAAGGTTTTAAAACAGGTTTAGGCGTGTCTTTTTTAAACCAAACAGAAACTGCATCTACTTATACTTTTAATCAAATAAATATAAATTATTCTATGGCTTTTCAGTTGAGTGATACTTGGTTTTTTAGACCTAGTATTTCTGCAGGTTTTGGAATGAAAAATTACGGCTTTCAAAATATTTTATTAGAAGACCAAATAAACTTGAATAACAGCATCATTAATACAAGTAGTTTAGATCCTCTTTTGTTAAGTACACAAAGAAATTTTTTCGATTTTAGTTCTTCTATTCTTTTTAATAATGATGATTCTTGGATTGGATTAACCATAAAACATTTAAACAAACCCAATATTTCTTTAACCGAAAATGGTAATATTCCTTTGGATATTTTTTGGTCTGTGCATACCAAATATTATCTCCCTTTTTTAGAAGGCACAAGAACTTGGTTTGCTAGCAAAAGTAAATTTTATGTATTAGGTAATTTTATGATGCAAGGAAATGTAAACAGATTCGATGTTGGTTTCCAATACATTTTTGAAGATCAATTCTCTTTGGGAATTACTGCTGCAACATCACCCATAAAAACGGATGTAAATAGTCCATTAGTAAACTCTGTAAGCACGTTTGCAGGAATTAGATGGCAAGGTTTTAGATTTGGGTATTCTTACGATTTTAACACTACAGAACTCATTAATACTGGAGGCATTCATGAATTTTCAGTTGCTTACGATTTTAGCTTAAATATTAGAGCTTTAAATAGATATAAATGTGTTTCTTATTTTTAGATTGATGTTGGAACATCAACCTAAAAATAAGAATATTTATTAATAATACTGTAGAATTAAATTTCGCTCCTATGGAGCTTTATAAGATTTTTTGTTATTCTTTTATTAGTATTTTGCTCTTACAAAGCTAATATGCCAGAAAGATAAAATTAATAGATCTAATATAATCCAAAAAATAAAAACCTTACAATTTACCCAATCTACACTACAGCATTCAATTTTTACTTAATCTTTAAAGATTTTGCAATCGCTTCCAACTCAAAAAGAAAGGCTCTTTTGTTTACAGAAGGTGCATAAGTAAAACCTTCTACAATGACCAATCTATTATTTTTCTTGTCTATAACTGTGTAATTTAAAAACGGACCAGCCATAAAATCGTTTTTAACTTCCCATTTTCCACGAGTTTCATAGGCTTTTTTACCATCAATTATAGCATCAAAAGTATAAGGAGTATACGCTTCTTCAGTAATCATGTGCATGGTTTCTGGTTTAGAACCAGGAATGTATTTTTTACCAATCATGTTTCTAACAGCAACAATGCTATCTGCTACTTGAGTTTCATCTCCTAAAGGAACTGAATACACTAAAATGTTATTACTACCAGATTTTGCAATTCCACTTGTTAAATGATTACGTAACCATAAGAATTCTCCAGTATCATCAACAGTTTTAAACTTATCTGGAATTAAAAGCGAAAGCCCTAAATTATCTAACGTTTTGTATTTTACGTTTTCATCTACTTGACCTTCAAAAATATTTTGTGTAAAAGCAATATCTGCATCTAAAAAGGTTCTTCTAATTTCTTCTTTACGCTCTTGAAGAATTTTTATAATACCTGCATCATCTTTGGCTTGCACATACACAACAGTTTGTGGTTTTGCATAAATGTTTTTTCTTATAGAAAAATTCTCTTTATCACCTTCAGAAATAATTAAGATATTTCTGCTTCCTTTCATCATAGAACTAAAACCATCTGGTGCAACTTGAGAAACTGATAAAATTGTTTCTGGTTGAGGCAATCCTACCATTAATTCCCCAAAAGAATTTCTAATTTCTTGACCAATATCTCCAGTCCAATCGCTCATTTTTACAACGACCATTACTTTATTTATTTTACCAATAGAAGTTCTCAAAATCTTTTGGTCATTCCCTACACAAGAGGATAATAAAAATGCAATCGTTAGTATTGAAAGTAATTTTTTCATGAGTTTAGTTTTATTATTTTTAAGTTTGGTTATCAACTTCTAACACACCAAATATTATTCCATTTTTATAAATTTCTGATAAAAAATCATCAAACCTTAAAAAAATATTCAATTAATTTTATTTTGATGAAAATTCAAGATTTTAAACACTTAAAAAGTTAGCTTTCTTAACAAATTTTATCAAAAAGAAAAAGCTTAAATCACCAATATAAAAAAAATTAAAGTTAATCAATATAGATTAAAAAACACTTATTGTATTTTTTTGGGATAAATATACAACCTCTGCCCTATTTTTAGGTTACTCGTTTTTAATCCATTCCAACGTTTAATATCGCTAACTCTAACTCCGAATTTATCAGCAATTTTGCCTAAATAATCGCCATTTCTAACTTTGTAACGAATACGTTTATCCATTTCAAAATATTTTGGCAAAGGTTTTTCTCTTTTGGCATCATCTGCATCTGCTAAAGCATACAATTCTGTTTCTTTATCTAAAAATTCGGTAATTTTATTGCTTGGCAATCTTAAAGCGTAATTTCTATCTTTTATAAAAGGAATAATATCTAATTTATAAGACGGATTTAAATCTGTTAAAACTTCTCCATCTACACCAATAGTTTCAGAAATTTGATCGAAACTAACTGTTCTTTTTACACGAACTGTGTCTGTTTGAAAATCGAATATTCTAGGAAGATCAGCATAAATATTATGTTCATTTGCATGCTCAAAAATATACATTGTTGCATAAAAAGCAGGCACATAACCAGCTGTTTCTCTTGGTAAATAAGGTCTTATATTCCAATAATTTGTAAAACCACCAGAACGTTTTATAGCTTTTGAAACATTTCCTGGACCAGAATTATAAGCTGCTAAAGCCAAATCCCAATCACCAAAAATTGTAAATAATTGACTTAAATATTTGCAAGCTGCAATGGTTGCTTTTACAGGATCATGTCTTTCATCTACATAAGAACTCACCTTTAAATCGAATTGTTTTCCTGTTCCATACATAAATTGCCACAAACCAGCTGCACCAACCCAAGATTTTGCTCTTGGTTTTAAAGCAGATTCTACAATGGCTAAGTATTTCATTTCCAAAGGAATATCATACTGATCTAAATACTGCTCAAACATCGGAAAATAGTATTTTGCTTTTGCCATTAAAGCAGGGTAATATTTTGAACGATACAACAAATAACTATTAATTACCTTCTCTAAAGCTGGATTGTATGCTAAATTAAAAGGTGTTCTGGCATTTAAAGCTGTTAATCTAACTTTTAGCAAATCAGAAGTTACTGCTTGTTTAAAATTGCCAGTAATATCTTTGTCATTTATTACATATTCTAAAGTATCTAATAAAGCCGAATTGAATTTTTCATCTACCAACAAACTATCAATCACCCTTAAATCATCATCTGAAAAATATAATTTCTTTGAAGGGTTTATAATAGAATCTGTAGTAATAACTACAGATTCTTTTTTTATGATTGGTAAATTATCTTTTTGAGCTTGGCTAAAAAATGAAATACTGAATACTAAAACACTTAAAATTTGTTTCATAAAATACTAAAATTCTAATTCTAATGCAATTGGGCAATGATCTGAATGCTTGGCTTCTGATAAAATATAGGCTCTTGAAATTTTTTCTTTTAAAGGTGATGAAACCATAGCATAATCTAAACGCCAACCTTTGTTATTTGCTCTTGCATTTGCTCTGTAACTCCACCAAGAAAACTGCTGTATTTCTTGATTTAAATATCGAAAACTATCTATAAATCCGTTATTGATAAAATCGCCAATCCAAGTTCTTTCTTCTGGTAAAAACCCAGAAACTCCTTTCATTTTTGGGTTGTGAATATCAATTTCTGCGTGACAAATATTGTAATCGCCACAAATAACCAAATTCGGAATTTCTTGTTTTAAAGTATTGATGTATTCCTGAAATTCATCCATATAATTAAATTTATAACCCAATCTTGCATCATTTGTGCCTGAAGGAAGATATAAACTCATCACAGAAACCTCATCAAAATCTACACGTAAATTTCTACCTTCAAAATCCATGGATTCAATTCCAGTTCCATATGCTACATGATTTGGTTTTTCTTTACAAAAAATGGCCACTGAAGAATAGCCTTTTTTTTGTGCAGAAAACCAATAATGATAAGGATAACCAGCATTTTCAAATTCAGATAAATCTAATTGCTCTTTGTGTGCTTTTGTTTCTTGAATGCAAATTACATCTGGATTTGCAGCTTGTAACCAATCTAAAAAGCCTTTTTTTAAAGCTGCTCTAATTCCGTTTACGTTGTATGATATTATTTTCATTTAAGCTCATCTTAATCTTCCCTTTCCGACTGCTCTCAATGCAGGCTTGGGAAGAAACACTCTTGTGTTAATTTTTATATTTTTAACCTTCAAAGGGTTTAAAACCCTTTGAAGGTTGTGTTTTAATTAATCTAAAATTATTGGTTTCTTTAAAAAAAGCCAAGTAATTTGTGTTTTTTCTCCTGTTTCTGTAATTAGTTTCTTTTTTCTTGGCGATAAAATTACAGCGATAAAAGAAGAGATACTTGTTCTAAATAGTATATGATCAACATTTAGAAAAAAATCAAAAATAAAGATAAAAACCAATGTTAGTATAAAAATAACTAAATAAGGTTTCTTTGCTAAATACTGCATTCTTAAAATTTACACTTTTTTATTTATTACTTTTTTAAAAAACAACCATTTTATTTGTTCTTCTTCTCTATGTTGTTTATCAACCATTTTTACTTTTGGTGATAAAACAAAGGCTAAAACTACAGATAAAGAAGTGCTAATTATTGTATTTTCAATTTTGAATCCTTTTTCGAATATCAGCAAAAAAACAACCACCAATAAAGGAGTAATTAACCAATAAGTTTTTTTAAATAGTTTCATTTTTTAAAATTATGTTTTTTTATTAAATCCCTTTTTAAAAAACAACCATTTTATTTGTTCTTATTCTCCATGTTGTTTTTGAACAGTTTTTATTTTAGGTGATAAAATAAAAGCCAATCCTAAGTTTATTATGATTGTATAAAAATTCGGTTCATAATCTAAAACTTTGTAAATAATTAAGCCAAATAAAATTATCAATACAGGAAATAAAAAAGGTAACATCATTTTTATTTTTTTCATATCAAAAAAAGTATTTGAATAGGTAAACTCCTTTTTAAAGTTTTTATTGAGTGAAATAGGAAGGATTTATATTTTCATTTCTGGAATCTCACCATTTACAACTAAAGTTCCTTCTGTAGCATTTTGAATTTCTTCTACAGAAACTCCTGGTGCTCTTTCTAACAAATGAAACGCATTATCTTTTACTTCTAAAACTGCTAAGTTTGTGACTACTTTTGTAACACAGCCAACACCAGTTAAAGGCAAAGAACATTGTTTTAAAATTTTAGATTCGCCAGCTTTATTAGTGTGCATCATTGCAACAATAATATTTTCTGCAGATGCTACTAAATCCATAGCTCCACCCATTCCTTTTACCATTTTTCCTGGAATTTTCCAGTTGGCAATATCACCATTTTGAGAAACTTCCATAGCTCCTAAAATAGTTAAGTGAACGTGTTTACCACGAATCATAGCAAAACTCATAGAAGAGTCAAAAAAACTTGCTCCAGGCATTGTTGTTATAGTTTGTTTCCCTGCATTTATAATATCTGCATCTTCTTCGCCTTCAAAAGGAAAAGGTCCCATTCCTAAAACACCATTTTCCGATTGAAACTCAACTTCTATATCATCTCTTACATAATTTGCCACTAAAGTTGGAATGCCAATTCCTAGATTTACGTAAAATCCGTTTTGAACTTCTTGTGCAATTCTTTTTGCGATTCCATTTTTGTCTAGCATATCAATGTATCAATTAAATAATTTAAAAATGTATCAATTCTACTTTCGAGATTTAATACTTGTACTTAATATTTTATATAAAATCAATCCTAATTCATTTACCTTTTTACTCAAATCTAAATGAGTAGGATATGTTTTTGATTTTTCGCATAAAACTAACCAATATTTAGTTTCCTCTAATTCTTTGGTTGCAATTTTAATTTTATGAATAAAATCTGCTTTACTTTCTGCATTTTGTGCTTCGTGAATATTTGCACCAATACTTGTTCCTGATTTTAATAATTGGCGAGAAATCACATATTTTCTTTCTGCTTGTAAAACTTCACAATAATTAATTATCATTAATGCAACTTCAATTGATTTATCAACTACAGGATTTTTCATTGTTACATTATTGTATTGGTAAATTGATTAATTGCGTTTACGCACAGTTCGTTGTTCAATTCTTTTTTCATAATCTTTTCCTTGAAAAATTCTTTGCACAAAAATCCCTGGAATATGAATATTGTTTGGATCTAACTCGCCAACTGCAACCAATTCTTCTACTTCAACAACTGTAATTGTTGCAGCTCCACACATATTTGGATTAAAGTTTCTTGAGGTTCCTTTAAAAATTAAATTTCCAGCAGCATCACCTTTCCAAGCTTTTATAAAAGCAAAATCTGCTTTAAAAGCAGGTTCTAATACATACATTTTTCCATCAAAATCTCTTGTTTCTTTACCTTCTGCAACTTCAGTTCCAAAACCTGCAGGTGTATAAAATGCAGGAAAACCAGCTTGTGCAGCTCTACATTTTTCTGCCAAAGTACCTTGTGGAGTTAATTCTACTTCTAACTCTCCTGATAACATCTGGCGTTCAAACTCATCATTTTCGCCAACATAAGATGATATCATTTTTTTAATTTGCTTGTTTTGTAACAATAATCCCAAACCAAAATCATCTACACCTGCATTGTTAGAAATACAAGTTACGTCTCTAACATCTAACTTTACCAATTCAGCAATTGCATTTTCAGGAATACCACACAAACCAAAACCACCTAACATAAAAGTCATGCCATTTTTAACTCCTTTTAAAGCATCTTGAACGTTGTTTACTTTTTTGTTTATCATTAGAATTATATTTTATTTGTAAATAGATTTAATCTGAGATAGTTTAACAAAATCAACTATCATAAGTGATTAAACATTTATTTTATTAAAAATCAGTATCAAAAGAGGTTCCAATATTGGTCTCCTCTGGTTTTTCATCACAATTTATGTTGATTGATAAATTTTCTGGTTTTTCAAAATCTTCTTTACTAATATTTAAGGTTTTATCATCATAACATTTTTGCATAAATAAAGCCCAAGTTGGCAATGCCATAGTTGCTCCCTGACCTTTTGCTATTCCTGCAAAATGTGTTGCTCTGTCTTCTCCACCAGTCCAAACTCCTGTTGCTAAATTTGGTACAATTCCCATAAACCAACCATCAGACTGGTTTTGTGTAGTTCCTGTTTTACCAGCAATTGCATTGGTAAAATTGTATGGAAAACCTGTAACAGAACCTCCTCCTGAACTCCAATTTGAACGCAATCGAATTCCTGAACCAGATTTTGTAACACCTTCTAATAAATTTAAAATCACATAGGCAGATTCTTCACTTAAAACTTCTTGTGTTTTTGGTACAAAATCTTTTAAAACAGTTCCGTTTTTATCTTCAATTCTTGTAATAATCATTGGTTTTACACGCAAACCTTTGTTTGCAAAAGTACTATAAGCACTTACCATCTCATATAAAGATAAATCTACTGCACCTAAGGCTATAGATGGGTTTGCTTGAATTTCAGTTTCAATTCCTGCAGCTTTTGCCAAACGTACCACGTTTTCTGGACCAACTTCATCTATTAATCTTGCAGACATTGTATTTACAGAACCTGCTAAACCATCTTTTAAAGTTAACATTCCTCCATATTTCTGATTCGAGTTTTCTGGAGTCCAAGGTTCTGGAATGCCATATTTACCAGCTGGAATTGTATAAGGTGTGTTTGGTAACATATCACAAGGAGAACGCCTTAATTGATTAATTGCAGTTGCATACACAAAGGGTTTAAAAGTAGAACCTACTTGTCTTTTTTGTTGAGCAACAGCATCATACTTAAAGTGTTTATTATTAATACCACCAACCCAAGCTTTTATATGTCCTGTTTGTGGTTCTATGGATAATAATCCCGAACGTAAAAAATATTTATAATAACGAATAGAATCGTTTGGAGACATAATTGTATCTCTATCTCCTTTCCAAGAAAAGACTTTCATTTTAGTTTTTGTGTTAAAAATCTTGTCGATTTCTTTGGATGATTTCCCAGCAATTTTTAAACGCTTATAACGTTCTGAGTTCTTTTTTGCTCTATCTATAATTCCATCTATTTGGTCTTTTTCTATATCATAAAAAGGGGCAGTTTTGTTTCTCTCTTGCTCTTTAAAAAAGTAAGACTGTAAATTTGCCATATGTTCTGAAACAGCTTCTTCAGCATACTTTTGCATTCTAGAATCTATAGTTACATATATTTTTAAACCATCACTAAAAATATTGTATTCTTCGCCATTTGGTTTTGGATTATTTTGCACCCATTTGCGCATCACTTTTTGTAAATGCGTTCTAAAATAGGTGGCATACCCTTCATCATGACTTTCTGGAGTATAATTAAGATCTAAAGGTAATTGCTGCAAACTAACTTTTTCGCTTTCAGTAATAAAGTTATTTTTTGTCATTTGTAGTAAAACAACATTTCTTCTTTGTTTTACTAATTCTTCTCTTCTTAAAGGATTAAAATAAGAGGAGTTTTTTAACATCCCAACCAACATTGCAGATTCATGAATTTCTAATTCTTTTGGTTCTTTACCAAAATAAATTCTTGCTGCAGAACGAATACCAACTGCTTGATTTAAAAAGTCGTATTTATTTAAATACATTGCAATAATTTCATGCTTTGTATATTGCTTTTCTAACTTAGTAGCAACTACCCATTCTTTTACTTTTTGCAGAACTCTTTCCATTTTATTGGTAGATCTTTCCCCAGTAAATAACATTTTAGCTAATTGTTGCGTAATTGTACTTGCGCCTCCACTTCCTGGCTTTACAACAGCTCTTGCAGTTCCTCTATAATCGATTCCTGAGTGTTCGTAAAAACGCTCATCTTCTGTTGCTACTAAGGCATTTACCAAATTCTCTGGTAACTCATTAAACTTAATTGGTGTTCTATTTTCTGTTGCATACTTACCAATTGTAACTCCATCTGCAGAAATAACTTCTGTAGCCAAATTGGTTTGTGGATTTTCTAATTCTTCAAAAGTTGGTAAAGCTCCTAAACCACCAACTGAACCCGCAAAAAATAATCCTACAAAAAATAACAATCCTCCTAAAACGATTGCCCAGAACCAGATGATATATTTCTTAAAACTTGTTGTTGCTTTCTTTTCCATAATAAAATTTTTTCTCAACAGTATTGAGATTTTTTTAATTTGATTTTCCTTTATATATGCTGATGTTTCATCAGTAAAAGAAAAATTACTCTACTTTTTCTATACTAAAACCAACATCTTGCACCCCTTCTAAAATTGGCATTGCTTTTACTTCGCCATTTTTACGCATTGCATGCTGAATGTTAAAAATATATTTTCCTGATTTTGGAAAAACCTTTTCTTCTTTATAAAATAATTTATTCTCTTTAATATCTGCAAACCCTTTTCCTAAATAGTTACCAGCATTATCTGCCATTTCATATTGCAGCGTATCTATAATTTTATCTCCATTTGGGAAATTTAATGCTGTAATTACATATAAATTACTGTAGGCATATTCATTATTATTTCTAATATTGATAAACAGATTTTTTGGTGAAATAGTATCTTTTATATCAAACTCAAAAGAAATATTTTTATGCGCTTCCCAATTTCCATTTGGTAATGATTCATATGCTGTAAAAGTGATTTTATCATTACAAGAAACAAAGAATAGCACTGCAATTAAAAAAAATAAATTCCTATTTTTCTTGAGGACTTTCTCCATTTTTAGGCTTGTTATTATTTCTGTTTTTATTATTTCTTCTAGGTTTATTTGGTTTTGAGCCTTCAGCTTTTGGTTGATTTGGCTCATTTGAACTTTTTGGTTTATTTGGTTTTCTATCAGCTTTTGGTCTAGGTGTCCTTTTTGGTTTGTTATTCGCTTTTGGCTGAGTTACATTTCCTTCAGCTTTTGGTTTCTGATTTGGATTTCCAGTAGCTTTTGGCTTTTGATTTGGGTTTCTTTTTGGTCTTCTTTTTGGTGGTTGATTTTGCGTGTTCTCTTTTGAAGAATTTGCAGTAGCTGCAACCGGTTTTTTATTTCTTTTATTCCTGTTATTTCTTCTTTTACTAGTTTTTGGCGTATCAAAACGTGTTAAACTGTCTTGCCCAACTGCATCTTCAAAATCTACTTTTACAGGGATTTCTAATTCAGATTCATATTCTTCTAACGGAATAGATTTCTCGTTATTTTTATTTAAATCGATTATTTCATGAACTTGCTCTAATGTTAATTGAAACCACTTAAAACGCTCTTCTTTATAAGTGTACCAAAGATGTTTTTTAAAAATATCCATCTTAACAAAAACGGCATCTCCTTTTTCTGTTCTTAAAATAACATCTTGTTTTGGAAACGATTTTAAAGCATCTAAATACGTATCTAATTCATAGTTTAAACAGCATTTTAACTTTCCACATTGTCCTGCTAATTTTAACGGATTTAAAGATAATTGTTGATAACGTGCAGCAGAAGTACTTACTTTTCTAAAATCTGTTAACCAAGTAGAACAGCATAATTCTCTTCCACAAGAACCAATTCCACCTAATCTTGCTGCTTCTTGTCTTGCACCTACTTGTTTCATTTCTACTCGAATTGAAAAAGCACCTGCTAAATCTCTAATTAATTGTCTAAAATCTACTCTTGCATCAGCAGTATAATAAAAAGTAGCTTTGTTTCCATCTCCTTGATATTCTACATCAGAAAGTTTCATTTGCAAACCTAACCTTCCTAATATTTCTCTTCCTTTTCTTTGGGTTTCCTCTTCTTTAGCTCTTGCAGCTTGCCAAATATCTATATCTCTTTGGTTTGCTTTTCTGTAAATTTTCTTTACATCTTCATGATCTTCAGTAATTTTGCGCTTTTTCATTTGCACTTTCACCAATTCTCCTGCCAAAGAAATTGTACCAATATCATGCCCAGGAGAACCTTCCACAGCAATAATATCTCCCATGATTAATGGTAAATTATCAACATTTTTAAAAAAATGTTTTCTTCCGTTTTTAAATCTTACTTCAAAAATATTAAAACGTTCTTGTCCACTTGGTAAACTCATGTTAGATAGCCAATCGAAAACTGCTAATTTTTCGCTTCCACTTCCACAACTTCCTGAGCCACAATTACCATTACTTTTACAACCTTTTGGTACGCCATTTTCTGTTGTACCACAACTTCCACATGCCATTTTAAGTATATATTTTTATCCGTTTTTAATAAATAGCAATTTATATTTATTGTAAATGCTACAAGAAAATTTACTAAATATTTTAAAAACGTATGATTTATAATTTGATTATCAAGTTGATACAAAAAAACAACCTAATTTTCTCTAATTCGTAAATATACGTATTCTTTAAGAATGAAAAAACAGCTAAAACAAACTAATCTGAAACTACTTTTTTATTTACTGACACTTCAAATCTATTTTAAAAAATTGTTTTATGATTCTTGTTTTTAGAATTTGATAGCATTGAATTAGAATTCGTAGAAAATTGGATTTTTTAGCATAAAAAAAGACCTCAAAATTGAGGTCTTTTCAAAATTGAATTAATTATTGAAGTATAATTCTTAACTTTTTCTTTTACAATTATCTTTAATTTTTTATAATTCTTTTATTGATTGCTCCTTTATCTGTAGTTATTTTTATAAAATAAATTCCTGCTGATAATTCTTCGACATTTAAAAGAGTGTCTTTAGCCGTAGTTAATTTTTTACCTGTTGCATTAAAAATTTCTACTTTTTTCAATTCTAAACCATTTGATAATAAAATTTCTACAAAAGAACTTGCTGGGTTTGGATATGCTGCAACATTTTCTTTTAAGAAATCTTCTGTAGATAACGCTTTACAAGAAACGTTATACGTTGCTGTTACGTCTTTCTTCCAGTCAGCTTTTGCTAAAGCATCAGCAACATTATCAACCTCTATACAACTTAAATTAGAATTTCCTGTAACATCTAACTTATCTAAAATAGCATTATTTGCATTTTTTAAATTTAAAGAAGTTAATCTATTATTTCTTGCATCTAATTCTGTAATATCTGTTAATTTAGAAATATCAATATCTGTTATTAAATTGTCTGAAACATTTAATTTTCTAACTTTATTTTTAGCTCTTGCTAAACTTTTTGTTTGCTTGGTAGATTTAGATACCAAAACCACAGATGAAGATGATAAAAATACAGTTATACTTGAAATTACGTTGTTAGAAATATCTATACTACCTGCATTTGTAAAAGCTTCTAATCCTGTGATTTCAGCAATATTTTGACCACTAAAATTTAAATCTCCAGTAAATGCTTGTGCTTCTGCATAGGTAACTTTTCCATCTCCATCATCATCAACTCCAGGAACTGCTACAACTGCACTATTAAAATTAGTATCTGTAGTATAAACAGACCATTCTGCACTACAATCTGTATTATAATTTGCTGATGCATCTTTGTTAACCCAATTTGTGTTGGCAAAACTTATATCATCAACAGAAATACAGCTTAAATCTGGATTGTTTTTAATATCGAAAGTTGTAATTAAATTGTTTGCTCCATTTTTTAAAGCAGCTCTTTCAATATTATTATCATTTAAAAACAAACGTGTTAGCTTTGTATTATTTGCAATATCGACATTGATTAAGGAATTAAACTTCGCATCGAATTCTATTAATTCCAAATTTTGAGAAATATCAACACCTGTTAAATTGTTATTATTAACTCTTAATGTTTTCAATTTTACATTATTTGTAACATCCAAATTTGTTAATTGATTAAATTGAACCGATACTATTTCTAATAAAGGATTGTTAGAGACATCTATAGTTGTAAATTCTGAATTACTAATATTTAGATTCTTTAAAAGAGGTTGATTGGAAATATCCAAACTTGAGATAGTGTTTGTACCCAACCCTAAAATCTCTAAATCTTTGTTTAAAGTAACATTTAAAGTTGTTAAATCGTTATTATCAACAGTTAAAGTTTTTAATAAAGTGTTATTTGAAACATTTAGAACAGTTAAATTATTTGCACCACAATTAAGTTCTACTAGTTGTGTATTACTCAAAACATCTAAGCTATTAATTTCATTTACCTCACAATTTAATTCTGTTAAATTTATGTTACTTGAGACATCCAAAGAAGTTATAAAATTCATCTGAACAGATAATTCCTCTAAATTTGTACTGTTTGAAACATCTACACTTACTAATTTATTATTTCTTGCAATTACAGATATTAACGCTGTATTATTTGATAAGTCTAAATTTTCTATCTCATTTCCTCTACAATCTAGTGTTTGTAATGCTGCAAAATCTTGAATACCTTTTAAAGAAACAATTGCTAAATCTCCAATAATTAACTCTTGAATATTTTCAATCTCAACTGTTAAAACTTGTCCGTTAATTACCCCATCAGAATCGATATTTTGATCAATTAATGCTTGCTCAAAGTTTACATCTGGAATTAAAGTAACGCCTATTGGACTACAATCTAAAGAATAATTAGTTGCTATATCTTTATTCGTGAAATTAGTTTGCGCAAAAGCTACATCATCAACTAAAACGCAACCTAAAGCTGGATTGTTTCTTACATCAAACTGTATAACATTCGCATTGTTTCCATTTTGAATATTGAATGATGTTAACGAATTATTCTCTGCTCTAATTAAAGTTAATGCACTATTTGTACTTAAATCTAAATCCGTAATTTGATTGAAAGCAACGCCAATTTGTTTTAAAGCCACGTTTTGTGACACATCTAAACTTGTAAAATTGTTACTTGCTACAAAGAACTCTTCTAAGGCTGTATTCGATGAAACATTTACTGATGTAGAACCTGTTGTTGATAAATTCAAACGAACTAAATTTACGTTTGCAGCAACATTCATATTACCTAAATTCGCATTGTTGTTAATGGATAAATTTAATAAAGCAACATTCTGACTAACATCTACTGCACCTGTTAAATCATTATTATTTCCTTGTAGTTTTGTTAATGCAGTATTATTTGTAACATCAATTGCTGTTAATTGGTTCGTTGCAAAATCTAACTCTAATAAATTAGGTTGATTAGAAACATCTAAACTTGTTAACTCATTTTCTGATACATCTATAACTGTTAATAATAGATTATTGCTTACATCTAAAACAGTTAATTGATTATTGGTGGCTACTAACTTTTCTAACAAAACATTACTTGAAATATCTAAACTTGTTAAAACTTGTCCTTCAGTTACGGTTTGATTACTGATGTAAAGTTCCTTTAATTTTAAGTTATTTGACAAATCAATACTTGTGATTAAGTTGTTATAGATATTTAATACTTCTAAATCTCTAAAAGCCTCTAATCCTGTAAAATCTATAATCCCTAAACCTGTTCCTGCAAATTGAGTGACTACTTCTAAATCTGATGTTAATGCTCTTCCATCTTCCATTCCTTCTGAATCATATCCTAAAGCTATTAATCTTTTCTCAAAATTGATGTCTGGAATTTGGGTATAATCTGATGCTGAAAAACAAACTGTACTTGAAAAACTTGCTGTTACATCTTTGTTTACTAAATTAGAAACCGAATTTACATCATCAACTAAAATACATTCTAAAGCTGGATTGTTTCTTACATCAAACTGTATAACATTCGCATTGTTTCCATTTTGGATATTGAATGATGTTAACGAATTATTCTCTGCTCTAATTAAAGTTAATGCACTATTTGCACTTAAATCTAACTCTGTAAGCTGATTAAAAGCAACTCCAATTTGTTTTAAAGCTACGTTTTGTGAAACATCTAAACTTGTAAAATTGTTACTGGCTACAAAGAATTCTTCTAAAGCTGTATTGCTTGAAACATCAACCATCGTTGATCCTGTTGTTGATAAATTCAAACGAACTAAATTTACGTTTGCAACAACATTCATGTTGCCTAAATTCACATTGTTGTTAATTGATAAATTTAATAAAGCAACATTCTGACTCACATCAACTGCACCTGTTAAATCATTATCATTTCCTTGTAGTTTTGTCAATGCAGTATTGTTGGTAACATCAATACTTGTTAATTGATTCGTTGCAAAATCTAACTCTAATAAATTAGGCTGATTAGAAACATCTAAACTTGTTAACTCATTTTCTGATACATCAACAACTGTTAATAATGGATTGTTACTTATATCTAAAACAGTTAATTGATTATTGGTTGCTTCTAATTTTTCTAACAAAACATTATTTGAAACATCTAAACTTGTTAAAACTTGACCTTCAGTTACGGTTTGATTACTGATGTAAAGTTCCTTTAATTTTAAATTATTACTTAAATCAATACTTGTAATTAAGTTGTTATAGATGTTTAAAACCTCTAAATCTCTAAATGCTTCTAAACCTGTAAAATCTAAAATCCCTAAGCCTGTTCCTGCAAATTGTGTGACTACTTCTAAATCTGATGTTAACGCTCTCCCATCTTCAATTCCTTCTGAATCATATCCTAAAGCTATTAATCTTTTCTCAAAATTGATGTCTGGTATTTGGGTGTAACTTGGTGATGGTCCATTTTGATAATATCTAAAATTACCTCCACTTCCTCCAGTCATAATATCTAAATCGCCATCAAAATCATAATCTATAAAAGCTGGTGTAGAAAAACCATTCATCCCAGAAAAACCAAAAGGATTTGAAATACTTACTGCATATCTTGGATTTTGAGCAGTTCCTATATTTTCAAAATATAAAAACTCTCCTCCTTGAACTCCTGCTATTAAATCTAAATCGCCATCTGCATCTAAATCTCCAAAATTTGGTCTTACTAAAGGAACTGATATATTTAAACCAAATGGACTTGTTTGTCCTGTTGAAAATTGTGGAGATGTTGCAGTTCCTGAATTTTCATAATAATAAAAATTAGGACTACCTCCTGAATTACGAGTAGAACCAGCTAATAAATCTAAATCTCCATCATTATCTATATCTCCAAATGTTGGGTAAGAAGTTGATGCAGATATATCAACAATCCCAAAAGGACTTTCTACTGGTGTTCCATATTGTGGAGCAGATGATGTTCCTGTATTTTCAAAGTAGAAAAAATTACCTCTCCCATCTCCAGAAAATATATCGATATCTCCATCATTATCTAAATCTACAAATGTTGGAAAAGAATCATCAGAACCACCTGTTAAATTTGTTAATCCAAATGGATTGTTTTGAACTGCTGCATAAATTGGTGCTAAATTGCTCCCTGTATTTTCAAAATAGTAAAAACTTGTTCCTCTTCCTCCAGACAATAAATCTAAATCGCCATCATTGTCTAAATCTGCAAAATTTGCATTTGAGAAAATACCAATGCTTGTTAATCCATTTGGATTTAGTGTTTGAGGCTCAAAAGTTGTTGTATAATTTGAAAATACTCCTTTATTACCACTAATGGTAAAAGTGTAAGGATTTTCATCTGAATCATTATTTGCAATACTTATAATTGCTGTTTGATTACCAGATAAGTTTGGTGTGTATGTAACTTGAAAAGTTTTAGAACTTCCTTTTGTAACTGAATTCGCATTTGGCTGGGTACTTATTGTAAAATCTGTAGAACCAGAAATTGTTACATAATTTGGATAAGGAGTTGTTAAACTTAAATCAGCAAAACCTTCACTATTATCTATTGTAAAAAATTTTGTAACTGTGTTTACTGAAACTCCAAAATCTGTATTATCAGTAGCACTTGGTGTTGTATCTCCATTTACAATTGAAACATTATTACCTTTTACATCTATTTCTGGAAAAGCTTCTTCTCCAAAAAATACTCCTACGTTTGTAGAAACATATATTTTACCACTATCAAAAAAGATTTGATTTACCACTCCTAAAATCCCATCATCATAATCATATCTAGTGAAGGTTGCTCCACTATCATTAGAAACGGAAATGACAGAACTACTTACACCTACAAAAACGTTAACTCCTTCACTATAAACAGTATTTACTGAATTGGCTGCTAAACCATCTGATTGTTGTACCACAGTAAACGTATTTCCTTTATCAGTAGAAATTGATAAACCACCAACTGGATCAAAACCTTCTGAAGCTGCATATAAAACTCCATTACTAAAAGAGACTCCATTTGCACCTACATTTGCTAAACCATCTGTATTTGTTTTATTGATAAAGGTATTTCCACCATCTGAAGAGATTGATAAACCTCCATCAGTTGCCACATATACATCTGATCCATTTGCCACAATTTCTCTAAAAATACTTTCACCTATTCCATCACTTTCAGATTTTTCTATAAATGTAGCTCCTGCATCATTAGAAATCCATAACCTATTAGAAGCAAGTGCATAAATAGTATCTCCGTCTGCAAAAACATCATTCATATTGTTTCCATAAGCAAAAGATGCTGGTGCATAATTTACAAAGTTGTTTCCACCATTTGTAGAAACAGATAGTCCACCATCTGTTGCAGCATAAATTGTTGAACCATCTACAAAAACATTTTTTACATTATTAGATCCTAAACCATTTGTAATAGTTTTAGTTGTAAAAGTAGTTCCACTATCTGTAGAAATTAACAATCCTGAAGTTGTGCCTATATAAATTGTAGCACCTTTTGCAAATACTCCTTGTGTAGATGAGTTTGTTAATTGAGTAAATTTAAAACTCTCTGCACTAATCTGTGCAGAACTTGTTTGGACAATTCCATTAAGCCCAATAATAATCGATAAAATAAATAGTAATTTTAGTTTCATAGCTTTTTTTAATATTATTTATAAGAGTATAAAATTAAAAAAAAAGCTCTCAGAAATTTAAATTTGTTCTAAAACAGATTAATTTGTTCTGAAATAACACACTCTAAACTATCTGACAAAGAATAAAATACCTATTATTTTATTCTTATAAATCACGATTTAAGTACTGAAGATTTATTTTATAGTTAGGTGAAATTTTTATATTTTCTCCATAAACTTCTAAAGAGGAAGTTCCTATATTTTCTATAAAGTTTATATTCACTGCACAACTTCTACTTACTCTTATTAAAAGGTTTTTTGGCATTGTTTCTATAAACTTTTTAAGTGAACACCTTATTAACATTTTTCTTTTTTTATAATATAACCTAACATATACATGCTCTGACTTAATATATAATAAATCTGAAATTTGAATATTATAGGTAGTTGTACCAATATTAATATTTACAAATTTTTCTGTTTCATCTTTTAAGTTATCAAAAATAATATCGATTGTAGTTAGAACAGTAATTTCATTTATAGGTTTATTAATATATCCTTTAGGAGAAAGTTCTTTAATCTTATGTAAAGAATTTGCATCATTATAAGAAGTAATAAATAAAAATGGAATACTATATAGTGTGTTTAAAAGTAATGCCACATCTAATCCTGTTTTTCTTCCAGAAATTTTAACATCTAACAAAACCAAATCTACTTTCGTAGTTTCTAAAATTTCTTTGGCTGCTTTATAATTTATAGCGATTCCTGCACAAAGATAACCGTGATTTAAAAGTGCTATTTTTATTTGACGAGCAATCAACAACTCATCTTCTACAATTAATATACTTTTGATATCTTTTAGCTTCTCATTAATCATCATTTAATTTTTATATTTTAAAATTATTTTAAATGTTGATTTTTTTTGTTCAATCTTTCCATTTAGCTGAGCAACCATACTATCTATAATAAACAGACCAAGTGTTGCTTTTTTGCTATCTCTTTTAAAAGAAGTACCAGAATCTTTGTAATAAAGGTGAATTAAGTTATTTGTCTTTTCAATTTTTACATTTATTTTTAACACATCTTCTGTAACTGCATGTTCTATACTGTTACTTATTAATTCGTTCATTAAAATACCAATTGGTAATGCTGTATCTATATTTAATTTTATAGCACTTATATCTTGCTGATATTCAATTTTTCTAGTTGATAAATTAATTAAAGAAGCTATTTTCTGCAAATATTCTTCCAAATTATAAAACTCTCCTTCTATTTTATTATCAGCATAAATAAATTGCTCGTGTGCAATTGCAATGGTATTAATTCTATTTTCTAAATGTTTAAATTTCTCTATATAAAATTGCTCGTTTATTTCTTGCGATTGAAATTTTATCAAACTTATAATCAAAGATAAATTATTCTTTACACGATGATTTAGCTCTTGTAATAATAAGCCTTTATGTTTAACAGATTCTTTCAAAATATTATTTTGATCATCTATTTTTTTATTTTTTGAAACTAAGTTTCTGTATAAGAAAAAAATTATAGCTAACAGAAAAAGTATTCCAACTACAAAAAAAGTAAGAAATTTATTGTTATTTTGAGACAACAATAACTTCTTCTTCGATATTTGAACTTCTAACTTTTGGTTTTCTATTTTATTATTTAATTTAATTTTAGCGATCTCATTGCCTTGAAGCTCTAAACTTGCAACCATTTTAGACTTATGATACTTTTTATAATAAACAAGTGCAGAATCTGGTTTATTTTCTATTTCAAATAATAAATATTTTTTTTCGTAGGCATCTGCTTTGTAGTGAATATCATTAATTTTTTCTAATAAAAAAAGAGCAGAGTCTAAATACTTATGTGCTAAAGCCATATTCTTACTATCAGAAACTTGCTTAGCAATTACAACATATATTATGCTTAAATGGCTGAAATCATCAATTTGTTTGAAATCTTTTAACGCTTCTTTTGCAAGTTTTATTTTTTCATCTTTTGGAACGTATTTACTTTTAAGTAGTTTAGAGATACCACTAACTTCACGATAATTATTTTTTTCTCCAAAAGTGATGCCTCTTTCTGCAAAATCTAATGCTAAGCTATCACTCTTTAAAACAGGTTGCAGTATTGTGTAAAATGATGATTTTCTATATAAATATTGTCCATAATATTTATCTTTTTCTCTTTTTCTATAAATTTCTTCTAATTTCTTAAATTCTAAAAAACCCAATTCAGCATCGTTAAAGAATTCGAAAATCAGTGCTCTTTGTATTCGTAAAATTACCTCTCCTCTTTCACTTAATTCTTTTGAGTTTTCTAAAATAGTGGATGATAACGTTAACGCTTCTGGAAGCTTACTTTGTTGAACTAAACAACAAACTTTTAAAGACTTAAGATCATTTATTTTTTTTTTTGATAAGGTATTTGTAGAAATAATACTATCTATAATTCTTAAAACTTTAACTACTCGATTAGAAGTTAAATCCTTTTCTAATTCCTTAAAAATAGGTTCTCCATTTTGAGCTTCGCTGAGAAAACTAATTAATAGAAAAAATGTAGTAAGAAATGTAATTTTTAATTTCACTTAGAATAGTATTTTTAATATTCAAAATTAGTTTAAGACTAAAGTAGTGAGATTATACAAAAGGTATAGAATAGAATGCGAGGAAAGTTCTTAAATAAGCAAATTTGTTCTTAAATATAAGTAAGTATTAGTTTCGTAACTTAATTTTATAGTAGTAACATAAAATAAGAAAACCTAAAAATGAATTTGCTCTAAATCAAACTTTTACTCACTTTAAAAAATAAATCTTTAAAGTATTTTATTTTCTAAAACACAAAAAAGCAGGCTTAAAAGCCTGCTTTTTATATATAAAAAATTTTATTTGACTAAAAACTATACCCAGTCCAAGTGAATACAGATTTATCTGCTCCTCCAGAAGTAGCTGCAGTTAATGTTATTGTTGCTCCACCAACAGTTGTGTTTTTTACATCAGTAATATCTAAACCGTTTGCAATATTTGCAGTTGCAGTAATTGAAGTACCTTCTGTAGAATCTGATTTACTATCTTGTAAATCTATAACATCGCCAAATTTTGCTCCAGAACCTAATGCTAAATATGCATTTGTAATAGTTGCTGTAGCATCTCTTCTAATTTTTATTCCATCAGACATTTCTACACCATCAGCATTATTTATAATTGTTACACCATTTACTGTAAAGTTAGATTCGTTAATATCTGAAGGAGAATTACCATCTAAATTTCCATCAGCTTCAATTCCTCTTGGATCAGAAGTTACAGCTGTGTACCCATTTTCTCTAATACCATATAAATTTGTACAAGTTCCAGAATACCCTTGTGAAAAATCGAACATATCATCTTTAGCATTTACAACTAAAATGTTTGATGTATTTACAGTTCCTCCAAAAAACTCAATTCCATCATCATCACCATTTAAAATCGCAATGTTACTAATTGTAGTTCCAGAACCAACTCCGTTTAAAGTTAAACCATTGTGTTCTGCTTCATCATCAATTCTTGCTCCTGTATATTCTAATATTACATAGTTTAATACACCTGAATTATCTGAAGCATCTGCACCACCAAATAAAATTGAATTTTTAACTTCTGTTGCAGCATTACTTTCTGAACCTGCTTGTCTGCTTAAAGGCGCTTTTCCGTTTAAAATAACTCCTCCCCAATCTCCAGCTTTTGGAACTACAGCACCTGATGTAAATTTAATTGGATTTGAAGCTGTACCATCTGCAATAATTTTACCTCCTCTTTCTACTAAAATATAAACATCTGTACCCCCAGCTAAAGCATTTATAGTTGCACCAGCTTCTATAGTTAATGTTGCGCCTTCTTTTACTAAAAGTGCTCCTATTAAATTGTGTGCAACTCCAGAGCTTAGTGTTAAATCCGCTGTTAAGTTTCCTGCTAAATTTTGTGCAGTTACACCTCCACCAACAACAGTTGTAGCATCATCATCACTTAAAGAACAACTTGTTAATACGAACGCTGCAATAGTTACGATTGATAAAATTGATTTTTTCATTTTTTCTTTTAATTTGTTTAAATTATTTTAGTTTAATTTTCTTCTGCAAAGTTGAACAAAGAAGGTTTATTTTGTTTTAACTAAATTTTAAAGAATTGTTACTAAAATTGATAAAATTTAGAAACTATATGAAAACCCTAAACTTAAGTTAACACCTCTTTTATAATTTCTTAACACAACATCTTCTCCTCCATTATAACCAGCTCTTGTTAACTGAAAATCAGGATTTAACAAATTTGTTGCTTTTAATTTTATACTATAGTGATTGTTAAAATCATAAGAGGAAACAAAATCTAATGTTGGTATTCCTTTTTCTAAAACATTTTCAAAACCTCTGGTACCAATAGAATATACTCTTTCACTGAAATAGTTAAAAACTACAGAAGAAATTAAAGTGTTATCATTATATTTTTTGTTGATAGAAATATCTGCATTTAATAAAAATGGAGTTGCGCCTTCCAAATTACTTGTAGCATTTGTAAATTGCGCTATTGAACTTTGATCTAAATCTACATTCGATATTAAAACTGATGAATTTAAACCTGCCATAATTTTTACATCTTTATCCTCAATTTCGTAAATGCTTTTTCTAGCTTCAACCTCTACACCATATACACTTGCATTACCAACATTTAAATAGGTTAAGGTATTTCCTCCAGAAGGAATTTCTGTTCTTGCAATTGAATTTTGAATATTTTTATAAAAACCTGTAACCGTAAATAATTCTGATGATGATAAGTAATACTCATATTTAGCATCTAAATTATAATTATCAGAGGGTTTTAAATCTGGATTACCTTGAGATGAGAAACTAATATCTTGATATTTAAAAGGTGCAGTTTCTTTAAATTGAGGAAATGTATAGGTTTGACTTCCTGCAATTCTAAAAATACTATTGTCATTAAAATTATATTTTATATTAAAACTTGGTAAAACATATGTTCTATCTAAATTAGAAGCGCCATCTACAACAGATTGTGCAATGTTAGTATTGTAGGTAACTCTTTGTTGTATTTTCTCGAATCTTCCACCAAAAGAAGCGATTAAATTATCATTTAATTGATATATTAAATTACCAAAAGCTGCAAAAATTTGTCTTTTACCTCTATATGTAAAAGGCACAAAAGCAGCAGGATTACTTGCACTACCTCTACCAGTTTCTAATTCGAAAATATTAGTATCTATAGAATTTTGATTAAAAATAGCATCAGGATTTTCTAAATCAATAGCAACTCTGCTAGAAAAATCGTGATTAAAAATAGTTGCAGAAAATAAACGCTCTGTATATCTATAATCTCCACCAAATTCTAAAACACTTATATCGTCTTCGTCTTCTTTTAATTTGTATTCAAACTTACCTTTTGCTGCATAATCGTTTTCTTCTAACTTTGAGAAATAACGTTCGTTTTCTCCTGCAGAACTTGTTTGTGGACTGTAAAAATCATCTCTTAAAAGATATTTATTTGTTCGTCTGTCTGGCTCATTTCCTCTAATAAAGTTTAAAGAACCTTTTGCTTCGAAATTTAATCTATCCGTAAATTTATAGTTTGCAATAAATTGATTTACATACAACTCATTATTATTGGTTTGCTGTCTTCTTTGAAACTCCAAATCTCCATCTTGTTCAGGATTATTAAATCCTAAATAATCTCCAATAGATTGTTTGTTATTATGAATAAATAAGTGATTGTATGCTATAGAATGTCCTTCATCAAACTTATATTTTAAATTCGCCATTAGTATTTGCGAAACATTATACTCATATTTTGTATAATCTTGATCTTGAAAAACTTCTCCAGAACTTGTTGTTTGTTTGATGTTACCATCTAAATAATTGAAACTACCATCAAACCCACCAACAATAAAGAAACTAAAAGTATCATCTTTTATGTTGAATTTTTTACCTCCAGCAAAAGAAACACTATTATTCATTTGAAAGTTTTGACTTTCTGGTTTCCAAGAGTTATTGAACGTATATTGAGTTAAATCATTTACAGGAATCCCAGAATTTTGAGTTCCAAATCTGTTTGTTCCATCAATTGTTAAAAAATCTTTAGAAACTGTCTGCGTATTTGCACCTAAAGAAGCACTAATATCTAAAACACTACTTTTTATCAATTCTTTTGATACAATATCAATATTTGCTCCACCAACATCTCCATATAAATCTGGTGTAAAAACTTTATTAATTCCTATATTTTTGATAACACTTGTATCAAAAAAATCTAAAGAAATATTTTTGTATTCTGGATCTTCAGAAGGTAAAGGCAAACCATTTAAAGTAGTTGAGTTATAACGATCTCCTAAACCTCTAACAATTACATTTTTTGATCCTTTAGAAACTCCTGCAGTTTTAGTAACAGCTCCTTCTGCATCAGATACTCCTTTAATAGAAAGTTCTTGTGCACCAATTGATGTTTTGATAGAAACTGCTTTCTTTTGTTCTAAAATTAACGCTGAAGCTTTTTCTTTACTTGTAGTTGCTGTAATTATAATATCATCTAAAGCAACACCTTCTTCTGCAGACATTAATTGATTAAGGGTTACAGTTTGCCCAGCTTTTATAATAATTGATTTCTCTACAGCTTTATATCCTAAAAAACTAAAAACAACAATATGGTTTCCTGCAGGAACTTTTAATAAGTAATTACCGTCAAAATCTGACGTTGTTCCAATTTTTGTACCTTTAATAATAATGTTTGCAAAAGGCAAAGGTTCATTATTAGTTTCTTTATCTGTTAACAGTCCTGTTAATGTACCTTTATCTTGAGCTACTAAAAACTGACTTACAATTAATAAAGTAATAAATAGAAATTTCTTCATTTTAAAAACATAATTTTTTACGCCACAAATGTATTTCTACCTCTGTAAAGTGAACGTTAGTTCTAAATTATGATTGAGTTACTGAAACATTAACTAAAAGTTAAATCGAAAAATTTATTAACCTTTTTTTAATTTTAAGTAAACATTAAATTTAGCTTTTAGTTGCATTTTTGATAAATCTTTAAAGAGAAACGTCATTATAATTTTTAGTTTTTGTCGACTTACCTTATCATGACTATACTGCCTTTGGCCAAGGCAGTATTTTTTATTAATGTTAACTTAACGTTAACATGCTATTTTTTTTAGTTATTTGTAGCGACAAAAACTAAAAAATGATTTCCAAAATACTGCGTAAAGTAGTAGTTGTAATATTCTTATGTGCACTTTCTATGGCAAAAGCACAAGAATATAAAGCCGGTAAATTTGGTAAAGGGCTCTTTTATTTAGAAGGTGAAGATGCATCTTGGACCATGAAAATTGGGCTTCGTTTTCAAACGCTTCTAATAAATAATTGGGATGCAACTAATGGGTTATCCAATTCAGAATCTTCTATGCTTATAAGACGATCTCGTTTAAAGTTCGATGGTTATGCATTCTCACCAAAATTAGTCTACAAACTAGAAATAGGTTTATCTAACAGAGATCAATCTGGTGCTTCACAATATACAAGTGGTTCTCCAAGATATATTATGGATGCTGTTATAAAATGGAATTTTTCTGGAAATTTTATTTTATGGTTTGGGCAAACGAAATTGCCTGGAAACAGAGAACGTATTATTTCTTCAGGAGATTTACAAATGGTAGATCGCTCTTTGCTAAACAGTCGATTTAATATTGATAGAGATATTGGTGTTCAATTAAGACACAAAACAAAACTTTCTAATAAATTTTTGATGAAAGAAATTTTTTCAATTTCTCAAGGAGAAGGAAGAAATGTTACTACTGGTAACGAAGGAGGTTATCAATTTACAGGAAGAGTTGAACTTTTTCCATTTGGTAATTTCTCAACTAAAGGAGATTATAAAGGAAGCGATTTGTTGTTTGAAAAGAATTCAAAACTTTCTGTTGCTTTTGGTTATGACCTAAATATGGATGCTGTTAGAACAAGAAGCAACCAAGGTTCTTATATGAATACTGACACAGGTCTTTATTCAACAGATATTTCTACTCTTTTTATTGATGCCATGTATAAATATACAGGTTTTTCTTTCATGGCAGAATATGCAAATAGAAATGCAGAGGATGCTTTTGCAAAAAATTCTGATGGTAGTTTAACTGGTGATGTTGTGCAAGTAGGAAATGGCTTAAATTTACAATCTGGTTATTTGCTTTCTAAAACGTTAGAGGTTTCTGCACGTTACACAAATATATCTTTGGATAAAAATATTACAGGAAAAGGAGCAGAAAATCAATATACATTGGGTTTCTCTAAATACATTGTTGGTCATAAATTAAAAGTTCAAACAGATGTAAGCTATACAGATATTGGTTTTAAAGAAAATAATTTAATGTATAGACTACAATTAGATATACATTTTTAACATAATTAATATAACGTAAACGTAACATTGACAATTTTTGGTCTTTGTAAATTTGCAAAACTAAATTTTAAATAAACAAATGGGAGATCCATATATTTTAATGCTAATTGCATTAACTGTTTTAGCAATTATAGACTTAGTTGTAGGCGTAAGTAATGATGCTGTAAACTTCTTAAATTCTGCAATTGGCTCTAAAGCAATACCAGTAAAAAAAATATTAATTATTGCTAGTATTGGTGTTTTTGTAGGTTCTGTTACTTCTAGTGGAATGATGGAAGTTGCACGTAAAGGAATTTTTGTTCCTGGTGAATTCTACTTTAATGAGATCATGTACATTTTTATGGCTGTAATGATTACAGACATATTACTATTAGATGTTTTCAATTCTTTAGGAATGCCAACTTCTACAACAGTATCTATTGTTTTTGAATTGTTAGGAGCTGCTGTTGCAATGGCTTTAATAAAAATTTACACTACAGATAATGGAGAAACTTTTGTAAATCTAGGTAAGTACATTAATACAGAAACAGCTACTTTTATTATATTTGGTATCCTACTCTCTGTAGTCGTCGCCTTTTCTATTGGTGCTATTGTTCAATTTATTTCTAGATTAATTTATTCTTTTCATATTGAAAACAGACCAAGTTATATAAATGCAATTTTTGGAGGTTTTGCCATTACAGCAATTACCTATTTTATTGTTATAAAAGGTTTAAAAGGTACTCCTTTTAAAGATAATATAGATATTTATATAAATGGAAATATCTGGTTGATTCTTGCTGGAGGCTTTGTTTTTTGGTCTTTAATTTCGCAATTATTAATTTCTATTTTCAAAATAAATATTTTAAAATTAATTATAGGAATTGGTACTTTTTCTTTGGCTTTAGCTTTTGCTGGTAACGATTTGGTAAACTTTATTGGTGTACCAATTGCTGCTTGGGATTCTTATGCTGCTTGGCAAAAATCTGGGCAAGCTGCTACAGAATTTTCTATGGCTGTTTTAGATAAAAAAGTATCTGCTAATTTTATTTATTTATTAATTGCTGGTGCAGTTATGGTGGTTACAATTTGGACTTCTAAAAAAGCGAAAACTGTTATTGAAACTGGTATTAATTTATCTAGACAAGGTGAAGGACATGAAAGATTTCAACCTAACACATTATCTAGATTAGTGGTGAGAGCTGCTATGGGTATTAATGTAGGGATAAGTGCCATAGTTCCTAAAAAAACATTAGCCTTTGTAGATTCTAAATTTCAGAAACCAGTTATAGAATTGTCTAGAGACAAAACTTACGAAATGCCTGCTTTCGATTTAATTAGAGCATCTATCAACTTAATTGTTGCAGGAATTTTAATTTCTGTAGGTACTTCTTTAAAATTGCCTTTATCTACTACATATGTAACTTTTATGGTAGCAATGGGTACTTCTTTAGCAGATAGAGCTTGGGGAAGAGAAAGTGCTGTTTATAGAGTAGCTGGTGTTTTAAACGTAATTGGTGGTTGGTTTATGACTGCTCTTGTAGCATTTGTAGCTGCAGCTATTGTTGCATACCTAATAAATTTAGGAGGTATTGTAATGGTTGGAATTCTTTTATTAATTGTTTTTAGCTTAATTGCTAGAAATTCTGTTAATCTTACCAAAAAAACTCAAGAAGTTAAAAAACAAGAATATATAGAAAGGGCTGAATTAATAACAATTAATGGTGTTATTGAAGAAAGTGCAGATCATATTTCTGGAGTTATTAATCGTGTAAATAAATTATATACACATGTGGTAAATGATTTAGCGAATCACGATTTAAATAAACTACGTAAAACAGATAAACATGTTGGTAAATTAAATGATGAAATAGATGGTTTAAAAGATGGAGTTTTCTATTTTATTAAATCTTTAGATGAAACCTCTGTTCAAGGAAGTAGATTTTACATTATGGTTTTAGGTTATTTACAAGATGTTGCACAATCTATTAGTTATATTTCTAGAGCAAGTTACAAGCACGTAAACAACAATCATAAGAATCTTAAAAAAGGGCAAATAAAAGATTTAAAAACTATTGATATTGAGTTATCAGAACTACTAACAAAAGAGGCTAAAATATTTGAAAACAGAGATTTAGATGATTTAAATGATCTTCTTATTCAAAAAAATGAGCTTCTTAAAAACGTTTCTGAATCTATAGAAAAGCAAGTTGCAAGAATTAGAACTGACGAAACTAGCCCTAAAAACACAACGTTATATTTTAGTATTTTACTTGAAACAAAAGATCTAATCTCTGCATTAATAAATTTATTGCAGACGTATGAAGAGTTTCATTTAACTACAAAACAATCAAAATAAGAATACAAATATTTTTATTAACTTAAATATTTAAAGCCAATGAATTAATTTTTATTGGCTTTTATAATTAAAACCAAAAGCCTAAATTAAATAACCAAAACCCATCTTTGGTATCTGGAGACCAGGTGTATTTTATTTCTAAAGGTCCTAAAAAACTATCGTAACTATAACCAATTGCATAACCCGATTTAACATTCTCAAAAAGTTCTAAATTTTTGAAAACATTGTCTTCTAAACGCGCATAATTTGCAATAAAACTTGCATAATGCCTGTTATAAAATCGGTATCTTAAATTAAATTCTGATTTTAAAAAAGAGTTATCAGAGAGTTCTGCAAAATTATAGCCATATAGAGAAACAAAGGTGTTGATAAAGTTTTGATTATAACTACCCAAATAAAAATCAAAAACATTAGATGCAGGATTGTTTAAAGTAAAACCTGCCTCATTTGTATTTTGAAAAGTTAATTTTTTGAAAAAAGTAGTAGCAAAGCCCAAAGTACCTTTTGTTTGTGCAAAGCTTTTAAAATTATTGTTAAAATCTGAAGAATTTAAATACCATTTCATATTTAAATCTGCAAAGTATCCTTTAGTTGCAAAATACTTTTTATCATAGGTATCTAGCTTTAAATAACCAAAAACGCTATAATAATTACTATTGTCTATTATGGTTTCATTACCATTTGTGTTAAGAGTTTCTGTTTTCGCTTTTAAATATTTATGTTCTAAACCTAATCCTAAAGCAAACTTTCTATTAAAAGTAGTTTGAAAAAATAATTGATTTGTAATATCAGTATAATTTAAGTTAATAGTACTTAAACTAGGAATGTTTGTACTTGCTAAATTAAACTTAGCATTGTCTCTAAAATGATTATACCTAGATTTAAAGCCATAACTCACATAAAAACCATTATCTACAAAGTAGTTTAAATTATAGCGAATATTATCTCCTAGAACTACATCTAAAGAAAGTAAATCATTGTTGGCAATTAAATTTTTACGACTGTATTTGGCTAAAACTCCAGATTTATATAGAAGATCATAATGGGCTCCTAACTTTAATGTTGCATTTTCTTTGGATTCTTTTAATAAAAAATCTACTATAAAACTACCATCTACTTTTTCTATAAAGTTATATTCTATTCTATCATAATTTCTAGTGGCAGAAAGTAAACCTATTTTTTTTGTAATCTCTTTTCTAGATAAACTATCTCCTGTCTTCATATTTAATTTTCCTAAAACATAAGCTCGGGTATAATTCTCTGAACCATAAATTTCAATATTAGAAACTAATAATTTTTTTTCGGTATATTCTATAATCTTTCTTTTCCTTTTTATAGTTTGTTTGTTTGCAATTTCTTTAAAAATCTTCTCAAACTTTGAAGCTTCAATAGTACCTTTTTCTAAAATCTCAATCTTTTTATCAAAATCTACAACAGAATATTGAAATATTTCTGGATGTATATAAACATCTAACTTTTTTATTTCTTCATCTGATTTGCTATACATTTGATAGCTCATAATCTGATTTAAAAGCGCTACTGCTGAATTAATTTTGTCCTTTTCAAACAACTCTCCCTCAACATCTACTCCAATTACAATATCTATACCTTTAGCTTTCATTATACTTACAGGAAAATTGTTTGAAATACCCCCATCTACTAAAAGTTTACCATCTATTTCAATAGGATTTAAAAGCGATGGAAAAGAGCCACTAGCTCTTAACGCTAATGGTAAAAAACCTTTCTCTAAAATAACTGGCGCCCCATTTTCTACATCTGTAGCAATACAAAAGAAAGGAACAGATAGTTTCGAAAAATCTAAATCGCCATCTGCACCATCAAGTAATTCTGACAATAAGTTTAGTACATTTTGTCCTCTAGAAATTGCTCTTGGCAAACCTATTTTACCTCCATCTGCAGGTAGCGTAATTACTGTTTTTTCGCCAAATTCTTTCTCAAAAAAAGTTTCTGAACTTCTTGGTAATTTATCTCTAAGAAGAGTTTGAAAATCTGTCTCTAATATAATTTTCTCTATTTGATCTGCAGAGTAACCAGCTGCATACATACCACCAATTATAGCACCCATACTTGTGCCACCAATATAATCTAGCTGAATACCAGCTTTATCTATTTCTTTTAAAACAGCAATATGTGCAAAGCCTTTTGCACCTCCACCACTTAAAACCAAACCAACTTTTGGTTGTTTTTGTTGTGCAAACAAAAACATAGGAATTACATAAATTAATAGAAATAGTTTATTTTTCATTTTCTTTTTTTGGATGATAAAACTGATGAATTTTTAGAGCTCTTGCATTACCAACTACCTCTTTAATTTCATCAAAAGAAGCTTCTTTAACACGTTTTGCCGATTTAAATTTACGCAATAAAGTTGTAATAGTCTGTTTCCCAACATTTGGTATGTCTTCCAACTCACTTTGTATGGCACTTTTGCTACGTTTATTTCTGTGAAACGTAATTCCAAATCTATGAGCTTCGTTTCTTAAAAACTGGGTTATTTTTAAAGTTTCGGACTTTTTATCTAAATATAAAGGTATTGGATCATCTGGATAATAAATTTCTTCCAAACGTTTTGCTATTCCAATAATGGCAATTTTACCTCGTAAACCCAAATCTTCTAAAGCTTTTACTCCAGAAGATAATTGTCCTTTTCCACCATCAACAATAATTAATTGTGGCAAAGATTCGCCTTCTGCTAACAAACGCTTGTATCTTCTAAACACCACTTCTTCCATAGATGCAAAATCGTCTGGACCAACAACTGTTTTAATATTGTAATGTCTATATTCTTTTTTACTCGGTTTTCCATCTCTAAAAACTACACAAGCAGCAACAGGATTTGTACCTTGAATATTCGAGTTATCAAAACATTCTATATGTCTTGGTTCTTCTTTTAAACGCAAATCTTTTTTCATTTGCGCCATAATTCTTTTTACATGTCTATCAGGATCTACAATTTTAATTTGCTTAAATTGCTCCATTCTGTAATATTTCGCATTTCTTTCAGAAAGCTCTACAATTCGTTTTTTATCACCCAAAATAGGAATGGTAACTTTAATATTTTCGCCAATATTTACTTTAAAAGGAACATAAATTTCTGGCGATTGCGAATTGAAACGTTGTCTTATTTCAACAATAAAAAGCTCTAAAAGTTCTTTATCAGACTCGTCTAACTTTTTCTTAATTTCTGTGGTGTGAGATTGTATAATAGATCCGTTTGAAATTTTTAAGAAATTTGCATATCCATGAGTATCATCAGAAATAATAGAAAAAACATCTACGTTATTTATAGTCGGATTTATAATGGTACTTTTTGCTTGATAATTGCCTAATCGATCTAACTTTTCTTTGATTTTTTGCGCTTCTTCAAACTCCATATTTGCAGCAAAAGTCATCATCATTTCTTTAAATTTATCAAGACTTTCTTTAAAATTACCTTTAATGATATTTCTAATTTCTTTGATAGATTCGTTATAATGAGCTTCAGTTTCTAAACCTTCACAAGGACCTTTGCAGTTTTTTAGATGATATTCTAAACACACTTTATATTTGCCTTCATTTACATTTTGATGACTCAAATCGTACTTGCAAGTTCTTAAAGAATAGAGTTCTTTAATCAAATCTAACAAAACACGAACCGTTCTTACAGAAGTGTAAGGTCCAAAATATTCAGAGCCGTCTTTAATAACTCTTCTCGTTAAAAAAACTCTAGGAAAACGTTCTTTTTTAATACAAAGCCAAGGATAACTTTTATCATCTTTTAAAAGTACATTGTATTTTGGTTTGTACTTTTTTATCAGATTATTTTCTAATAAAAGGGCATCCGTTTCTGTGTTTACAACAATATGTTTTATACGTACAATATTTTTAACCAACACTCTAGTTTTACCATTATCGTGTTTTTTGGTAAAATAAGAGGTTACTCTTTTCTTTAAATTTTTGGCTTTACCTACGTAGATTATTTTATCATCTCTATCAAAATATTGATAAACTCCTGGTTCTTTAGGTAAGGTTTGTAATTGAAGTTCTAAGGATGTTGGCATGTAACGAAAATACACCTTTTTTTAAAAACTTAATAAATGAAACCATCTAAAAAATAAGTCTATTTTGTAGGTATAAACACCTATTTTAATTAAAAAACAAATAGTTATACAATGTCTTTATTTATTTTTATTTAGATTTATAACTTAACCAAAACCAAATTACTAACTTAATACTTTTTAAAGATGAAAAACCAACCAAACGATGTTCCAAAACCAAATAAAAAAAACATAATTAGTTTAGAAATTGCCAAAGATTGGGCAAATAGATGGCGTAAAATGGAATCTACTTATAATTCTCATCAAGATTGTAGAGCATTTAATATTCCTTTATTAGATTTGCAAGAAGTAATTGCAGAAGGCCCAACAAGTGTTAGAGCATATATTGGTGTTGAAAAAGTTATTATTGAAGGAGAAAATGTATATATAGAAAAATTAATGATTGTTGGTGTGGATGAAAATGGCAAGGACATGATTTCTTCTAAAGACGGAGAAACATTAGACTCAGAAAGTGGTTTTATTTATGACTTTTCTAGACCTTGCCCTAGTTTTTGCGATCCTGACAGCCCTTTAAATGGATAAAATTGAGCATTATTAAAATAATAATTTATTTAGGCTATTTTATTCTAGCAATAAATAGCCTACTTTTTTTGATGAATTTTAAAAAGAATACTTTTAGCGTTAAACTTTTTTCCTTTTATCTACTTTTTTCTCTTATTATTCAACTTTCAAGCGATTATCTTGCAAAATTGGGCGATAATAACCTTTATCTATTTCATTTATTTAACGTTGGTCAATACATTTTTTTAAGTTTATTTTATAGTAAGCAAACAAAAAACAAGTTGCTAAAAAAAAGTGTGTTTTGGGGTATTCGTATCATCCCTTTTTCTATCATAATTTTTTATGTTTTTAATCCTGATTATATTTTTAAATTTAATATTATTGAGATATTAATATGCTATATTCCTCTGTTAATTTATAGTTTCTATTTCTTAATTGAGAGGATTGATAAAGTAGACAAAAAATTTATCTATTTTAATGCCAGTTTTTTTATTTATACACTTTGCAGCACATTACTTTTTTCTGCTGGCAATATAAAATCAGAAATTATTCGTCTTATCTGGAGTTTTAACATCTATTTATATTTAATATATCAAATTTTTATTTTTATAGAATGGTATAAAAACTTTAGAAAACCGATATCAATTGCCACAAAAGAAAGCTAATATAAAACGCTTACTCTAAGAAGCAAAAATACACGTATAAACACCTGATTTTAAACACACTCTTTAAATACTGAAAATAAACAGCTATATTCACAATAAAATTATTTTTCCATAACTTCGTTTATATTTTTAAAAATCTCTAATGGAAGAATTGTTTGCTAAAGAAAATCAAGTGATAGCAATTGTACTTACTGGTGTTGTTTTACTTCTTATAATGGGTGTAGCACTCTTACTATTTTTCTTTTTCTCAAGAAAAAAAATAGTAGAAAAACAGTTGGAGAAAAAAAACTTAGAAATAGATCATCAAAAAGAAATAATACAATCTATTATTATTACTCAAGAAGAAGAACGCAAACGTATTGCACAAGATTTACATGACGATATTAGTGCTAAACTAAATGTAATTAACTTAAATGCAAACCTTTTAAAAGGAGGAGATTTAAGTTCTGAAGAATACGTAATTGTTAATGATACTATTTTAGAGGTAACAGATAAAACTTTAGAAAGTGCCAGAAATATTGCACACAATTTATTGCCACCAATTTTAGAAGAATTTGGATTAAAAGATGCTGTAGAGGAATTGGCAGATTCCTTTAACAATAGTAAAAAAATAACCATCGATTATAATTTAGCATATCCAAAAGGTTATTTAATTTCAGAACAAGAATTACATCTTTTTAGAATTGTGCAAGAATTAATAAACAACTCAGTAAGACATGGAAAAGCAAAAAATAGCAGTATAGATATTTGTTTAAAAAACAACAAACTACTTTTTAATTATACAGATAATGGTGTTGGCTTTAATATGAAAAATAAAAAGCACAAAAAAGGATTAGGTATTAAAAATATTGAAAGCAGGGTTGCCTTATTACAAGGAAATTACACAATAACAACAGCAAAAAATAACGGTTTTAAAATTTCGATAACACTATAAAATTACTTTAAAAATGAATATTATTAATATTGTAATTGCTGATGATGAACAACTTTTTAGAAGCGGAATTCGTTTTTTATTAGATAGAGAAGTTAACTTTAATGTTATTTTTGAAGCAGAAAACGGCTTAGAGTTAATCGATTTTTTAAGCACTACAGAAGAGTTTCCTGATGTTATTTTAATGGATTTAAAAATGCCACAAATGAATGGAATTGAAGCCACTAAAGCTATTCACAAAACTCATTCAGACATAAAAATAATTGCACTAACAAGTTTTGATGGTAAATCTTTTATTACAAATATGATTGATGTGGGTGCATCTTCTTATTTACTTAAAAATACAAGCCCTAAAGCTGTAGTTCATACCATAAATGAAGTCTATGAAAAAGGCTTTTATTATGATGAAAAGGTGCTAAAAATAATTCACGAAAACATAATATCTTCTAGTGGAAAACGTATTAAAAGCGATTTAGATAAAAACCTACTTTCTAAAAGAGAAATTGATGTTTTAGAACTTATTTGCAACCAATGTACCACATCAGAAATTGCAGAACAACTATTTATAAGTCCAAGAACGGTTGAAGGTCACAGAAATAATCTCCTATTAAAAACACAATCTAAAAATGTAGCAGGTTTGGTTATTTACGGAATTCAAAAAAAACTAATAGAAATTACATTAGATTTTAACTTATAACATTAAGTATAAGAAATTAAGAATATATACTTATTTTTTTAAATGTATATATCCTTTTTGCTTTTTAAAAAAATACGATCTTAAGAGTATTAGAGGTTAAGCATAAATTTAAAATGTATAAAGTATACAAACTTAATTTATTACGAAACCAATTATTGGACAAATCATGGAGTTTTTATAAGTTTTACATGTATAAACTTAAACATTAAAAAGCTTCTTGATTATAAAAAACACGTAAAACTACGTGGTTTTTATTCAATTATAATCTTTAATTTTACAGTGTAATTTAGCAACTAATAATAAATTTAAAATTGTTAATTACAAAAAAATTGCTATGAAAATTAAAAAAATACTTAATTCATTTACTAGAATATAAAGTAATTCGAAATAGACAAAAAAAGTTTTAATAAAAATCGGGGGATTTTATTAAAATTTACAAAAAGGCTATCAAATTAATTTTTGATGGTCTTTTTATTTTAACAAATTAACTTCCTTAAAATCACTTAAAAAACGTGAGTTTGTTTTATCTACAACTTCCCAACCATAAATAGCAGAAAGCTGATAAATTTTTGAAATTTCCTCAAAAAAACGAGTCTTTGCCTCTTTTTTTAGGTTTGTTAACTCAACAGTTTGTTTAATTTTTTCGATGCTTTTTTCGTTAATTTTATTCAAATCGTTTTTGGAAAAAGCGTTAAATTGACTTTGTTGCAAATCGAAATATTTAACATCTGGTATAATTGTAATTGCTGCTTTCGGAATTTTATGGATGTAAATTTTCTTTGCCAAAGAATCTACCTCAATTTCCAATTTCGATAAATCGTAGCCAACCTCAACTTTTGCATTTACAGTAACAATGGCTTTTTTATCAAAAGAAATAGTTTCGTAAAAATATTTTTTTGAATCCGTAAAATTGTAAACTTCAGAAAAATTACCACTTGAAATCACCAATTTACTCATGTTTTTAATGGAGTTTACAACCACTCTAACTTCTTCTTTTTGCTGATGATTATCCTTTTTTTGATACCAAAATTTGGCAATTAAAAAACCAACTAGAAAAACCAAAATATATCTTGAAATGCGCATTTTTTACTTTTTTATGACTAATGATATTCAAAAAATAACACTTAATTTTTTGAACTACAATTTAGTGCATTTATGTTTATAAAAATCGACTTTAAAATTTTAGAAACAAAAAATCCGTTAGAAAATATTTTTCCAACGGATTTTTTGTTTTAAAAAACTGTGTGTTTACATTCTCTGTAACCAAGTTTTTACAGAAACTTCTGCTTTGATTATTTCTTTTAAATCTGCAATAGCAACACGTTTTTGTTCCATAGAATCTCTATGTCTTATAGTTACGCATTTATCATTTAAAGAATCGTGATCTACAGTAATACAAAAAGGCGTTCCTGCAGCATCTTGTCTTCTATAACGTTTACCAACTGCATCTTTTTCATCATAAAAAACATTAAAATCCCATTTTAAATCTTCCATAATTTCTTTAGCAACTTCTGGCAAACCATCTTTTTTAACCAAAGGAAAAATAGCTGCTTTAAAAGGTGCTAAAACTGCTGGTAATTTTAAAACCGTTCTTGTACTTCCATTTTCTAATTCTTCATCAACCAAAGAATTCGAGAAAACTGCCAAAAACATTCTATCCAAACCAATCGAAGTTTCTACAACATAAGGTGTATAACTTTTATTTTCTTCATGGTCAAAATATTGTAATTTTTTTCCTGAATGTTCTTCGTGCGCTTTTAAATCAAAGTCGGTTCTTGAGTGAATTCCTTCTAATTCTTTAAAGCCAAAAGGAAAATTAAACTCAATATCTGAAGCTGCATCTGCATAATGTGCTAGCTTATCATGGTCATGAAAACGATAATTTTCTGCGCCCATTCCTAAACTTAAATGCCATTTTAAACGCGTTTCTTTCCAGCTTTCATACCATTCTTTTTGCGTGCCAGGTTTTACAAAATATTGCATTTCCATTTGTTCAAACTCACGCATTCTAAAAATAAACTGTCTTGCAACAATCTCATTTCTAAACGCTTTACCAGTTTGTGCAATTCCGAAAGGAATTTTCATTCGTCCCGTTTTTTGCACATTTAAGAAATTTACAAAAATACCTTGTGCAGTTTCTGGTCGTAAATAAACTTGTGTAGAGTTTTCTGCTGATGCTCCAATTTTGGTTCCGAACATTAAGTTGAATTGCTTCACTTCTGTCCAGTTTTTAGAACCTGTTAAAGGATCTGCAATTTCTAATTCTTCAATCAATAATTTAACATCGGCTAAATCTTCATTGGCTAAAGATTTACCCATTCTTGCTAAAATCGATTTTATTTTTTCTTGATAGCCAACAACTCTTCCATTAGTTGCTAAAAACTCTTCTTTATCAAAAGCATCGCCAAAACGTTTTGCAGCTTTGTCTACTTCCTTATTTATTTTGCCTTCAATCTTAGCACAATAATCTTCTATTAAAACATCTGCTCTGTAACGTTTTTTAGAATCTTTGTTATCAATTAAAGGATCGTTAAAAGCATCTACATGTCCAGAAGCTTTCCAAGTAGTTGGGTGCATTAAAATTGCAGCATCAATACCCACAATATTTTCGTGCATTTGCACCATTGCTTTCCACCAATAATCTCTAATATTTTTCTTTAGCTCAACTCCGTTTTGAGCATAATCGTAAACCGCACTTAAACCGTCATAAATTTCAGAAGACTGAAAAACATAACCATATTCTTTTGCGTGCGATAAAACTTTTTTAAATTGATCTTCTTGTTTTGCCATAATGAGCGCAAATATACACGTTTACAGAAGTTTTTCAATAAAAAAATTACTTGACTTTTTTACAATGATAAATAAATGCTGGAGGAATATTTAAAGGCTCAAACTCTAATAAAATAGCATCTTTAAATACTTTTTTGAGTTTTTTATAATACGTTAAACTGTATTGATATTGTATAAATGTTCCGTTATTTTCTAAAATGTTAAATGATTTTTTTAAAATTTCATCAGAAACTTCATCAGGAATAATAGTAAGTGGCAAACTAGAGATGATGTAAGGTACTTTGTAGATGTTTAGTTTTGCTAATTCTTCTTCAATTTTTTCTGCACAAGCTTTTAAAACAATTAATTGTGGATGATTTATTTTTTTTAATTGATGATAAAAATTATCATTAATTTCAAAACAAATTAGTGTTGCGTTCGGTGCTAAACTTTCTAAAATATAATTAGTAATTGCGCCATTTCCTGGACCTAATTCTACTAAAACCTCCGCTTTTTGAAAATCAATTTTACGTAACATTTTTTTGGACAGAAACCTTGAGCTTGGTGCAATTGTGCCTAACGTTTTAATGTTTTTTACAGCTTCTTTAAAAAAATTTATTCTGCTATACAATCGTTTTTTTGTTGATTATTACTTATATTCCTAAAAAATGTTGTGTAAAGATGATACTTTTAAAAGACTTATTCCATCTTTTTTATCCTAAACTGTGTGTTGTTTGCGATACAAGTTTAATTGAAAACGAAAACGTACTCTGCACACTTTGCAGGCATGATTTACCACTCACTAACTTCCAAGACTTTACAGACAATAAAGTAACACAAAATTTTTACGGAAATATTATAGTGGAAAAAGGATTTGCCTTATTATTTTACAGAAAAAAAGGAAGCACTTTGCAATTAATTCACGATTTAAAATACAAAGGCAATGAAGATATTGGTGTTTTCTTTGGTAATTGGTTAGGAGAAATGCTTGCAGAAAACCAAGAATTTAAAGATGTCAATTTTATAATTCCTGTGCCTTTACATCCTAGAAAACTACGTGAAAGAGGCTATAATCAAGTTACAAAATTTGGCGAAAGACTAAGTTTTTACTTGAAAATTCCTTTTATAAATAATGAACTTGTCAGGATTTCATCAACAAAAACACAAACGTTTAAATCTCGTTTTGAACGCTTTAACCATTCAGATACTAAATTTCATTTAAAAAATACAGCAAAATTTAACAACAAACATATTTTGTTAATTGATGATGTAATTACAACTGGTGCAACTTTAGAGGCCTGTGCAAAAGAATTCTTAAAAGCAGAAAATTGTAAAATAAGTATTTTAACCATGGCATATACTGAATGAATTTTATAATTTTATATTCGAAAAATAATCGTTAATTTGTGTAAAATTTACTTTGTGAAAATAGTTTTCAGATTTCTTTTTTTGTTGATAATAATCGGTTTTGTATCTAATTGTGCTAGAACTGGAAGGCCTGATGGTGGTCCAAAAGATGAAGATGCGCCTTTGTTTGTAATTGCAAAACCAGCAAATGAAACCATAAATTTCAACAAAAAAGAGATTATAATAGAATTTGATGAATATATAAAATTAAAAGACATCAATAAGCAATTGGTAGTTTCGCCACCAATGAAAAGTCCTCCTATAATTTCGCCTCAAGGAACTGCCAGTAAAGAAATTAAAATTGAAATTATAGATACTTTAAACCCCAATACAACCTATATTTTTAATTTTGGAAATGCTGTAGAAGACAATAACGAAAGAAATGTTTTAGAAAATTTTAAATATGTTTTTTCGACAGGAACGTATATCGATTCTTTAAAAACTTCTGGAACTATAAAAGATGCTATTTTGCAAGAAAAACCTAAAGATGTAAGCGTTTTATTATATCGATTAGATAGTTCTTTTAACGATTCCATTATCTACAAACAAAAACCAAATTACGTAACTAACAATATAGATACTGTTGGTTTTCAATTTACAAATCTTAGAAAAGGCAAGTACTTATTATTAGCTTTACAAGAAAATATTAAAGATTATATTTTTGATCCTATAACTGATAAAATTGGTTTTTATACAGACACCATTCAACTACCAAGAGATAGTATTTTAACAAAACCTATTATTCTTTTCAAGGAAAACCAGCCTTACCAATTTGCTAGAGGTAAAGAAATTACAAAAGGTAAAATTGAATTTGGCTTTGATGGTGATGGAAAAGATATGCAGATAAATTTATTATCTGATGTGCCAAAAGACTTTAAAAGTGTATCGAAATTTATGGTTGATAAAGACACTCTAAATTATTGGTTTACGCCTTTTGAAGCAGATTCTTTAAACTTTACAGTTGCTAACAGAGAATTTTTAGACACGTTAACTGTAAGATTAAGAAAAAAGAAATTAGATTCTCTTATTATAAATGCTTCTTCTAAAAATATTCTACATTTTAGAGATACTTTTTATATAGAAAGCAACAACCCAATTGTAAAAATAGATACCACTAAAATTAATTTAATTGATAAAGATACTATCGCTGTAAACTACAGAACATTGGTTTCTAACAAAGAGAATAAAATAGGGTTTATTTTTGATAAACAACCTAAAGAAAAATATCGTTTTAAAGCTTATCCAGCTGCTTTTGAAGATATTTTCGGCATTCAAAACGATACACTTAATTATAGTTTTACTACCAAACAAATTGATGATTATGCAAGAATTACTTTGAATGTAAATAATGTAAATTCTAAAAACTTAATTATCGAAATTCTTTCTGGCAGCAAACAAAATCAATTGATAGAACGTAAATTTATAAATAGTTCTACCAAAGTTGTTTTCGATTTATTAGAACCAAAAAAATATACAATTAGAGCAATTATAGACGAAAACAACAACAATAAATGGGATTCTGGAAGTTACCTTAAAAAGCAATTAGCTGAAAGAATTATTTACAATCAAGCTATTAATAACTTAGATATAAGAGCTAACTTTTTCTTGGAAGAGAATTTTACAGTTGAATAAAAAACAAACCAAGAATGACAAATTTGATGCTTATTGGTTTGTTCGTTTTAAGCACCATTTTATGGTTGCAAGCAATAATTGACATTGTAAAAACAAAATTCAAACTTAAAATTTATAAGATTATTTGGATTTGTATTGTTCTCTTTTTTCCAATCATTGGGTCTCTTATTTATTTTCAATTTAAAAGGAAAAAAACAATGAATAAGAGAAGGAAATTTCAACCAAATTTTGATAAAACTCAAAGACCTGAAAGGTTTTAAAAACCTGTCAGGTCTAGAAAATTTTATTACTTACAAACTCAAAGCTTGCTCCAAATCTGCCAATAAATCTTCTATATCCTCTATACCAACACTTAAACGAACTAAAGAATCAGTAATCCCAATTTTTAAACGCTCTTGCTCTGGAATGGATGCATGACTCATAGTTACAGGATGATTCACCAAACTCTCAATTCCTCCCAAAGATTCTGCCAACGTAAATAATTTTGTGTTTTCTAAGAATTTAAAGGTTGCTTCTTTACTTTCACCTTTTAGTTTGAAAGAAACCATTCCACCAAAATCTTTCATTTGCTTTTTGGCTATTTTATGACCTAGATGATTTTCTAAACCTGGAAAATAAACAGTACCCACTTTTGGATGGTTTTCTAAAAATTCAGCAACTAACTTGCCATTTTCACAATGTCTTTGCATTCTAATATGTAAGGTTTTGATACCTCTTAAAACTAAAAAAGAATCCATTGGCCCAGCAATTGCTCCAGCTGCAAATTGTATAAAATGAATTTCTTTTGCCAACTTTTCTTCTTTTACAATTAAAGCGCCCATAATTACATCTGAATGGCCTCCCAAATATTTTGTAGCAGAATGCATTACAATATCTGCTCCTAAATCTAAAGGTTTTTGCAAATATGGAGTTGCAAACGTATTGTCTACAGCAATTAAAATAGCTGTATTTATATTTTTTACTGCTGATGAAATTGCTTGAATATCTGCAATTTTCATTAATGGATTGGTAGGTGTTTCAATCCAAATTAGCTTTGTTTTTTGGGTGATTGCATTGGTTACATTTTCGACAGAATTCATATCTACATAAGAAAATTCCAAACCATATTTTTGGAATAATTGTGTAAACATTCTGTAGGTTCCTCCATACAAATCGTCTCCAGCAATAACTTCATCTCCAGGCTTTAACAATCTTAACACACAATCTATGGCAGCCATTCCAGATGCAAAAGCAAAACCATTTGTACCATTTTCTATTGCTGCAAAACTATTTTCTAACGCTGTTCTTGTTGGGTTTGCTCCTCTTGCATATCCATACCCTTTATGTTTGCCTGGGCTTGATTGTGCAAAAGTAGAAGTTTGAAAAATTGGCGGCATTACAGCACCAGTTGCTTCTTCTGGTTTTTGACCTCCGTGAATTGTTTTGGTGTTGAATTTCATTTCTTAAATTTTCTTTCCGTTTTTAGTTTTCTAAAAGTTAGCAAACAAGTTTAGCCCAGATTGAAGCTGCTGTTTGAGCTCTTTTTTGCCATTTTCAGGCAAAAAAAGCGAGTGCTGAAAGCTGGAAATAGCTTCAAATAATAATTTTACAAAAATCTTTTAATAGATCTTATAATGCCATAATGAATGCCCTCATGGAAATTATTAAAAGGAATTGCTATATCCATAGAAGTCATTAAAACACCTGTGCTTGTTGGGTATTCTGTGTAATTCTCGAAAATTCCTGCGTTAAAATCTTCCTCTAAAGTGTCTGGTAAACCCATAAACAACTCTTTTACTTCTTCGAATTCTTCTTCTGTAAAAGTTTTGGTTGGAAACGTTCCTTTTTTATGCGCTTCAATTAAATCGTCTGGACAAAGGCAGTCTAAACCCGATAATTTATAATGCAACAATTGTTGTGTAACTACCAAATGTGCCACATTCCAAGCAATGTTATTTTTAAAACCTTCAGGAATTATGTGAATTTGATCTAAAGTTAAACCTTCTAATTCTTTGAATGTAAGTGCTCTTGCTTTTCTTAAAATTTCGAAATGATTTTCCATTTTTTATGTATAATTTTGGTGATGTAAATATAATTTAATAAAAATGAAGAAAGTCTATTTTTTGCAAACTTGTGATACGTGCAAACGAATTTTAAAGGAAGTAAATACGGAAGGTTTTGAGCTTCAAAATATAAAGGAAAATGCTGTAAATGCTGCTCAATTAGATGAAATGTATGCACTTTCTGGTTCTTATGAGGCGTTGTTTAATAAACGTGCAAGATTATACGCTTCTTTAGGTTTAAAGGATAAAAACTTGTCTGAAAGTGAATTTAAAAAGTATCTTTTAGAAGAATATACGTTTTTAAAACGTCCTGTTTTTTTGGTTGATGGTGAAATTTTTATTGGAAATAGCAAGAAAGTTATAGAGAAATTAAAAGAGAAGATTGGTTAAATCTTCTCTTTTAATTTTTTAATCTGATGTGATGTTCACTTTAGAATTGCTCATCATTTTTGCAAATTCGTCTTTAGTAATATTGGTTTTTAAACCAAATAAAACCAATTGATCTTCATCGCTGTTGGCTTGTAAAACAATTTCTTTTATCATATCGTTTTCTTCTAAAATATAGAAAGAAGCTCTACTTTTATCGCTTTTTACACGAGCCATCGTTTTTAAATTGTTTTTTCTTAAGTACTTTTTAAAGTCTTTAGAAACGGATGCATCTTCGTTATTAAAGACCATTAATTTAAAATCTCCAGACTTTTTTAGTAGTTTTTTAAAATCGTCATTGTCATCATCACTTAAAAAAGAACCAGCAAAAGAGGCTGATAAATTCATTGAAAAAGCAGATTGTTCTTGATGATTTTCGTAAAAGTTTTTAAAGGTAGTTTGTTGTGCAAAAGCACTTACCATAAAAAATGCGCAAAAAATTGTTGTGAATAGTTTCATAATACTTGGTTTTCTTTTCAGACGATTGTAAAACCAAATTGTTACAAAAAGAAATTTCTTGTATTGAAAAATACAATTATGCTTTATAAATTTCCATCAAACTTTCTGCTTCTTTTTTTGCGCTCCAATTTTGTAGAATTTCCACTCTTGCTTCTTTTCCTAAATGTGGGATTTCTCCTTCTATTGATTTTGATAAAAGTGTTTCTAATTCTGCTACATTGCCAGCTTCAAATAAATAACCGTTTTTATTATTTGTGATGATTTCTGAATGAACACCTACATTTTTTGTTGCAATTACAGAACATTCGCAACTCATAGCTTCTGCAGTTACCAAAGAAAAACCTTCCGAAAAACTTGGTGCAACCACAATTTTTGCTGCTTGAAAATATGAAATAATCTCTCTTGTTTCATCAATAAAATAAACTTGTTTTTCTAATTGATGTTTTTTTACAATCGCTTTTAATTCCTCTGAAAACTCTGGTTTATCTATTTTACCAACTAAAACCAATGCCCAATTTTTATGGTTTACTAAAATTTTAGCAGCTTCCAACAAAACTAATTGTCCTTTTGCTTTTCTTATTCTGCCTGCGTTTAAAATGATATTCTTTTGAGAGATTTTTGGTAACTTCTTAGCAGGATTTGGCACAAATTCGTGCACCTTTACTCCATGACCAACAATGGTATTATCAATCCCTAAATTGTTACTCATACTTTTTATAAGCGTAATCACTTTATCTGCTTTTTTCAGTAAAAACAAGGTTAATTTTGATGGTTTTGTTTCTGCATGTCTTGTTGCCACTAACAAAAATTTTGCTCCCAAAAGTCGATAAAAAAGCATTCGCATCAATTCATTATTTCTATGACAATGCACTATCGTTTTTACATCCGAAGAAAATAATAGTTTTTTTAATTTTGAGGTGCTTATTTGAATGCCATCAATATTAGAACCATATACATAGGTTTCAAATTCATCAACAAAAAAAGGAAGCACATTTTCGACGCTTCTTGTTACGCCTGTTTTGCGTTTGTGAAAGTGAGTATGGATTAGGACTTTTTTCAAAAGGTGTAATTGTTTAAGTGTGTAATTGTGTAAATGTTTGGACTTTTATAAAACTGATAATCTTGAAATTACGAAACTTTCAATTACACAATTCAACGATTCAATAATTACACAATTACACAAATTTTTAAGCGAATTTGCGTTCAATAATTTCCATAAATCGAGTTTCTAATTCTTCTTTTTCAGACCAATTATAATCTGGTTTTACCATAGAATTGATAAAGTTTTTTGCTTCATCACCAGATTTTAAAGTATTTAATTGAGAAATTACTCTGTTATAATCTTCTTGATTGCCATTAAAAAGATTTTTTACAAACGCAATTCTATCATTTAAACCAATTTGAATGTTGCCTACCAATCGATCATTTAAAGATTTTGCTGGAGCTTTTTCAAACAAATCTGCCATAAAATCTACAGAAACTATGTCTTGTAATTCTTCTTCTAAAGACATTGTTTTGCGAACTTCCACTTTCACAACATCGCTTTCATTCTCTAAATTTGCCTGTGTTTCTTTTTTATGTTGAAGTTCTTTATCCTGAACTTCATTCAGCATTTCTTTTTCAGTTTCTAGAGCTTTTTTTAATTTTGTTTCTGTAATTTCTTTGGATTTAATTTCAGGAACTTCTTCTAAAGGTTCTTCATTTTCTACAGATTTTGGCGGAATTTCTTTCGAAAACATAATTTCCTCTAACTCATCAAAAGGTTGTTCTATAACTTCTTTATGCTCAGGTTGATTCTGAATTTCATTTTCTATTTCAGTTTGATGATCAATTTCTAGATTATTTTCTGCATTTATATCATGTTCAACAACTTCGTTTTCAACTATTTTTAGAGCATCATCTAAATTATAAACAACTTTCTCCGAATCTAATTTTTCTACAATTTCTTCTTCTTTAACAGCAAAAGCTTTTTCAACGGTTTCTAATAATTCAGTTTTAGTTTTCTTTAAACCAGGTGTTGAGTTTACATATTCTTCTACAAATGCTAAAACAGATAATTTTTCATAAATTTCTTTAGATTTTTGCTTTAACAAAAACACATTATCCTTATTTTTCATCTGTAAAATACTATGTGCTAAACTAATTAAGTCTGCTTCTAACTTTTTGTGCATAAGTTGTACCTTGAAATTAAATTATACTGCTAATTATTTATAAATTTGTAAACGTTGAAAATTACAAAAATTTACAATATTATAACGCTTAAAATTACAAAATGTTTCTTGAAAATACAGTAAATCATACAGAACAATTTGGTTGGATAGAAGTCATTTGTGGTTCTATGTTTTCTGGAAAAACGGAAGAATTAATCAGGCGTTTAAAGCGTGCACAATTTGCTAAACAAAGTGTAGAAATTTTTAAACCTGCTGTAGATACACGTTATGATGATGAGGAAGTTGTGTCTCATAATGATAATAGAATTCGCTCAACTCCTGTGCCAGTTTCATCTAATATTCGTCTTTTAGCAAACAATGTAGATGTTGTTGGTATTGATGAAGCGCAATTTTTTGATGATGAAATTGTAGCTGTTTGTAATGATTTAGCCAACAGAGGAATTCGTGTAATTGTTGCTGGATTAGATATGGATTTTAAAGGAAATCCTTTTGGACCCATGCCAGCTTTAATGGCAACTGCAGAATATGTTACCAAAGTGCATGCAGTTTGTACGCATACAGGTAATTTAGCTCATTATAGTTTTAGAAAAGCGCAAAATGATAAGTTAGTAATGTTGGGAGAAACTCAAGAATATGAACCTTTAAGCAGAGCAGCGTATTTTAAAGCGAATAAAAAAAAGCAAGAAGAAATTGCTTTGACAAAACAAAATATTGAATCTAAAATAATAGATTCTGAATTAGGTTCAGAGATTCAGAAATAAAATTTGGAGTAAATTAAAATGAATTTAAAAGTCATCTGGTATAAATAAACTAAAAGATACTGAACCAAGTTCAGCACAAGAATGAATAACCACGTAACTGTTTTAGAGATTGATGGAAATGCTTTAGAGCATAATTTAAATTACTTTAAACAAAAATTAAATCCTACAACCAAAATTTTAGCTGTTGTTAAAGCTTTTGGGTATGGTTCTGATAGTGTTCAAGTAGCTTCTTTTTTGCAAGATAAAGTAGATTATTTTGCAGTTGCTTATACACATGAAGGCATTGCTTTACGTGAAGCTGATATTAAAACACCAATTCTAGTTTTGCACCCTCATATTCAGAATTTACAAGATATTGTAGATTATAGATTAGAACCAAACCTGTATAATTTTCAGATTTTTAATGCTTTTTTACAATTAGCAGATGAAGCTCCGTTAATGAATTATCCTATTCATTTAAAATTCAACACAGGTTTAAATAGATTGGGTTTTTGGCACACAGATATTCCTAAAATAATTTCTGAATTAAAAGAAACTGGTCATATTAAAGTACAATCTGTTTTTTCTCATTTAGCTGCAAGCGAAGATTTAGAAGAACAAGAATTTACCATAAATCAACTAAATAATTTTGCGTACGTTGCTCAACAATTCTACAAACATTTAAACTACGAGCCAATGTTGCATATTTTAAACACTTCTGGTGTTGTAAATTATGCGCAAGCACAATTTGATATGGTTAGAATTGGCATTGGAATGTATGGTTTTGGAAATGACCCAAAAGAAACTGCTCAACTTAAAAATACACACAATTTAAAATCCATTATTTCTCAAATTCATTTTATTGAACCAGGAGAAACAGTAGGTTATAACAGAGCTTTCGTAGCAAAAAAAGCGAGTAAATCTGCTACAATTCCTGTGGGTCATGCAGATGGTTTATCTAGAAAATTAGGCAATAAAAAAGGCTATGTACTCATCAACAACCAAAAAGCAAAAATTATTGGCAATGTTTGTATGGATATGATTATGGTTGATGTTACCAAAATTGATTGCAATGAAGGTGATGAAGTAATTATTTTTAATAGCCAAGAAATGATACAGCATATCACAGATGTTTCTGAAACAATTGTGTATGAAACTTTAACGGGTATTTCTCCACGTGTTAAAAAAATGTTAAAAACTTAATTAATTTTTAGTATTTTAGCAATCTAACAAATTAAAAATCAAATAAAAATGGGAATGCTTAAAGAGTTTAAAGACTTTGCAATGAAGGGAAACCTTATAGATATTGCAATTGGTTTTGTAATGGGTGCTGCGTTTAAACAAGTAGTAACTTCATTTACTGGAGGAATTGTTTCTCCTTTAATTGGCTTAATATTTGAAGCTGATTTTAAAAAATTAAAATGGATTGTTAAAGAAGGAACTTTAAATGATGCTGGAGAAATTGTTGGACAAGTTGCTGTTTTATATGGTGATTTTTTAACGAACGTTATCGATTTTATAATTGTTGCTTTTGTAATGTTTATGGTTGTAAAAGCTGTAAATTCAACTAAAAAGAAAGAAGAGCCAAAACCAGAAGCTCCAAAAGGACCAACACAAGAAGAATTGTTGGCACAAATTAGAGATTTATTAGCGAAGCAAAAATAAAAATCTACTTTTAAAATATATTAAAATCCTGAGTTAACGCTCAGGATTTTTTTTTGTTTTAAATTTCAAAAAGAGACAGCTCCATAAAAATAGTGTCTTTTTTTAAAAATAAATAAAACAAGTGTAACCTTTTTGTAAATTGATGGTTTTAACTATAGAAACTAACCAACAACCAAACTTGAAAAAAGTAACTGACGAAGAAATAATGTTAGCTATTGCTGCTGGTAAATTAGAATTGATGACAATTCTTTTTGAAAGATATCATGTGCGTATGTATAATTTTTTCAATAAAATGGTTCATAATAAAATGGTTAGTGAAGATTTAACACAAGATGTTTTTATAAAAGTGATAAAATACAGAACGTCTTATAATCAAGGAAATTTTGCAGCTTGGATTTATACAATTGCTAGAAATATTTTTTCAAATCATTATCAAAAAACAAAAAAAGAACGTGCTATAATTATTGATGATGACAAACTGGAATCTGATAAAGAAACTGTTTCTGAAAGCAAACAAGAGGAATTAGATCATTTGCAAAAAGCGTTGCTAAAATTATCGAATTCTGATAGGGAATTGATTGTAATGCATCGTTTTCAAGAGATAAAATACGAGCAAATTGCACAAATAATTGGCAGTACAGAAAATGCTGTGAAAGTAAAAGTGCATAGAGCTATCAAAAAATTAAAAGAAATCTATTTTCAAAAAGAAATATGATGAAATGTAAAGAAATAGAAAATAAATTACCTGACTATTTAGAAGGTTCTTTAAACAAAGTTGCAAATTCTGAAATAGAGAAACATCTAAAAAGTTGTAAAAATTGTCAACAAGAATTAACAGAACTTACTTCTTTTTTATCAATTCTAGAAAATGATAAAATGGAAAGACCATCTGCAAATTTAAAGTTGAAATTTGATGAGATGTTAGCGCAAGAAATAGCCGAAAATGATGTGAAAGTAATTCCATTAAAACCAAAAACTGATTGGAAAACTTTTATAAAAGTAGCAGCAAGTATTTTAATTGTATTTAGTGCTTTTTTGTTAGGAAAATATCAACCTGACACCTTATCATCAAAAGAAAAAAACACAGCAGAAGTGTTAACATTATTAGAAGATAGTTCTGCAAGCAAACGAATTTTAGCAGTTACAAATGCAGAAGAATTTACAAATAAAGACACTAAAATTATTGAAGCATTAATTAACCGATTATTTTTTGATAAAAATACAAACGTACGTTTAGCTGCAGCAGAAGCGTTGTCTAAATTTTCATCAGAAACTATGGTTAGAGATGCATTAATTAAAAGCTTGGAAACCGATAAAAATACAACAGTTCAAATAGAATTGATTATCATTTTATCGAAAATTCAAGAAAAAAGAGCCATTAAACCCATGGAAAAAATGCTCGAAAATGAGGAAACTCCTCCATATGTAAAACAACAATTACAATTAAATTTATCAACATTATTATAAAAGAAATTTAGAAATTATGAAAAAAATAGTCATCTTATTATTATTTTTTAGCACAATAATATCTGCTCAAAAAAAAGATTTTAAATATTCATTATCTGGCATCCAAAAAGTGGTTTTAACTTCAGACACTACTATAAGAATTGAAATTGGTACAACTCAAGAATTAATTATTTCAGAAAAAAGCAATAACCATACTCACAAAGATGAAGATTGTGATAGTTGTGATGATGACAATCATGCAGATCATTTTCCCAACTCACATTCAAAATCAAACTCAAAAGATGATAAAAGAAAAGGCTTAACAGCAGTTTATCCTGGAGGAAAAGACGATACAAATGGTTATGGATTATCAATCTCTAAAGAAGGAACAACTTTATTTGTTTCAGATTTAAAATCTTATTTACATCGAAGAGGAATGTATATAAAATTGCCAAAAAACATTAACATTTCTGTAAATGGAGGAAATATGGGTTCCATTTATATGGAGGGTTTTACTGGCGAAGTTGAAGCTGAAACCAATGTTGGTAGCATACAAATGAAAAATGTTACAGGCCCAATTACTGCAAATACAAGCGTTGGTAAAATTGATATCGATTTTGATAAAGTAAGCCAAAAATCGCCAATTACCATTAGCAGTTCTGTTTCTGAAATTGATATTGCAATTCCTGCAAATACAAATGCAGATTTAGAATTAAAAACGCAAGGAACTGTCTACACAAATTTCGATTTTAAAATGCCAGAGAAAAAAGGAATGCCAAATGTTAGTGGCAGAAAAAGTATTGTTTCTAAACTAAATAATGGTGGTGTAAAAATCTACATAAAATCTTCTATGGGGAATATTTACTTGAGAAAAAAATAAAACGACTGCAAACTAATTTACATTAATTTAAAAATCTTAAAAATGAAAAGTTTATTCTTATTCATAGGCTTGTTATTGTCTTTTAACAACCTAACTGCGCAAAAAAAAGTAACAGAAAACACAACATCAAAAGATATTAAAGATGTTTATGTAAATCTAAAATTCGCCAACAATATTATCATCAAAAATTGGAATAAAAATGAAATTTCTGTGGAAGCCACAGTAAATTTAGATGATAATGAACACAATGATTATTTTTCTTTAAAAGCTGATAAAATTGGCGGAACTTATAAAGTAACATCAGATTATGGAGATTATTTTAAAAAATATAGAAGTTACTATACTTCAAATTGTGATGATGAAGATGATAAAAAAAAGAACACAAATTACAAAGAAAGCCATAGTAATATAGTGAATTACGTGATTTATGTGCCAGAAAATATGCAGCTAAAAGTAAAAAGTATTTCTGGTGATGTAGAAGCTGAAACGTATGTTGGAATCTTAAAATTAGATTTAATCAGCGGAAATATTACTGTAAAAAAGCACTCTAAAGATATGCACTTAAAAACAATTAGTGGCGATATTGATATTTATGTTTCTGATGCAAAATTAGAAGCCAAAACTTTAACTGGTGGTGTTTACTCAGATTTGGACATCGATTTTGATAAAAATAAAAAGCATGGGTTTGGTTCCAAAATAGTGACAACAATTAGTAAAGGAACCGCGTTTTTAAGATTAGATACAATTAGTGGAGATATTTATTTGCGTAAAATTTAAAATAATTTGAATTAGTTCTTAAACAGCCATTTTGTAAAACGAATGGCTGTTTTTATGTATACTTTATTAAAATTAAATAAGTAATATTTAACTTCTTTATAAATTAGAGAAAATCTAGTTATTGTATCTTTGAATCTTATTAGAAATTGAGAATTATGCAAGAAAATAAGATGCTGAATTACATAAAAAATGTATTAGAAAATATGCCAAAAGATTGGCTAAATTTAACTACACACAGACTAGATATATATAATGAAGAATTGGCTAAAACCGATTTTTTAAATCAATTTGAAGAATTATTTAAAGAGAATAATTCAGAAATTTCTGCGCTTACAAATTTACCAACAGCTTACGATTATATTCGTTTAGGACATCCTTTATCTTGTGTTTTAGAATGGGCAATTGCCAATTTAAATAACACAAAAGCAGAAAATGTAATTAGTTTTTCATCTAAAACGATTCCTATTTTAGCAATTTTAAGAACTAATTTACTAGAAAATAAAAAAACGCAAATATTATATACTGATGAAATAGCTAGTTTTTTTGATGCAAAAATCATCAGAGAAATTTATGGTTACAATTTTGAAATGCAAAAAATTGAGGCTATAAATAGCGTTCCAAAATTTGACGGAAGTACTATTTTTATCTCATCAACAAAAAATATTTTTTCTTTTGATGATCAGAAAGCTATTGATTTCTTTATCAATTTAAATAAAGATTTAGGAAGTATTTTATTCATCAATGGAAAAGAAAACGAACAGTATATTTCTGACATTCAACACGTAAGAAGAAGAGAAACGATTGCAATGACGCCTTCTAATTCTTTACTTGCTTTGCAATCTTTAGTAAATCATAATGCTATTGATACTCCAAAAATTGATGTTTTAAATAACAAGAAAATTGTACTAGAATCGATCAAAGAAATCACTGGAACAACTATAAATCCTTTGGTAGCTTCAAGTGGTTTATCCATTCAATATGCAATTATGATGGGTTTAATTCATGATGCACAAGAAAATTATCCAGAAAAAGCAATTAAATTTATTGTGCCACCAAATTGTTATGGAGGCACAAACGACCAAGCAAGACGTGTTGCTGCTTGCCTTAAAAATGTGGAAATAGTAGATTTACCTGTTGATGGAAATAATGACATGGTGCAAAGTATAGAAACTGTTTTAACCAAAATAGCAACTGAAGATGCAGTCCCTTTTATTATTGCAGAAATACCAACAAATCCAAGAGTTGAAGTACCAAATTTGATCGATTTAAAAAACGTTTTAAGTAAAAAACGCATCACAAAAAATGGTAAAAATGCCATAGAACCTGTTTTTATTTTAGATCAAACTTTTTGCCCAAATGTTCATTTTTTAGGTGAAGGCGAAATTTTATCGGAAGTTAAAACGATTTCTTACGCAAGTGGTTCTAAATTTCCAAGTGGTGGAAAATGTACTGCTGGTTATTGTGTTGGAAATGACAAAACCACAAGATTGATGGAAAAAATAGCCATTCATTTACAACTTTGTGATAATGAAGCTACCCATCATCAAATGGAAATATTAGCTGAACAATTGCCTTCTATGAACCAAAGAATTGCAGACGCGTATAAAAATACACGTGAATTTGTAACCTTTATTCAAGAAAAATTACCAGAAGCAAAAATTAATTTTGTTTCAGAAGAATTGGCTAATCAGAGCTTTACACCTTCTGTTTTTTCTTTAGATTTACCAACAAAAGGAAATACAGATGCTGAAAGAGAAACGTATAAAAGAGCATTGAACTTAAAGTTAATCAACTTAATGATTACCCAAATACCAAACGAAAGTAAGTTTTGTGTAAGTTATGGACAATTAAAAGGTTGTTATTGGACAATTCCTGCAACCTCTACTCAAGGAACCACAAAAGAAGGCGATAAAGATTATATTGTAAGAACTTCGGTTTCTGGAAATTTAGATTTAGAATTGCATAAACAAGTATTTTTAGAGTTTGTAAATAGTATTTAATTTTTATTCATTATTTCTTTTAAAAAACCAATTCAACACACGTATTGAATTGGTTTTTAATTCCTTATAAAATATTTAAATATTTTTGATTATATTTAAAGATATTTAATTTGAAATTTTGAAGCCTAAATTTATTTCAATATTTATCACTGTTTTCTTTTGCACAATTGCAATAAGTCAAACAACTTATATAGAAAACTTTAATTCAAAAGGTTATCCAGATAACTTACCAAATGGCTCCTATTGGCTTTTTTATAACGATATTCATCCAATTCAAAACAATTGGGATGCCTTTATTCCTGGTGATGGAAATGCTTATATAACTGTAGATGCTGATAAAAGTAATGACACAGATTTAACCTATCCTTATCAAGCTATCGTTTTTGGTGGAATTGAAGAAAACCACAGACTCGAAGTAAGAATGAAAGGTGCTGCAGTTGATGGTGGTTTGGCAGCTTTTATTTTTACGTACACACAAACAGGTTCAATTTTTAATGAAGTTGATATTGAAGTTGTAGCTCAAGATTTACAATCTGGCATTCCTGCTCACGATATTTTTCCTCCAAATGGCTGGACAGATGCTAGATTTAATACTTGGAGAAATGCCAATGAATTTACTGAAGTACCTTTTACAGGTTCTCAAAAACCAGTTATAGATGCGAATAACAATAAAGTATCATTAATTGACAATGAATTTCACACCTATACTATAGATTGGAGAGAAGATAAAGTAGACTTTTTTATTGATGATGTTTTACAAGAATCTTTTAACACAAATATTGCCACAGGCTGGTCTGAAGTAATTATTGGTTACAGAAATTTACCTTGGTCAGGTGATTTTAGATGGTCAGGAGAACATACAATGGTTATCGATTATTTCAAAATTGAACCTTTAGAAGCCTTAAGAGCTCTAGGTACGGATTTTGTAAATGCTAAATTAGAGCCTGAAATATCTGTTTATCCAAACCCAACAAAAGATAAAATTAGCATTATAATTGCGAAGAACTCTAAAGCTCAAAAGATAGAGTTAATGAACGCAATTTCATCTAAAGTAATACAAATAAAGGATTTTGAAACAGAAACAAACTTACCAATAGTAGCTGATATTACGAACTACGCAAAAGGTGTTTATTTTTTAAAAACAACGTTAAATAATGGTCGTATTATTACTAAAAAGATTATAAAATTATAATGTTTAAAAGGTAACTTTCACTAAAGTTATTTTTTCAAAAAAATAAGGAGCCTTTTTATGCTTCATCTAATTTATTAAAATGGCGTGATATAAATCTGATAATATTATTCCAAAATCTTCAAAAAATCTTCAAAAGCCACATAATAAGGTTGATTTTTAAAAACCGGATTTTCCACACTTCCTGCATTGGCAATTCCTACACCTGCAAACCACACTTTAGCATTTTGTTTTTTTGCATGGTTTTTAAAAGTTTCCATCCAAAGAGTATCGTATTTATTTGGATTTTGAATATTATTAGTAACTTTTACCAACACAAAAATGATTGGTTCGCCTTTTTTAAACAAAACAAATTGCGGATGTCTTTTTAACTGACTATTAATAGCTTGGAATTCGTACCCCATTTTTTCGAGCTTCTCTCCTACTATATTCATCCCTAAATTATGCAATTCTTGTGCTGTTAAAATTTGCATTATTTTTTCTTATTATGTTTATTGTAGTTTTTATCCCCTCTAGTTTTTGGTTTCTTATATTTCTTAGCAATTTCTCTTCTATAAGAACCTCCTTGATTCGTTTTACTGTTTTTTTCGCTCTTTTCATGAAAAGCAGCTCCAGGCACATATTCTACTTTTGTTCTATTTTTAGATTGCTCATGATCCTCTTTTGGTCGCTCATCTTCAGTAAGTAATTTAGAAATTTCTATTTCTTCTGGCAACTCCAAAACTGGAATTTCATAATCCATTAAAGCCTCTATTAATAGTTTAGATTCTTGCTCTTTTTCTGTGGATAATAAAATTGTTTTTCCAACCTTTTCTGCACGACCAGTTCTACCAATTCTGTGCATATAATTTTCAGGAAACTCTGGTGTATCAAAATTAATAACATGACTTACATTATCAAAATCTAAACCACGAGCCATCACATCTGTTGCCAGTAAAATTCTGTTTTTACCTTCATCAAACTGCTTAATAGATCGTATTCTATAATTTTGCGTTTTGTTGGAATGTATTACACACATTTCATCATTAAAAACCTCTTCTAATTGCTTAAATAAATAATCTGCAGTTCTTTTAAAACCAACAAATATCAGTACTTTATTATAGGTTTCTTTATCACTCAAAAGATGATGCAACAAGTTTACTTTCGTAAAAAAGTTAGGAATATTATAAGAAACTTGCTCAATATTATCCAATGGTGTTCCACTAACTGCTACAGAAATTTTCTCTGGATTCTTAAAAAAATCATCAATTAAAACATCTACATCTTCAGTCATAGTTGCAGAAAACAACACATTTTGTCTTCTTTCTGGAAGAATCTCAAAAATGTTCATCAACTGAAATCTAAAACCTAAATCTAACATGACATCTACTTCATCAATCACCAATTTTTGGATTGATTTTAACTTCAGAGCATTGCTTAAACCTAAATCGTATAAACGCCCAGGAGTTGCTACAATAATATCTTGTCCTTGTAAAATTGCTTGTTTTTGAGTGTTGATATTGGCTCCTCCATAAACACCTAAAACACGCACATTTATATATTTTGATAGTTTTTCTATTTCATCGACAACTTGTAAAACCAATTCACGAGTTGGTACTAAAACCAAAACTCTTGGATGTAGCTGTTTAGAAAATTTTAAATCGCGTAAAATTGGCAACATGTACGCAAAAGTTTTCCCTGTTCCTGTTTGCGCAATTCCTACAACATCTTTACCAGATCTAACCACAGAAAAAGCTTGCTCTTGAATGGGTGTTGGGTTTTCAAAACCCAAATCGTCAATAGCATATTGTAGTTGATTTGATAAATCTAAATCTTTAAAAGTCATTCTCTAAATTTTATGCAAAGATACGTAAAGTTTCAAGTTCAAGGTTTAAAGTTCGCCGTTCAAAGTTTAGCATTCAGAAACCTAATTTTATAAAGTATTTAGTAGTTTTGCAACTAGAAAATAATTCTACTTAATGATTACAGATACACACACTCATTTATATTCAGATCAATTTAATGATGATAGAAATGCCATGATTCAACGTGCAAAAGATGCTGGGGTTTCTCGTTTTTTTATTCCTGCAATCGATTCTACCTACACAAAAAGTATGCTTTCTTTGGAAAAAGAAAATCCTAATGATGTGTTTTTAATGATGGGTTTGCATCCAACATCTGTTAAAGAAAATTATTTAGAAGAATTGGCACATGTAAAAGAATGGATTGACAAAAGAGATTTCTATGCAATTGGCGAAATTGGTATCGATTTATATTGGGATAAGAGTTATTTACCTCAACAACAAGAAGCTTTTAGAACACAAATAAAATGGGCAAAAGAAAAAAAACTACCAATTGTAATTCATTGTAGAGATGCATTTGATGAGATTTTTGAAATCTTAGAAACTGAAAAAAGTGACGATTTAAGAGGGATTTTTCATTGTTTTACTGGAACTTTAACGCAAGCAAAACAAGCCATTTCTTACAACATGAAATTAGGAATTGGGGGAGTTGCTACTTTTAAAAATGGCAAAATCGATCAGTTTTTAAATGAAATTGATATTAAACACATCGTTTTAGAAACAGATTCACCTTATTTAGCGCCAACACCTTTTAGAGGAAAAAGAAACGAATCTTCCTATATTACTAAAGTAATTGATAAATTAGTAGACATTTATAAGCTGTCTTTTGATGAAATTGCAGAAATTACAACTCAAAATTCTAAAGATATTTTTGGAATTTAATTTTATACTTTTCAAAAGAACTTCAATTCAAAATTCGTGAATTCGTGGCAGAAATTGTACAAACCACATATCAACAAACACCTATAGGAATCGCAAAAATTGTTGGCGATTTTAACGGAATTCAATCTGTATCTGTTTTAGATGATGGTACCATTTCTGAAGAAGCATTCAATGCATCAGTTCCTGAATGTTTGCAAGAATGTGTTGTCCAATTAGATGAATATTTTAAAGGTAAAAGAGAAAGTTTTAATTTAACAGTAAATCCAAAAGGAACTAAATTTCAACTAAAAGTTTGGAAATCTTTACTAAAAATTAAATACGGAAAAACAACCAATTATTTAGCACAAAGCAAATCTTTGGGCGATGTAAAAGCCATAAGAGCTGTAGCAACTGCCAATGGTAAAAACCCACTTTGGATTGTAATTCCTTGCCATAGAGTAATTGGTTCTGATGGTTCTTTGACAGGTTATGCAGGTGGCATTTGGCGCAAACAATGGTTGCTAAATCATGAAAATCCTGTAAAACAACAATCTCTTTTTTAAATTTTGCGCTGCTAAAACATAAAAAACATATTTTTACGTTCAGTACATATTGTCTTATATGTTTAAAAAATATCTTTTTTTCGGTTTGCTTTTTGTTGGATATGCTATCCAATCGCAAACAATATCTACAGATTTTAGAAAAAGAAATATTGACATAAAAAAAGATACCATTCAAATTGACTCTGTTGCTATCAATCCTCAGAAATTTAAAATTTTAGATAGCCTGAAAAACAATATTCCTGCTTTAGAGTATCAAATAGATTTTAGCAACGCTGTTTTAATTATCAACTCAAAAAAATATTCAAAAATTACTGTTGAGTATTTTAGAATTCCATATTTTATCACCAAAATTTATAGTCCTTTTGATGAAAAATTAATTTTACAAAGCAATACAAACCAAGGACAATTATACAGTTTAACTACCAATAAAAAAGCAGCCGACCTTAAACTTTTTGACGGTTTGCAAACCAGAGGTTTTATCTCTAGAGGAATTACTTCTGGAAATAACCAAAATGCGGTTACAAATTCTGCTTTAGATTTAGAAATTTCTGGAAAACTCTCACAAAACGTAACCTTAAGAGCGAATATTTTTGATACTAATATTCCTATTCAAGAAAATGGAGTTTCTCAAAACTTATCTAATTTTGATCGAATTTTTATTGAAATGTTCACAGATAATTGGCGCGTAAAAGCAGGAGATTTATCGCTTAAAAACACAGAAACTTACTTTTTACCTTTTCAAAAACAGGTTTCTGGTTTAGAGGTTGAAGCCAATATTAACGATAACCTAAAAGTTGCAGCTTCAGGTGCAATTGTAAGAGGTAAATTCAATAATTTTAAATTTGTGGGTGTAGAAGGCAACCAAGGTCCTTACAAACTTTTTGGCGCAAATAACGAAGCTGTTATTTTAATTATTGAAGGCAGTGAAAATGTGTTTGTAAATGGCATCAAAATTAAAGCTGGTGAAAACGAAGATTATACTATTGATTATAATTTGGGTGAAATCAGATTCAACACTACATATCCTATCACAAACGATATGAGAATAACTGTGGAATTCCAATATGCAGAAAGGAATTACACACGTTTTGTTACTTATAATAAAACTGAATATGAGAATGACAATTTTAATATTGCTGGTTATTTTTATTCAGAAAATGATGCGAAAAACCAACCTTTACAACAAAGTTTATCTACAGAACAGCAACAAATTTTAGCAAATGCTGGTAATAATGTTGATGCTATGGTTTTTGAAAGTGCGTTTTTAGATACGTTTAATGAAAACAAAATTTTGTACAAAAAAGTTATTGCAGGTAATGAAGATTTTTTTGAATATTCCACGAATCCAAATGATGAATTATTTACAGTAACTTTTACAAATACGGGTACAAATAATGGCGATTATAACCTAAAAGAAACCACTGCTATTGGAACTATTTTTGAGTATGTAGGCCAAAATCTAGGAGAATACAACCCAATTGTGCGTTTAATTGCACCTACAAAATCTCAGTTTTTTGTCGTAAAATCAGGATATAATCCTTCTGAAAAAACCATTGTAAATACAGAAGTTGCTATTAGTAATATCGATAATAATTTATTTTCTGATATTGATAATGATCAGAATAAAGCACTTGCTGTAAAAATTGGTTTAGAGCAGATTTTAATTGATAAAAAATGGCAATTATCAACAAACATTAACCATGAATATGCTCACAAAAACTTTAGAAGTTTACAACGTTGGGAATCTGTAGAATTTAATAGAGATTGGAATATTTTAACCAACAATGCAACTAAAAATTATTTTCAGTCTGCATTAAACTTAACGAATAAAAAAGGTGATTTTGTAACTTATCAATTTAATAATTTAACGTACGACAATAGTTTTAAAGGAACAAAACACGAACTAAAATCAAAAATAAATGCCAATAAAACTTCTTTTTTCTTGGATGGAAGCTTTTTATCAAACACATCTAATTTAGAAGATAATTCATTTTTTAGAGCGAGAGCTAAAGCCGAACATTCTTTGAAAAAATCTTGGTTTGGAGGAATTTTAAATTTTGAAACAAATTTAAGAGAAAATATAAATACCAATGAATTTATAAATACAAGTCATCGTTTTAAGGATTACGAAGCGTATTTTGGAATTGGAGACTCTACTGCTGTTTTTGCGAAAATTGGTTTTAATTATAGAAATAACGATAGTATAAAACAAAACCAATTTACAGAAATCAACAACCGAAAAACATTTTATATCAACAGTAAACTGATCAAAAATAAAAATACGAATTTGAGTGTTTTTGCAAATTACAGAATCACAAAAAATAATTTTACAGAGGATGAAAAAGCATTAAACTCAAAAGTAGTTTTCAATCAGAAATTGTTTGATAGTTTTATCAATTTAGGAACCGTTTACGAAACTTCTTCTGGAAATGTTGCTAGGCAAGATTTTGTGTACGTGCAAACAGAACCTGGTTTGGGTTTTTATACTTGGATTGATTATAATAACGATGGCATAAAAGACTTTAACGAGTTTGAAATTGCACTTTTTCAAGATCAAGCAAATTATTTACGTTTACCAAGACCAAACTTACGTTTTATTGCTACTCAACGTGCAAAATGGAGCCAATCCATTACTATAAATCCTAGAAAATGGAGTAATAAAAAAGGATTTAAAAAGTTGATTTCTCAATTTTACAATCAGAGTTTTTTATCTGTAGAAAACGAACAAGAAAGAACCGCAAATTCATTTCAATTAAATCCTTTTGACTTTAATGAAAACTCATTAATTGCCCTAAATCTAAACATCAGAAACAGTTTATACTATAACAAAGATTTACAAAAAAACAGTGTGACTTTTACGTATGGAAATTCGCAACTTAAACAACAATATTTTATTGGTAATCAAGAAAATACCATCAAATTACATCAATTAGAATATGCAAACAAATTTGCTAATTTTTGGTTGATAGATGTATTAGCAAAAACATCAAAAAACAGTTTAGAAACAGAAAATTTTATCAATAGAAATTTCGAAATTGATGCGAATGAAATCAACCCTAAAATAAGTTTTTTATATAATGAAAATAATCGCTTTTCGGCTTTTTATCACTTTAAAAAGAAGGAAAATAGATTGGAAGATTTTGAGGTTTTGAATCAGCAAAAATTTGGAGTTGAATATTTTTACATCAGCAAAAATAAGAATCAAATTTCGGCAAATGTAAATGTATTTTTAAACGATTTTACAGGCGATACAAACACGCCAGTTGCTTACCAAATGTTAGAGGGTTTGCAGGCAGGAAAAAATTATACTTGGAATGTACTTTTTAACCGAAAATTGAATTCGTTTTTAAATTTAAACTTGAGTTATTTAGGAAGAAAAAGTGAAAACTCAAGAGCAATTCATACAGGAAGTGTGCAGTTAAGAGCTAATTTTTAACAGTTATAAATTAAAATTTGCAACAAATAAATCAAAAAAAAAGACTTACTTTGTAATCTATAATGATGAAAATAGTTGCCATTTTAATATCTAACCTGATTCTTATACAGAGTTTAAACATTAATTTAGAGTCTTTTGCTAAATTAAATGTGTTGTTAGAGCATGCGCAATTTCATCAGGAAAAATATGGAGATAGTTTGTTTGAATTTCTTTATGAACATTATGGAGATAAAGATTTGTTAGCAGCAAATAACCATGATGAGCATGAAGATTTGCCTTTTAAAGAATGCACTCATAATTTCAATCATTCGATTTCTGTTTTTGATTTTAAAGTTGAAGTTTTTGAGCTAAAAAACAATATTGTTTTAAACTTAAAACCAACTTATTTTTACAAAGATTCTTATTCTTTTTACGAGAAATCAGCAATTTTTCAGCCACCCAAATATTCATAATTTTTTATTAGATAGCTATTCTTGTTTTATAAACAAGAACTTTATTATTTATAAAATTTTCATGAATTATGTTAGAAAACATTATAAAATTCAGCTTAAAAAATAAGCTGCTTATTTTTCTATTTACAGCGTTTTTAATTGGTTTTGGTGTGTATTCAATTACGCATATTTCTGTTGGTGCTGTACCAGATATTACAAACAATCAAGTACAAGTAATTACAACTTCTCGCAATTTATCTACACAAGATGTAGAACAATTTATAACGTATCCTGTTGAGTTAGAAATGGCAAATTTACCAGGAGTTACCGAAATTAGATCGGTTTCTAAATTTGGTTTATCTGTGGTTACCATTGTTTTTGATGATGAATTAGGAACTTATTTACCAAGACAATTAATTGCCGAAAAAATTAAATCTGCTTCAGAGAAAATTCCTGAAGGTTTTGGTACACCAGAAATGGGACCAATCACAACAGGTTTAGGAGAAATTTATCAATATATATTAGATGTAAAACCTGATTTTAAAGACCAATATTCGGTTACTGAACTAAGAACCATACAAGATTGGATTGTAAAAAGACAGCTCTCTGGTATTCCTGGAGTTGTAGAAGTAAATACTTGGGGCGGATTTTTAAAGCAATATGAAGTTGCTATAAACCCAAGCAAATTGAATGCGATGAATATTTCTGTCTCCAAAATTTATGAGGCTTTAGAAAAAAATAATAGCATTGCTGGTGGTGGATATATAGAAAAAACGAATCAAGCTTTTTTTATTAGAGGAGAAGGGTTAATAAATAGTTTGGAAGATATTGGAAACATAATCGTTCAAAATAATGGCACACCAATTTATATTAAAGATATTGCAAAATTTGGTTTTGGGAGTGCAACTCGTTTTGGGGCAATTACAGGAAATGGCGAAGGCGAAAAAGTACTTGGGCAAATTATGATGTTGAAAGATGGCGATTCTAAAAGCATTATAAATGCTGTAAAAGAAAGAGTTGCTTCCATTCAAAAAACGTTGCCTGAAGGTGTTTTTATCAATGGTTTTTTAGAAAGAAGTGAGTTGATTGATAAAACAACCTACACTATTTCAGAAAATTTAATTATAGGATCTCTTATTGTAATTTTTATCGTGGTTTTATTGTTGGGTAATATTCGATCTGGTTTGGTGGTTGCTTCTGTTATTCCTTTAAGTTTATTATTTGCTATTTCTTTGATGAGCATTTTTAATATTGATGCTAATTTAATGAGTTTAGGTGCCATCGATTTTGGGATTATTATTGATGGTGCAGTGATTATTGTAGAATATATTACGTTTATGATTATTACTAAAAGTGATGATTTACAACGTTTAGAAAAATCAATAAAACAAGAGCAAATTGATGCAATAACCCTAAAAAGTGCTTCAAAAATGATGAATTCTGCCATTTTTGGGCAATTCATCATCTTAATTATTTTTATACCTATTTTAACTTTAGAAGGTGTTGAAGGTAAAATGTTCAAACCAATGGCACTTACTTTTAGCTTTGCTCTAATTGGTGCAATGTTACTTTGTTTAACATATGTTCCTGTGGTTTCTTCTTTATTTTTGAAGCCAAAAAAGCCGAGTAAAAACAACATTTCAATAAAAATAATGAATTTTTTGAATCGTTTTTACGCGCCAATTATTAATTGGTCTTTACATCATAAAAAAATAGTAATTGGTTTTGCAGGTTTACTTTTAATCTCAAGTATTTGGATTTTTAGTAAAATGGGAGGCGAATTTGTACCTACATTAGATGAAGGTGATTTTGTAATTCAGCCTGTTTTAAAAACGGGAACATCATTAGGGAAAACCATAGAAATTACAACAAAAATTGAACAAATTTTGCTGGATAATTTCCCTGAAGTAGACCAAGTTGTTACTAGAATTGGTGCAGCAGAAGTTCCTACAGATCCAATGTCTATGGAAGAAAGTGATGTTATCATAAAACTGAAACCTAAAAAAGAATGGACATCCGCAGAAAGTAAAGACGAATTAGCAGATAAATTCAAAGAAGCTTTGGCAATAATTCCTGAAATGGAAGTTGAATTTACGCAACCAATTGAAATGCGTTTTAATGAATTAATTACTGGAGTTAGAGCAGATATTGCCATTAAAATATTTGGAGAAAATTTAGCTGTTTTAGCAAAAAAAGCAGATCAGCTAAAAGATTTAATTCAGAATGTGCAAGGTGCTTCAGACATTGTCGTTGAAAAAGTAGAAGGTTTGCCACAAATGAGCATCATTTATAACAGAAATAAAATTGCTCGTTATAATTTAAATATTGCTGATGTAAATGAGTTGATTTCAATGGGATTTGCTGGCAAAATTATTGGCAGTATTTTTGAAGGTGAAAAACGTTTTGATTTGGCAATTCGTTTAGATGAAAGTAGTAGAAAAGATATTTCTAGCTTGCAAAATTTATTTGTAGATACACCAAATGGAACTAAAATTCCTTTAAGTGAATTAGCTGAAATCAAGTATACAACTGGACCTGCACAAATTTCTAGAGATGACACAAAACGTAGAATAGTTGTAGGAATTAATGTAAGGAATAGAGATTTACAATCGGTTGTAAATGAAATTAAAACAATTGTTGATGCAAATTTAAAACTTCCTGTGGGTTATACTATTACTTATGGAGGTCAATTTCAAAACTTGCAAAGTGCTAAAACTCGTTTATTAATTGTAGTGCCAATTGCATTAGCATTGATATTTTTATTACTCTATTTTGCTTTTGGCTCTGTAAAAGAAGCATTATTAGTTTATGTTGTAATTCCACTTTCTGCAGTTGGTGGTGTTTATTTATTATGGCTTAGAGATTTACCTTTTAGTATTTCTGCAGGCGTTGGTTTTATTGCACTTTTTGGAATTGCAGTTTTAAACGGAATTGTTTTAATTGAGCATTTTAAAGAACTCAAAAAAGAAGGTTTTTATAACATTGAAGAACGCATAAAAAAAGGAACAAAAGAGCGTTTACGACCCGTAATTTTAACAGCAACTGCAGCAGCATTAGGTTTTTTACCTATGGCAATTTCCACAAATGCTGGTGCAGAAGTTCAACGTCCTTTAGCCACAGTTGTAATTGGTGGTTTAATAACAGCAACACTTTTAACGTTAATAGTTTTGCCAGTTTTATACGCTTGGTTTGAAGAAAAAAAGAATATTAAAATGAATAAAACAGCATTATTAACGATTATTGGTTTTCTGTTTGTATTGCAAAATAATGCACAAACTAAACTAAATTTAGAGCAAACTTTGGCGTTAGCTATTGAAAATAACACCAATTTAAAAGCGTCTAATTTAAAGATTGATAAAAGCAATGCCCTAATTAAAAATGCTTTTACTTTTGATAAAACAAGTATTTATTATAGTTATGATGAAAGTAATTTAGCCTTAAACAATGTTCCTTTAAAAGTTTTTGGAATTGCACAAGATTTTAAATTCCCAACTGTTTATTTTGCTGATAAAAAGGTGCATCAAACAAAATTAACTTTAGAGGAAAGCGCTTACAATATTAAATATCAACAAATTAAAAAAGAAGTTTCAAGTAGCTTTTATCAATTAGCATACACCAAAAACAAGGCTAAAACTTATGCTTTTTTAGATAGTTTGTATCAAGATTTTGCAAAAAAAGCAACACGTAGATTTGAGTTGGGTGAAACTAATTATTTGGAAATGATTACAGCAAAATCAAAACAAAAACAATTAGAAACTTTATACAAACAAGCTTTACAAGAAGTTATTTTATCCGAAGAAAAATTAAAAGCTGTTGTGCAGGTAGAGTTTTTGGAAATTGTTGATGAAAATTTATCGGTTTTAGAAGTACAAACAATTTCAACGAATGAAAATGTGGGTTTACAATATTTTGAAAATGCTAAAAATTATGAAGAAGCACTTTATAAATTAGAAAAACAAAATTTGTTACCAGATATTAGTTTGGAGTATTTTAAAGGAACTAATGATTTGTTAAACAACAATTTAACTGGCTATCAAATTGGATTAAAAATTCCGTTATTATTTTCTGGATATTCCTCCAAAATAAAAGCTTCAAAAATCTCTAAAAACATTGTGGAAGCAGAGGAACAAAATTATAAACTGGTTTTAGAAGCACAATATAAATCGCTTTTGGCAACTTTAAATCAATATAAAGAAAGCATTCATTATTATCATAATGAAGGAGAAAACCTAAAAAATGAAATTCTAAAAACTGCCAATAGAACTTTTAAAGAAGGCGAAATTGATTTTTTTCAATACCTACAAAGTATAGAAACTGCCAAAGAAATAGAACTTTCTTATTTGGAAAATTTAAACACATACAATCAAACTATTATCAACATTAACTACCTAACTTTAAATCCTTTTTAAAGATGAAAAATATAACAACATTCATAATAACACTTTTATTTATTGCTTGCGGAAATCAAGAAAATAAATCAGAAAGTGTTAAAGAAACAGAAACAAACAGCAACATAATTACCATTAGCAAACAGCAATTTGAAAGCGAGAAAATGGCTTTTGGTGAGCTTACAGAACATCAATTTTATAATACTGTAAAAACCACTGGAATTATAGATGTTCCACCAGAAAACAAAGCAAGCGTTAGTACTTTTATGGGTGGTTATGTAACTAAAATTCCACTTTTAATTGGTGATAAAGTAAAAAAAGGACAATTGGTTGCAAGTTTACAAAATCCAGAATTTATAGAAATTCAACAGAATTATTTGGAAATCTCAGCGCAATTAAGCTATTTAAAAAATGAGTTTGAAAGACAAAAAACGCTGTATAATGAACAAATAACTTCCGAAAAAAATTATTTAAAAGCCGAAAGTACTTACAAAAGTAATTTAGCAACATTTAATGGTTTGCGTAAAAAACTACAAATGATGAACTTGAATCCTGCAAATATTGAAAAGGGAGAGATTTCATCGACCATAAACTTATACGCGCCAATAGATGGATTTGTAACCAAAGTTGATGTAAGCAATGGTTCTTATATTTCTTCTGCAAATGAAGTGTTAGAAATTATAAATACAGATCACATTCATTTGGAACTGAATGTTTTTGAAAAAGATATTTTGAAAATTAAGAAAGATCAGAAAATACAATTTAGAATTCCTGAAGCATCTACAGAAACGTTTGAAGCCGAAGTTTATTTAGTAGGTACTTTTGTAAATACAGACAGAACTATAAAAGTACATGGACATATAAATCATGATGAAAATACCAATTTTATAACAGGCATGTTTATAGAAGCTGCTATAATTTATGGCGAAAACAAAGAAATTTCACTCCCAAAAAGCGCCATTTTAAATAATGAAAATAATGCTTTTGTATTTGTTTTAAAGAATGAAAATAAGGATGCTTATATTTTTGAAAAGATAAAAATCACAACTCAATTAGAAGATGAAAACTTTATTCAGATTGAAAATCATCAATCTTTAAAAGACAAAAAAATCCTTATAGAGGGGCTTTCTATGTTTTAAAAAGTGATTATTAAATCGCTAATTTAAGCAACCTTTTCTATTTTTTATCATCTATAAAATGTACTATTGTAATCTCATTAAAGAAAAGCCTAAAATTTAGTGGTATATTTTTTGATGAGTTTGTTAACTTAACAATTTTAAAAAATCAACAATGAAAAAAATTACTCTACTTATTTTATTATTTGTAACATCAGTATCAATTGCACAAGAAAAAGAAGAAGAATTTCCACAAGATATTGGAAAAAAACATGAAATTAAAATAAATGCTTTAACCTTATTAGCTGCTAAATGGTTAGATGTATCTTATGAAAAATTGATTAATGAAGAATCTTCTTTCGGTGTTTCAGCAACAATAAATACAGATAAAGATATAGCCGATTTAAACTATGCAATTACACCTTTTTACAGACGCTATTTTTCTGGAAAATTTGCCAGAGGTTTTTTTGTGGAAGGTTTTGGAATGTTATTTTCAGCAGAAGATAATGGTTTATTTAATTCTACTTACGAAGATGTAACTGGTCTCGCACTTGGAATTTCTGTTGGTGGTAAATTCGTCTCTAAACAAGGATTTTCAACTGAATTACTATTGGGTATTGGTAGGAATTTTTTAGAAAGTGAAAACAATGAAGCTGTTGGTAGAGTTGCTATTTCTGTCGGCTACAGATTTTAAACTAATAATTAAAAAATTAGTATTTTTGATTAAAAATAAATTTATGAAAAAAATAATTTTCCTTATTACGCTTTTTATAAGCGCTGTTACATTTTCTCAAAAAGAAATAAAATTAGATATTGCTGATGCTCTTGCTATTCGAAGTTTAGAGTTTTCTTACGAAAATTATATAAATACTGAATCTTCTTTTGGAGTTTCTGCCCTTTTTAATTTAGCAAAACAAGAGGTAGATTTTAGGTATAATGAGAATGTAATGATTACACCTTATTATCGCCATTATTTTACAACAGATTATGCTTGGAACTTTTTTGGAGAAGGTTTTTTTGGTATAAATTCTGGTAAAAAAGAAGCCATAAAAGATTCTGGTATTTACGATGTAAAATATACAGATGCTGCTCTAGGAGTTGCTGCTGGTTTAAAGTACGTTGCAAATGGTGGTTTAACAATTGATGCATATGCTGGAGTTGGAAGAAATTTATTTGGTTCTAATTCGCCTACTTTAGTTCCAAGAGTTGGCGTAAATGTTGGTTGGAGATTTTAATAATATCTTGATTTTCTTGAAGTATTATTATAAAATACAGTCAAACAACAATACACATGAACGTAGAAAACATTCTTAAAGAACTAAACTTTAAAGCCATTAGAAGTTCTGGTGCTGGAGGACAACATGTAAATAAAACATCGTCTAAAATAGAATTAACGTTCGATTTAGAAAACTCAAATTCTTTGTCTGAGGATGAAAAAACACTGCTAAAAACCAAACTTTCATCAAAATTAACCAATGAAAATGTGTTGATTTTGTTTTGTGAAGAAACACGCTCTCAACATCGGAATAAAGATTTGGCAATTAAACGTTTTTTAGGGTTGATAGAAGCGAATTTAATTCGACCTAAAAGAAGAAAGAAAACAAAACCGAGTAAAGGTGCAATTAAAAAACGCCTTGAAACAAAACAACGAACTTCGGTTAAAAAAGCTTTACGTAAAAGACCAAAAATAGAATAAAAAAAAACGAGTAATTCAATTTAAAAGTTGATTACTCGTTTTTGTATTTTCAGTATTTTTAAAACTTCTAGAAAGCTTCTGCAATATTTACGTAAAAGTTTCCATCAGATTCGTTTCCTGCTCCATAATCGAATCTAACATTTAATTTTTCCTTTTTATCTAGCATAAAACGTAAACCTACTCCATAATTTAGTTTTAAATCATTTAAACTTAAATCTGTAGATTTACTAAAAACATCTCCTGCACCAACAAATGCAACAAACCCAAATCTGCTATCTTTAAATGTTTTTCTATATTCTACTTGCGCTGCTAACAAATTTTCTTCAATATATCTTCCTTCAATATAACCACGCATAATTTGTTCATTACCAAAAAGTGCTAATTCAGCTAAAGGCACATCTCCATTCGCAAAATGACCAACTGCTTGAAATGCTAAAACATCATTATTTTTTTGTGAAATTTTCATATAATGACGTAAATCAAACCTTGTTAAATCAAAATCGTGTGTGCCACCTAAAGAAGTGTTATAAAAACCTCTAGTAAACTCAAAATACCAACCTTTTGAAGCATTTAAAATATTGTCTCTACTATCATATAAAAGCGCTAACTCAACTCCAGTAGATGTTGAGCCATCAAAACCTGATGGCATATTCGTATCCAACAAACCATCTTCTTCAACTGTAGTATCATAAATAGTATTGTACCTAAAACCTCCTCCTAAAAACAAATAACGTGTAAAGGCTTGTTTTAAGATTATTGGCTCTATTAAAAATTGATACGTATCGTAAATTTCTTCATTTGTATCTGGTGAATTTTGACCTATTCCATAGTACAGCCTCGGATAATTTTGAAAAATAATATTTCCAGAAATTACCCATTTTTCTTGATTTGTAAAAATCTCAAATCCTGAATAAATAAAAAACTGATTATTTAACGTATACAGCATAGAAACTGGCATGTTAGATGTTCTTGTTTCATCTCCACTTCCTTTAAATTTAAACAAGTATTTTGCTCCAATTCCAAAACCAAAATCTGTTTCTGGCGAATAACTAACAATAGGTGCTGTTATAATTTTTGATAAATATAAACTTGAATCCTTTTCAACCTTTTTTTTATTTGGATAAAAAGTAAACGTCTCTACAAAATTGTCTATACCATTTCCTTTTTTCTCTTCTTTTTCTTGAGAATTAATTGAAAATACAAATAGAAATGTAAAAATTGCGAATATTAAATTCTGGTTTTTATTTTTTGGCTGATAATTTTTCATGTTATGAATTATAATTTTTACAAATTTATTGCGTGTTTTTTTTTAAAATGAACTCATATAAAATTTTACTTAATTGATATGATTACGAAAATTATTATATTCAAAAAAAAATCACTTTTCTATTTGCCAAGAAAAAAATCTGACTTAGTTTTGCATCGTTCTCATAAAGGGGTGCTTTTTTTAGTATTCAGTTTTCAGTGGCAGTTCATCGTAAAAACTTTGAATTAAAAACTTTAAATATTGAAATTAAAAACGGCTGAGATCATACCCAATGAACCTAGAACAGGTAATGCTGTTTAGGGAAATTCGAACTTGACAAAGTTTATAGTTGTCAGTTTGAGTGCTATCGATTGTTAAATATTTTCGCATGCACTCAAAATAGCTGAAAACAATAAATTTAAAAGTTCAAAACATTAATTATTCAATAATAATCACAAGAATAATTACCTCTTTTTATTCGTTTTAATTTTTTTAAAATGAAAAAAATATCCATTTTTTTATTCTTGTTTGTAAGTACACTTGCAAACGCCCAATCGTTTAAACTTTCAGGAAAAGTTGTCGATAAAAACAAAGAACCTTTAACAGGAGCATCTATCTTGGTTAAAGAAATTAACAAAGGAACATCAGCAGATTTTGATGGTAATTTTAGTTTTACACTAATAAAAGGAACGTACACTTTAGAAGTTTCTTTTTTAGGTTACAAAACAATTTCAGAGAAAATTACACTTTCTAAAAATGAAGAATATGTGGTTCAGTTAAATGCTGATGAAACTGTTTTAGACGAAGTTTTGGTAGCTGCAGTTCGTGCAAATACAGATATTCCTGTAACATTTTCTAACTTATCAAAAAAAGAAATTGCCAAACGAAATTTAGGACAAGACATTCCTATTTTGTTAAACTACTTACCTTCTGTGGTTTCTTCTACTGATGGAGGTGCAGGAGTTGGGTACACTTACATGAGCGTTCGTGGTTCTAACAGCGAGCGAATTAATGTAACTGTAAACGGAATTCCTTATAATGATGCAGAAAGTCATGGTTCATTTTGGGTGAATTTAGGCGATTTTGCATCCTCTACAGAAAATTTGCAATTACAAAGAGGTGTTGGAACTTCAACTAACGGTTCAGGAGCTTTTGGTGCAAGTTTAAATATTTTAACAGATGCAATTTCAGACGAAGCTTATGGGGAAATTTCCAATTCTTTTGGTTCTTTTAATACCAGAAAACATACTGTAAAATTTAGTACAGGAAAGTTGAATAATCACATAGAAATTGCTGGTCGTTTATCTAATATTTCTACAGATGGTTATGTAGATAGAGCTTCTGCAGATTTAAAATCGTACTTTTTACAAGGAAGTTATTCTGATGAAAATACGCTGATTAAAGCCATTACTTTTGGAGGAAAAGAATTAACCTACCAAGCTTGGGAAGGTTTAACAGCAACTCAATTAAAGGAAGATAGAAAACAAAATCCTTATACGTATGATAATGAAGTGGACGATTATAATCAAAACCATTATCAATTACATTGGAATGAAAAATTAAACAACAATTGGTCTACAACTTTAGGATTAAACTACACCAAAGGTTCTGGATTTTTTGAGCAATTTAAAGAAGAAGAAAGCGCAGCAGATTTCAATAATTTAATAGTGGATGATAGTGATGTAATTGTAAGACGTTGGTTAGATAATGATTTTTATGTTTTTAATTTCAACACAAATTACAAAACAGATAAAATCAATTTTATAACTGGAATTTCGTATTCTCATTACACAGGAGATCATTTTGGAGAAGTAATTTGGGGAGAAAATTTAGCGCCAAACGTAAGTATTAGAGATCGTTATTATTTTTCTGATGCTAAAAAGACGGACTTTTCTATGTTTGCAAAAGCAACGTTTAGTATTAATGAAAAACTATCTGCCTATGCAGATTTACAAGGTCGTTTTGTAGGTTATCAAACTAAAGGAATTACCAATGATATTGTTCCTATAGATGTAGATGCAAATTTTAATTTCTTTAACCCAAAGTTTGGTTTTACGTATAACATCAACCAAAATAATAATTTATATACTTCTTTTGCAGTTGCCAATAGAGAACCTAACAGAAACGATTTTGAAAACGGAGTTTCTACACCAGAATCTTTAAATGATTTTGAATTGGGTTGGCGTTTAAACAATGGAAACATCAAACTAAACACCAACGTTTATTATATGGATTATAAAGATCAGTTGGTTTTAACGGGTGCTTTAGATGATGTTGGGCAACCTATAAGAGCAACTTCTGGAAGTAGTTACAGATTAGGTTTAGAGATTGATGCAGATATTAGAATCTCGGATAAATTCTCTATAAAACCAAATGCTGCTTTTAGCAATAATAAAAACAGAGATTTTGTAACTGAAATCGATGGTAATTTACAGAATTTAGGCAATACAGATTTATCTTTTTCACCAGAAGTAATCGCTGGAAATATGTTTATTTACAATCCTTTAGAGAATTTACAATTTACCTTTTTATCAAAATATGTTGGGCAACAATTAATGAGTAATTTAAACAGTGCTGTTTCTGATAATGATGTGTTAGATAGTTTTTTTACAAGCGATATAAATGTGGTGTATCAAATAAAAACTAACAAAATTTTTAAATCGATTACACTAACTGCTTTAGTAAATAATATTTTTAATGCAGAATATGTAGATAGAGGTTACTATTATACGTATGATGACACTTGGTCTAATCCTGGTACAGCAACTACAGTTGATGGTGCTGGTTTTTATCCTCAAGCAACCAGAAATTTCTTAGTAGGAGCAACTTTAAATTTCTAAAAAGAGCATAAAAAAAAGAGCGATTTAATAATTAAATCGCTCTTTTTTATTTTAAAATTCTTGTTTATTTTTTTATGTAATCTTCTACAGTTTCATTTAATTCTTCTCGTAAATCATCAAATTTTTCAACTAACTCTTCAATGTTTTGTTTTACATTTTTAAGTGGCGCATTTTTTTCGTTGATTAATTTTGTGTATTCTTCTTGTAAATCACTAATATCTTCTAAAACTTCTTCTGTTTTTAAAGAAGATGGAACTGTATTTGCCAAATTAGTAATTGCCCCATTCAAACCCTCTAAACTATTAATTGTAATATTATACTCTTTGTCTTTTAAGTTTAGTAAATCTTTATTGATCTCGTTAAATTCACTCCAACCCATTATAGAAATTGCACTTTCATCATTTGAGTTGTAGAAAACTTCTGTCCCATCATTTAATGTTAAATTATATTCTTTTTCTTTTTGGTTACAAGAAACAAGTAAAAATGATGTAATTGTTAAAATCGCTGTAATTTTTTTGATAAGTTTCATGAGTTTATGTAATTATTTGAACATCAAATTTAGAGCTATTCTTAAAAATAGTTTAATGCAATTAAATAGATTTTTTGCTCATTTAAAAAATTAAAAGTGAGGTATTATACTTTTGCAAACAAAATTTAGAGCAGAAATAGAAACTTAAACTATTTATTTTGCACCTCTGCAGCTTTTCTCTCCAATTCTGCCTGAAACTCTTCCATCACTGGTTTTACTGTACTATCAGGAATATCTGAAACTTTAATGTACATCAAGCCATCAATTGCATTGTTAAACTTCGGATCTACATTAAAAGCTACCAAACGTGCATTTTGCTTTACATATTTTTTAATTAAAACAGGAATTCTTAAAGCTCCAGGTTCTATTTCATCAATAATTTTATCGAATTTTTGCATGTCTGCTTTTGTAGCATCAAACACAAAATCTTTATCACCATCTTTTAATTTTACTTTGTATTCTTTCTTCGGATAAATATATTGTGCCACATAAGGATCGTAATAATGAGATTTCATAAACTCAATCATTAACGATTTTGAGAAGTCTGAAAACTGATTGCTAATAGAAACGCCACCCATTAAATATTTGTATTCAGGATAACGCAAAGTAACGTGTACAATTCCTTTCCACAATAAAAATAAAGGCATTGGTTTTTGTTGATATTCGCCAATAATGAAAGCTCTACCCATTTCTATGGTATTTTCCATCATTTGATACAATTCTGGCTCAATCCTAAATAAAGTTTGAATGTAAAAACCGTTAATCCCGTATTTTTTATAAATATCTTTTCCAAGTCCCATTCTGTAAGCACCAGCCAAACAATTTGCTTCTCTGTCCCACAGCAATAAATGATGGTAATATTTATCGAACTTATCTAAATCAATTTCTTTATTGGTTCCTTCCCCAACTTCTCTAAACGTAATTTCACGTAATCTACCAATTTCATGCAACAAATTAGGAATGTCTTTTGCACTTGCAAAAAACACTTCGTAATTTTTACTTTCTAAGAGTCTTGTTTCTTTCTCTCTTAAAATTTCTATTTCTTTTACAAATAAATGAATGCTTCTTTGAGACGTAATTTTTTTAGCAGGTTTTTTAATTTTTATTTTTTCTGTCGATAAAATTTTAGTCTTTTTCTCAAAAGGATTTGCCAACATATAAGTCTTTTTCCTAATAAACTCAGAAAAAGCAGCAAGTTCTTTATACTCATTTTGATCTGCTATAGAAATAGGTTTCCCAATTCTCACTTTAATAACTCTACCTTCTTGAGAAATAACTTCGGATGGTAATTTTGCAGTTCTTAAAGTGTCGGATATTTTTGATAAAAAGTAAAAAAGACGACTATTTTTAGCGTGAAAATAAATCGGAATTACAGGAACATTTGCTTTTTGTATCAATCTAACAGCACTTTCTTCCCAAGGTTTATCAACTTTTAGTTTGCCATCTTTATAGGTAGAAACTTCACCAGCAGGAAAAATCCCCAAAGGTTTTCCTTCTCTTAAATGTAATAAAGCACTTTTAATTCCTGCAACACTAGATTTGGCATCCTTTCTAGTTTCAAAAGGATTTACTGGCATTACAAAGGGCTTTAAAGGCTCGATTCTGTGCAATAAAAAATTGGCAATTATTTTATAATCGGCTCTTTTTTCTATCAATAATTTTAAAAGTAAAACACCATCAATGCCTCCTAAAGGATGATTTGAAATCGTTATAAAAGCACCCTCTTTTGGTATTCTTTTTAAATCTTCTTCTGGAATTTCGAATTTAATATTACAATCATCTAAAACACCATTTAAAAAGTCTAAATCAGTTTTGTGTTTATTGTTTTCGTAGATTTTATTGATGGTAGAAATACGTAATACACGTAATAAAGACCAACCCACAAAAGTTCCTAAAAAACCAAACTTCTCTAAGCCAATTACTTGTGATATTTCTTTTGATGTTACTAATGCCATGTATTCTAATTAGAACGATTCGCAAAAGTAGTGAAAAAAACGAAATTGAGTTCTATTTAATTTGGATGAACAACAATTTGAGAAGTCTCTTTATTAACTTGTGTTAAAAGTGATGTTCCTTTTTTCTCAATCAATTCAATTGCTTTTTCATCAAAATGACGAACCGTATATAAATCTACACCAGTTTGAACATCAATTTTAAATTGTTTTTTTAATTCGTTATAAAAAGCCTCAAAATTACCAAACTTATCATCAATACAAACCGAAAAACTAATGGCAGAATTCTGAATTAAATTTACTTTTAATTGATAATCATGCAGTTTCTGAAAAATATAACTGATGTTATTTTCTACCATAAAAGAGAAATCCAAAGCAGAAATTGACACTAAAATCTGACCTTTTTTAACAATAAAAGTAGGAATATGTGGTACCAATCTTGTGCCTTTAGAAACTTGTGTACCAGTTTCTTTTGGATTGATAAAAGAACGAACCAACAAAGGAATATCTTTTCTTTCTAGTGGTTGTAGCGTTTTTGGGTGAATTACAGAAGCACCATAAAAAGCCATTTCAATAGCTTCTTCATAAGAAATTTGTTCTAACAAAGTAGTTTCAGAAAAAACTCTTGGATCTGCATTTAAAACTCCAGGAACATCTTTCCAAATCGTAACACTTTCTGCATTTAAACAATAGGCAAAAATTCCTGCAGTATAATCTGAACCTTCTCTTCCTAAAGTTGTGGTGTTTTCAGTATCATTTGCAGCAATAAAACCTTGGGTAATATTTACTTTTGATGCATCAACCTTTTTAGTAATTAATTCTTCTGTAAGCTCCCAATCTACTTTTGCATCTCTATAATTACTATCGGTTTTTATATAGTTTCTAACATCAAACCAAACATTTTCTTGTCCAATTTTTGCTAAATAAGCACTTACAATTTTGGTTGATAAAAGCTCTCCAAAACAAATAATCTGATCATAAACATAGTTAAATCTTTGTGAGGTATTTCTTGATAAAAACCAGCCTAATTCTCCAAAAAGAATATCAATATCTTTATAAACAGCATCTTCTTTATCAAAAAGAGAGCTCATTATATTTTTATGATACTCTTCAATAAAATTTAATTTATTGGGTAAATCTGCTTCTTTATTATAGTATGCACTCACCACTTCTTCAAAAGCATTCGTCATTTTTCCCATTGCAGAAATTACGACTAAAGTATCTTTTGCTCCTTCAGTTTTAATAATTGAAGCTACATTTTTTACACTTTCTGCATCTTTTACAGATGCTCCACCAAATTTAAAAATCTTCATTTCTCTCCTTTTGTCCTGCAAGGTCTCAGAGACCCTGTAAGTATAATTAATCAGTTAATTAATAATTACTATAAAATATCTTCAAAAAAGATAAACCTACAAGGTTTGGAAAACCTTGCAGCAGACTTTGTTAGTCTTGTATAAATTTTGCTAAGTTTTCTTTATTCATTTGCACCACAGACCAATCATTTAAATACGTTGCACCTGTGCTTTTATAGAATTCTATGGCATTTTTATTCCAATCGATAACTTCCCAAGCAACTCTGTTAAAATCGTTATCAAAAGCATATTTTAAGACAGCTGTATATAGTGCTTTTCCTGCACCAATTTTTTGTCTGCTTTTTGTAACAATTAAATCTTCTAGATGAATCGTTTTACCTTTCCAAGTTGAATAACGCTCATAAAAAAGTGCAATTCCTATAATTTTATTTTCTTCTTCTGCTACAAAAATGTTGAATTTTGGATTTTCAGAAAAACCATCTTCTATTAAATTATTTACGGTAATTTCTACAGCTTCTGGTTCTTTTTCAAAAACAGCTAGCTCTGTAATTAAGTTATGTACAGATTGCATGTCGTTTTCAACTCCTTTTCTGATTGTAAAACTCATCTTTTTTAATTTTAGTCAAAGATAGTTCATTTTAAAATCGGTAAAAATTAATAGTATTTTTTGACAGATAATTTTATTTTGTTGAAATTTTTATCATTTTAGACCTGAATAAAGGATAGCAAAGGAGGGAATAATATCAAAATATTTAGCATATTTGTAGCAGAAACTTGAATACACAAATAATATGGCAAAAAAGAATCAAACTTTAGGGGAATTTATCATCGAAAATCAAAATGATTTTAAATATTCTTCTGGAGAATTATCTCGATTATTAAACTCAATAAGATTAGCTGGTAAGGTTGTAAATCACGAAGTAAATAAAGCTGGTTTGGTTGATATTACTGGAGCTGCAGGAGATACAAATATTCAAGGTGAAGACCAACAAAAGCTTGATGTGTATGCAAATGATGTGTTTATTGAAACCATAAGAAACAGAAATATTGTTTGTGGAATTGCCAGTGAAGAAGAAGACGATTTTATCATTATTAACAGTCAAGATAACAATCATCAAAACAAATATGTAGTTTTAATTGATCCTTTAGATGGTTCGTCTAATATTGATGTAAATGTTTCTGTAGGAACAATTTTTTCTGTTTTTAGAAGAGTTACTGAAGTTGGAACACCTGTAGAAATGAAAGATTTTTTACAATCAGGAGATCAACAAGTTGCTGCAGGTTATATTGTGTATGGAACTTCTACAATGTTGGTATACACTACAGGAAATGGCGTAAATGGATTTACGTTAAATCCTGCTTTAGGAAGTTGGTATTTATCACACCCAAATATGAAATTCCCTGAAGATGGAAATATCTATTCTGTGAATGAAGGAAATTATTTAGATTTCCCTGCAGGTATTAAAATGTACATAAAATACTGCCAAGCAGAAGAAGGTAACAGACCCTACACAAGCAGATATATTGGTTCTTTAGTTTCTGATTTTCATAGAAATATGATTAAAGGTGGGATTTATATGTATCCAAAAGGATCTAAAAATCCGAAAGGAAAATTACGTTTACTATATGAATGTAGCCCAATGGCTTTTCTTGCAGAACAAGCAGGTGGTTTAGCTACTGATGGCACTAAAAGAATTATGGAAATTGAGCCAACAGAGCTTCATGAACGTGTGCCTTTTATTTGCGGAAGTAAAAATATGGTAAAAAAAGTAGCAGAATTTATGAAAACATTTGGGGAATAAATCCTTTCTATTTCATTATAAGTTAACATATTCCTAAAGACTTGTTTTAACATGCTTAAATACTTAAATTTGTAAAACAAAAATTAATTTAATCAATAAAAAAATAAAATTATGGCTTTTGAATTACCAGAATTAGGATATGCTTACGATGCATTAGAACCAAATATTGATGCAAAAACTATGGAAATACACCATACAAAACATCATAATGGATATACAACAAAATTAAATGCAGCTATTGAAGGTACAGATTTAGAAGGAAAATCTATTGAAGATATTCTTGCAAATTTAGATATGAGTAATGGTGCTGTTAGAAATAATGGAGGTGGTTTTTACAACCATTCTTTATTTTGGACGGTTTTAAACCCTGAAGGAAGAGGAAATTTATCTGGAGAGTTAAAAGATGCTATAATAGCTGAATTTGGTTCTAAAGAAGCTTTTGTTGAAGCTTTTTCTAAAGCTGCTGCAACACAATTTGGTTCAGGTTGGGCTTGGTTATGTGTGCATCCAGGAGGGAAAGTAGAAGTTTGTTCTACTCCAAACCAAGATAATCCATTAATGCCAGGTGTAACTTGTGGAGGAACTCCAATTTTAGGTTTAGATGTTTGGGAACACGCATATTACTTAAATTACCAAAATAGAAGACCAGATTATATTGATGCTTTCTTTAAAGTAATCAACTGGAACGAAGTTGAAAAAAGATACGCAGCTGCAAAATAAGTAGCGCAGTTACTTTTGTTATTTCACTCTTATAAATAATATAGTGATTTAATAAATTTATAAAACAGAAAAGCATCCAATTAAATTGGATGCTTTTCTATTTTAAATAACGTAATAAAATTAAAGACAATAAATCTTTTGTCTTGTCTCTTTTTTAAATCATGTTTCGTGATTCCGTTTTAATAAGCTCTTTCGTCATTTCCTTCATAAAAGTTGATAAAAGCCTGATTAACAACCCTCATTCCTCCTGGAGTTGGGTAATTTCCTGTAAAATACCAATCGCCTAAATTGTCTGGACATGCTTTGTGCAATCCTTCAATAGATTGATAAATAACCTCAACATCTGCTTTTATATCTTCAGTCTTTAGCATTTCTGCAATTTTAGCAGAAATTTCTTCAGGTTTAAAAGGACTATAAATTTCTTTAACGTGATTTATAATTTCTTCATCTTTTTTTGATTTTTGAGCAATACACTTCTTGTAAACGTCCTCTACAATATGGTATTTATCATGGTCTTTTAATAATTCTAAGGCTGCTTTAAACGCTATAAAAGCTTCAATCCTAGCCATATCAATTCCATAACAATCTGGATAGCGAATTTGTGGTGCAGAAGAAACTACCACAATTTTCTTCGGACTTAATCGATCTAATATTTTGATGATACTCTTTTTAAGTGTTGTTCCACGAACAATACTATCATCAATAATTACCAAATTATCTGTAGGTTTTACAACTCCATAGGTAATATCATAAACGTGTTCTACCAAATCGTCTCTTGAACTATCATCTGCAATAAACGTTCTTAATTTTGCATCTTTAATAGCAATTTTTTCAAAACGTGGTCTTTCAGATAAAATTTCTGTAACTTTTTTTGCTGACAATTTTGTTCCTCCAGCTAAAATTTTTGCAGTTTTTTGTTGATTTAACAAATCTTCAGCAGCTTCTGTCATTCCGTAAAAAGAGGTTTCTGCTGTGTTAGGAATAAAAGAAAAAACAGTGTTTGAAATATCAGAATCAATCGATTTTAAAATCTTTGGGAATACGTATTTTCCTAAATTTTTTCGTTCTTCGTAAATACTTGCATCACTTCCTCTAGAAAAATAAATACGTTCAAAAGAACAGGCTTTATTTTCTCTTGGTTCAATTACTTTTTTAATAGAAACATTTCCACTTTTTTTAATGATTAAAGCATGTCCTCTTTCTAATTCCTGAACTTTATCAATCTTAACATTAAAAACGGTTTGTATTACTGGTCTTTCTGAGGCAACCACTACAACTTCATCATCTTCATAAAAATAAGTTGGTCTAATTCCATTTGGATCTCTTAACACAAAAGCATCTCCATGCCCAACTAAACCAGCCATTGCATAACCTCCATCCCAATTTTTAGAAGATCTTTTTAAAACTTTTTTCAAGCTTAAATTTTCTTCTATATATGGTGACGCATCTTTTTTACTAAAGCCTTTTTTCTTTGCTTTTTGATATAATTTAGCAACTTCATCTTCTAAGAAGTGCCCAATTTTTTCCATGACAGTTACAGTATCTGTAGCTTCTTTTGGATGTTGCCCTAACTCAATTAACTCTTCTAACATTTGGTTAGAATTCGTCATGTTGAAATTCCCAGCAACAATTAAATTTTGGTGTTTCCAATTACTTTGACGTAGAAAAGGATGCACACTTTCTATCGAATTTTTACCAAAAGTTCCATAACGTACATGTCCTAAAAATAAATTACCAACATAAGGCATATTTTCTTCTTGCCAATTTACATCGTCTTTTTTAGTTGGATTTTGTTCTAAAACACCATTTAAACGTCCGTTAATTTGTGCAAAAATATCTTGAATTGGTTGCGATTGATTTGATCGAACTCGACTAATATATCTAGTTCCTGGTGCAACATTAAATTTTACGCTTGCAAAACCTGCTCCATCTTGCCCACGATTGTGTTGCTTTTCCATCAATAAATACATTTTATTAATGCCATAAAAAGCAGAACCGTATTTATCTTTATAAAACTGTAATGGCTTTTTTAATCTAACTAATGCTATTCCACATTCGTGTTTAATTGCGTCGCTCATTTTAAGTATACTTTTATTATAATTTTTTAATAAAAAAATCCGCGTTTTTAAACGCGGATTTTTATTTATGAGATATCTATATCAAATTGAGTTAGTTCTTTAAACGATTGTAAGCGTTTATCAACTTCATCTTTTTTTAATTCTTGCATTCTTTCAGTACCAAATTTCTCCACACAAAAGGAAGCTAAATTAGAACCGTAAATAATTGCATTTTTCATGTTCTCGAAAGAAATATTTTCTGTTTTTGCTAAATAACCACAAAAACCACCTGCAAAAGTATCTCCTGCTCCTGTTGGATCAAAAACTTCTGCTAAAGGCAAAGCTGGTGCAAAAAACATTTTACCATCATTAAACAATAAAGCTCCATGTTCTCCTTTTTTAATCACTACATATTTTGGACCCATAGAATGGATTTTCTTTGCAGCGTTTACCAAAGAATATTCTCCAGAAAGTTGGCGAGCTTCTTCATCATTAATAGTAATAACATCCACACGTTTTAAAACGGTATGCAAATCATCTAAAGCAATATCCATCCAAAAATTCATGGTATCTAAAACTACTAATTTTGGTCTTTCTGTCATTTGATCTAAAACAGATGCTTGTGTTAAAGGGTGTAAATTACCCAACATTACGATACCTGCATCTTTAAAGTTTTCAGGAACAACAGGCGTAAAAGTTTCTAATACATTTAATTCTGTGATTAAAGTATCTCTAGAGTTCATATCATTATGATATTTTCCACTCCAAAAAAAGGTTTTTCCTTCTTTTACAACTTCAACACCATCAGTATTAACCCCTTTATTGTTCAACATTTCTAAATATGATGCTGGGAAATCTCCACCAACTACAGAAACAACTCCTGTTTCTACTCCAAATTGACTTGCTGATAAACCAATATAACTTCCAGATCCGCCTAAAATTTTATCGGTTTTACCAAAAGGAGTTTCAATTGCATCGAATGCTACAGTACCAACTGCTAATAATTTGCTCATAAATTTTAATTAATCTTCTAAAAAAGAAGAATTTTAATACGTTAAATCATTCTTAAAAACGAAGTAACAACAATGAATATTCTATATACTTTAATACTTTACAAGCACTTTTTAATGCTTTTTTATCGTATTTTTGCCTTTTTATAAAAGGTATTTACAATACCGCAAAAATAAGTTTTAAAAATGACTATCAAAGAAATACAAGAAGAAATTATTGATGAGTTTTCTATGTTTGATGATTGGATGGAACGTTATGAATACATTATAGAGCTTGGCAAATCTTTACCAATAATTAACGACGAGTATAAATTAGATGAAAATTTAATTAAAGGATGCCAATCTAAAGTTTGGTTATTTTCTGAATTAGAAAACGATACTGTAAAATACACAGCAGATAGTGATGCCATTTTAACAAAAGGAATTGCAGCGTTATTATTAAGAGTTTATTCTGGGCAAAAACCCGCAGATATTTTAACTGCAGAAACTAAATTTATAGACGAAATCGGTTTAAAAGAACATTTATCACCAACAAGAGCAAATGGCTTGGTTTCGATGGTGAAACAAATAAAAATGTACGCAATTGCGCAACAAACAAAATTAGCAAAATAACATGACAGATAAAGAATTAGAAGAAATTGGCGATAAAATTATAAGAGTTTTAAAAACTATTTATGATCCAGAAATTCCTGTAGATATTTATGAACTTGGGTTAATTTATGATGTTTTTGTGTCGGATGAAAACAATGCAAAAATATTAATGACATTAACATCTCCAAACTGCCCAGTTGCAGAAAGTTTGCCTGTTGATATCGAAGAAAAAGTAAAATCTTTAAAAGAAATTAATTCTTGTGAAGTAGAAATTACTTTCGATCCAACTTGGACTTCTGAAATGATGAGTGAAGAAGCGAAATTGGAATTAGGAATGCTTTAAAAAAGTTTGCAGTTTGCAGTAGCAGTTTTTTAGTAAATGTCAGTTCGAGTGATTTCGATTTTTCATCGAAATTGTATCGAGAACAACTTTAAATTTAAAATTTTAAACATTGAATCAAGAAGAAGAAATTATAAATAGAGTTAGCAATAGTGTTCTTAAAACTTTTGACCTCGAAGAAATTTATCCTGAAGGAGAAAGAATCTTGTTTGATATTAAAGATTGGCTTTTTCAAGAATTAATTTTAAAAGAAAGAGATTTTAGAGTTTTGGTAAAAAACCATGATTGGTCTAAATACCGAAAGTGTTTTGTAGCTATAACTTGTTCTGCAGATGCGATTATACCTTCTTGGGCATTTATGTTAATTGCTGCAGAATTAACGCCTTTTGCCAATAAAGTTGTTATTGGAGATTTAGAGTTGTTAGAAACCGTTATTTATCAAGAGTTATTAAGTTTTGTAGATTTTAAAGAATTTGCAGATAAACCAGTAATAATTAAAGGTTGTGCAGATAAACCCATTCCGAATTCTGCGTATGCTTTTTTAATTGCAAAATTACAACCTACAGCTAAATCAATTATGTTTGGTGAAGCATGTTCTACAGTACCATTATATAAATCGAAAAAATAATTTTATTTTTTATTAAATAACATTATTTTTGTTAGCTTAAATATTACGCGTGAATAAGTTTATTTTCTTTTTTTTCTTGTTAATATCTATGAGTACTTTCGCTCAAAAGAAGAAGAAAGAGGCTCCAGTACCTAAATGGAAAATCGACGGAAAATTCGCTTTTATATTCAATCAATCTTCTTTTTCTAATTGGGCTTCTGGAGGAGAAAATACAATTGCTGGTAATTTTAATGTTAATTATGATTTTAACTACAAAAAAAATAACATTAACTGGGATGGTAGAATAATATCTAGTTTTGGATTAAGCCACATTGCTGAAAAAGGGAATAGAAAAACCGATGATCGTTTTGAATTTAATTCTTTACTAGGTTTTAAAACATCTCCAAGCTGGTTTTTATCAATTCTAACAAATTTTAGAACACAATTTACAGAAGGTTTTAATTACAAAACAGATCCTAAAGTACTCGTTTCAGACTTTTTATCACCTGCATATTTAACATTTGGCCCAGGTTTACTTTATAAAAACACCGATGATTTAACAGCAAACATTGCACCTTCAACAGCAAGATATACTTTTGTTGATGATTTTTTCTCTGGAAAATTTGGTGTAGAAGAAGACAAAAACACTGCTTTCAGTTTAGGTTTTAACTTATCTGGCTATTATAAGTTTAGTTTAATGGAAAATATAGAGATGGAAAACATCTTAAATTTATATACAGATTATTTGGCAAATGTGGGTAATGTAGATGTAGATTACCAGACTAACATTCGCTTTAAAGTAAATAAATCTATAAAAATGTTGATGACTTTTCATACAATTATGGATGATAATGCTTCTAGCAAAGTACAATTTAGACAATTATTTGGTTTAGGACTTAATTACAAATTTCACGAAAAAGTGACTTATTAATATTTTTATTGTCTAATAGAATATAAGATGCACTTTAGCACGTTTAAATTTTAATAAAAAAATCAAACTTAAAAAATGAAAAAATTATCAATTTTACTACTTTTAATAACGATTAGCTTTTCCGCAAACGCACAAACAGCTGACGAATTAAAAAAAGAACAAGCTCCTAAAAAAGCTGAAATTGCTAAATTACAGGGAGAAGTAAAAGCTTTACAGGCAAAAATAGATGCACTTCCAGGTTGGAGAATTGGTGCTTTTGGAACTATAGGAGCTAGCCTATCTGGTTTTAACAATTGGTATGCAAGAAATGCCCCAGATGCTTCTGCAGGTAATATTGGTGTTACTATAAATGGTTTTGCAAACTTAATTGAAGAAGATTTTTTCTGGAGAAACTCTGGAAACATCAATCTTGGTTGGGTAAAATTAGATGATAAATCTGTTACTGGAGATGAAGGTTTTGAAACTGCAACAGACGTTTTTACAATTAGCTCTTTATATGGTAAACGATTAAATAAAAAATGGGCAGTTTCTGGTTTAGCAGAATATAGAACTACGTTAATTGATAATTTCAACAACCCTGGTTATTTAGATTTAGGTGCTGGTTTAACGTGGACACCTACAAGCCATTTAGTAGTTGTAATGCATCCTGGAAACTACAATTTTGTTTTTAGTGATGGAGATACTGCTTTTGAATCTTCTTTAGGTGCAAAAGTTGTAGCAGATTACACTAATAAATATGGAGGTTTAAGTATAAAATCTAACTTATCATTGTTTCAAAGCTATGAAAATGGAGATTTATCTAACTGGACTTTTACAAACTCTTTTGGATACACAATTTGGAATGGAATTGGCTTAGGTTTTGAAGTTGGTTTAAGAAACAACAAACAAGAGGCTTTAAACAGTGCTCTTAACGAATTTAATTCAATGACAACTATTGGTACAACACCAACTCCAACATTCGATAATATTGACAACAAATTACAAACCTATTGGTTATTTGGTTTGAGTTATGCTTTATAAAAAAGTAAAATATCATAAAAAAAGCCTGTTGATTTAAATCAACAGGCTTTTTTTTTTACGTAATAAAATATTTTAATTACCTCCTAAAAACTTAGGCTTAATTACTAACATTGCCCAAGCCCAATTTTGAGTTCCTGCAGCTTCAGCTTCTGTTACTCCTTTTAATTCATACATTCCATCACTTACAAACATTTGAGAATAGCCTAGCACTAAAGCATAGCCTTTAAATTTTCTCTTATACACTAAATCTACTTCAGTTCCTAAAGACTTTTCTCCACTAGCCAATGCTTGTTCTCCTCTAAAGTTTAAAACTTTAACCATTAAACTTGATGCATTACTTAAAGTGAAATTTGCACTTGCATGAACATCAACCAAACCAATAGAATTTGCATGATTACCAACATAAAAATAATCCATAAACCCATTAAATTTATGATTTGTTCCATATAAAGGGAAGAAAGCTCCTGTTTCACCAGCATTACCATCATTACCGCTAATAATTTCTAACCCTGCTCCTAAACCAACTTTTGAAGATGCTTTGTAAGTAAAATCTAATCCTAATAAATACGCTCCTTTTACTTCTACTTCTCCTTGACGTTTTCCTGTTTGCAAATATGCATTTGCAGCAATTCCTAAACTTCCAGATTTATACTCTAAATGTGTTCCTAAGGTTTGTAAATTACTTACACCATCTGCAACATTATTAGTGTCATATTTTTGAAATCCATTATTTAATAATAAAAGACTACCTGTTAATTTGTCCCATTTTTGTTTCATATATAACATTTGCATCGTTTTATATGAGAAAAAACCTGTAGTACTATATTCTGTACCTGTTGATACAAATCCTGTTGGATTAGAATAATCTTGATTAAAAGCCAAACCAAAATCTAACATAAAGTTGTCTTTCTTATATTTTATTAAAGCTGCATCATGATTACGACCTTGTTGCGCCCAATCTAATCCTCCTAAAATTCTTTGATCATCATAAGATAATACTTGACGACCTACTTTTGTTGAAGTATTTTCTCCTAACTTAATTTCTGCCCAAGCTTGAAAAACGGCGAAAGAATTATTCTGATCATAAGGTAAAATTTGTCTGTTTTCTCCCCAAACCATTATGTCTTGCAAACTAACATATACCCAGTAATTATCAGTCATATAACTAGTATTTAATCTTACTCTAGTAGAAATTCCGAAACCTGCATCTGATGCATCTGGAATTAAACTTCCAAATCCATGACGATATTCTGTTCTTGGTCTAAACTCTCCATCTAATGTAAACTGTGCATTTGAAAATTGGAAACACACAAGCATTAATCCTAAAATTACGTATTGTTTTTTCATTATTTACTTTTTTAATTTTACTAATTTTCTTGTTTAAAATTGACGTATTGTCTGTTATTAAATAAAATAACACTTTAAATTATTTTACCAGTATTATCTTCTTAAAATTAGTTTTTGGAGCTTCACAAAGAGAACATTCATAATCTGAAGGAAGTTCACTAAATAAAGTTTCTACAGGAATATTTTGAGTTGCATCTCCAAAATGTTCGTCATAAATTGTTAAACAGTCTGCACATTGGTACACTTCTAATTCTGAAGTTTCTTTTTTGGTTTCAACTTCTTTTTCTTCTTCTCTTTCTGTTCCTAATTGATCAAAATACAATTGACTTAATTCCATTAACAAACCTGGTAATTCTACCTTATCTACATCTTGTACATGTAAAATATAATCTCTTGTATTTGGGTCGAAGTTTTTTGCATACAACAAATTATAGGTATCTCTAGTTTTAAAATTACCAATCATTTCTGGTTGTTTATTTTTTTCAACTACAATAGAAGTAAAATAATAAGATGATTTACTGTAATCTGTAATTCCGAAGGTTAAACCATAAGTGCTAATATCATTTTGATCAAAATTAGAAACCAAATACTTTTTAAGATTTAGCGCATCTTTATTGGCTACTGGCAAATGCCAATTTAGCTCTAACATAGAATGCCTTACGTTAATTCCTCTTTTTCCTAAAAACTTCTCCCAAGTTAATTTAGATTCTTTGGGAATTCCTTTTACAATAAAAGATTTCCAAGGAGTAATAGATATTTTACCAATCTTGTTTTCTGAACATAATTCGCACATTTCCTTCAAAAAAGAGATATCATATTTATTATTTCTCCAATACAAACCCAACCAATATTTATCCATTCCAATTTTATTCATTCCTTCAAAATACGGAAAAGGGTAAAAAGGCACTTCTAAAGGCTTATCTACTGTTCTATTATTGGTATCAACTGCATCACTTACCAATTCAAAAATAGTTTCTATGGTTTCTGGTTCTTCCTGAAGTATATCTTCAATTGCGGCTTCAATTTTATCTAAATCCCAGCTATAAATTAACGCAGGATACATTTTTGTTTTTTTCCATTCTGGAAGTCTGATGTACAAATACCAATAATCTTCGTGTTCTGAAGCAATAAAATTAATATGCCCAGTAAACAACGGAACCAAACGTTGTTTTGGATCTGTTAAATTGATTTTTAATTTAGATTTAGAACGAAATTGCTCTAACAAATACAAGTATCTATCACCAGTTAACCAAGAAGTACTTGGAAAAATATCTGCACAAACATATGAGGAAACAATGTTTTCTACACCAACCTCATCAACTTCTACAACTTTTAGTTTATCAAACTGAGTAAGGTCTTCTGAATTTACTTTTTTAGGCAATAAAATATCTTGTCTAGAGCCAAAAGAAATAGTTTTTAAACCCAAACTTTCTACAGACTCACAAATGTATTTTAGCTCTCCTGGAGATAAAACTCCACCTTTAACGATTAATCTATTTAACTGCTTGCTCATACACCTACTTTTGCATTGTTCAAAATTTCTCTAACTTCAGTTTTGCAACTTCCACAACCTAAACCTGCTCCTGTTTTATTACATAATTCTGTAAAATTTGTACATCCTTTTGCAATTTCTTCTTCGATATTTCCTTCTCCAACTTGACTACAAGAACATACTAATTTTCCTAAAACTGGTTTATCGTTTGATGCACCTCTTAACAAGGTATTTCGTTTGTCAGACATTTCGATTTTGCTCTCAATCATGGTTTTGAATTCTGCAAACTCATTTTTATCACCAACTAAAACTGCTCCAATTAACAAATCGTCTTTTACAATACATTTTTTATAATAACGTTTAGAAATATCAGTAAAAATAATTTCTTCGTAACTAGAATCGTTTTCTGGAACCGTAATTTCACCAATACTACAAAGGTTTAAATCGTTGAATTTTAGAATATTCATTAACACAGAGCCATTGTAAGCTTCACTAATATCTCCCGCTATAAAATTGGCTAAAATACCTGCTTGTTCTTCTGCTGCTGATGTAATTCCGAATAATTGATTATTAAATTCTGCAATTTCTCCAATAGCAAAAATACTTGGGTCTGAAGATTGTAAATGCTGATTTACCTTTACTCCACGTCCACAAATAATTCCGTTATTTTTAGCAATTTCTATATTGGGTCTTGTACCAATAGCATACACAATTGCATTGGCAGTTATGTATTTTCCACTTTTTAGATTGATGGTTAATTCGCCAGTATCTTCATCATCAAAAACAGTACTTACTTCATTATCAAAATAAATTTGAATGCCTCTTTCTTGAACATCTAAAGACAATAATTTACTCGAAATTTTATCTAATTGACGCTCCATTAATCGAGAAGCTCTTTGCACAATGGTAATTTTTACATTCTTGTGCTTCATTGCAGCTGCCAACTCTAAACCTAACAAACCTCCACCAACAATTACTACATGTTGTTCTTCTGGAGGTAAACCTGTATCATCTAAATATTTTTTAAATTGATCTGCATCTGTTTTATTACGCATCGTAAATCTACCAGGTAAATCTATTTGTACATCTTTAGGAATAAAAGGCCTACTTCCTGTTGCTAAAATCAACTTATCAAAAGTGTGTGTTTCCCCTTTAGAATCTACAACTACCTTCTTTTCTTTATCAATTTTATCAATAATAGTTTCTGAGTGAATTTTGATATTTAAATTGCTTAATTCTGAATTTTTAATCTTCAATAATTGTTCCCATGAAAGTTCTTCTGTAATATATTCTGGCAATAAAACTCGGTTATAAAACAAGTTTTCTTCCTTAGAAAAAACATGAATTTCATCAACGTCATTATAATCTCTATAATTTTGTAAAAAACGAAAAGCTGCTGCTCCTGCACCTGCAATGATAATTTTGTCTTTTGGTTTTTTATATTTTGATACAGATACTGATGTAAATTTAAAATCTGGTTCTTTAGAAACAGGATCTACATGCGTATTTGTTAAATTATTAGCTCTATTTAAATTACTTTGCAATACTTTTCCCCAATGCATTGGCAAGAAAACAACACCTTCTTTAATAGCGTCTGTAATTTTTGCACGAACTCTAACTATACCATTTCCGCTTTTAATTTCAGTAATATCTCCATCTGAAATCTTGTTTAAATATGCATCTACAGGATTTATTTCTAAAACAGGCTTCGGATAATGTGTTTTTAATCTTGCTACTTTTCCTGTTTTGGTCATGGTGTGCCATTGATCTCTAACACGACCTGTAGTTAAAATCAATGGAAATTCAGAATTTGTCTTTACAGAAGTATTTTCTAAAGTTGATGGAACATTAAAAATTGCTTTTTGAGAAGGCGTATAAAATTTCTTATCCTCAAAAAGACGAGGAGTTCCTTTATGGCGATATTCATTTACAGGCCATTGAAAAGTTCCTTCGTTTTTTAATCGATCATAATTTAGAAAAGAAACATCAATATTTGTCCCTTTGGTCATAGATGCATATTCATCATAAATTTCTGATGCATTATTATAATTAAACCCTCTAAAACCCATTCTTTGAGCAAAATCACAAAAAATTTCTACATCTGGTCTTGCTTCTCCTGGAGCTTCAATTTCTTTAGGCAAATAAGAAATTCTACGTTCAGAATTTGTCATGGTTCCTTCTTTCTCTAACCAAGCTGCTGCTGGCAACACCAAATCTGCATACTTTACAGTATCTGATTTATGAGAAATTTCTTGTACCACAACAAACTTAGAATTTGCCATTGCTTTTTCTATTTGATGAGAATTTGGCATACTCACTAACGGATTTGTACAAACAATCCAAACTGCTTTTAATTTTCCACTTTCTAAAGCAGAAAACATTTCTGTTGCTGTTAAACCTGGTTTTGGAGATATTTTATCAACTCCCCAAAATTGCGCCACTTCTCTTCTATGTTCTTCGTTTTGTAAATCTTTATGAACTGCTAATAAATTTGCCATTCCACCAACTTCTCTTCCTCCCATTGCATTTGGCTGCCCTGTTAAAGAAAAAGGTCCTGAACCAGGTTTACCAACTTGACCTGTAATTAATGATAAATTTAAAAGTGATGTATTTTTATCTGTACCAATAACACTTTGATTTAAACCCATAGCCCACATACTGATAAACCCTTTAGAAAGACCTATTATTTCTGCCGCTTTTTTGATATCATCTTGAGAAACTCCACAGATTTTAGAAGCTTGCTTTAGGCTTGTTTCAAAAATAATTTTCTCATAACCGTCAAAACCTTCTGTATGATTTTTTATAAAATCTTCATTAATTAAACCACTTTTATACAAATGTCTACCAATAGCATTGTGTAAAATAACATCTGTTCCTGGAATAAGCTGTAAATGTAAATCGGCAAAATTTGCAGAATCTGTTTTACGAGGATCAATTACAATTATTTTTACATTTGGATTTTCTTCTTTGTGTTTTTCAATCCTTCTAAATAAAATTGGATGACACCAAGCAGGATTTGCGCCTGTTATTAAAAAAGTATCTGCTAATTCTATATCTGCATACGAAATTGGCACACTATCTTCTCCAAAAGTTTTTTTGTAACCTACAACAGCAGAACTCATACATAAACGAGAATTGGTGTCTATATTATTAGTTCCTAAAAACCCTTTTGTTAGTTTATTTGCGATATAATATTCTTCTGTTAAACTTTGTCCTGAAACATAAAAAGCAACTGAATCTGGACCGTGTTTTTTTATAATTGATTTAAAAACACTAGCAGCTCTATCTAAAGCAGTATCCCAAGAAACACGTTCACGTGGATGTGAACGACTCCATCTCATTTCTGGATATAAAATTCTATCTGAAGTATCATTAGCTACATAATGCAGATTCATTCCTTTAGAACATAACATTCCTTTATTTACAGGATGATCTTTATCACCTTCAACAAAAACCTTGTTGTTAATGTCTTTTTTTACGATAATTCCACAACCAACTCCACAATAAGAGCATGTTGTTTTGATTTCATTTTTAATCATTTAGACTAAGATTTTATACTAAATACGACATTAAAAGCTGACTAGCCAAAGGTTGACTTTATTATTCTGAATACTTTAAAAAAGGGTATTTCTATTCTAGAAATCAATAAAAAAACACAACTATAATTAACGTTTTACAGGTATAGGAATTAATTCTGGGCTTGTATTTTTTACATTAGATGGCGCTTCATTTTCTTCTTCTTCAGTAGAAAATTTTATAGCTAAAGCAGCAATACCTGTAATTACTACTACAAAACCTATTAATAAATACCCACTTGAAACAGCGCTTGATGAAGCTACAGATTGTGCTGCTTTTATTACTTCTTCACCTAAACCTTCATTAGCAACAATAGCTGCTTTTTCTGCCATCGCAGATTTTGATTTTAACAACATTGCTGCTAAAAAAGCACCTACATTTCCTCCTGCTCCAACTATTCCAGAGATAGAACCAATTGCTTTTTTATTAATAAAAGGCACTACAGAGAATGTTGCGCCTTCTGCCATTTGTACGGTTAAACTAAAGAAAATCAATAAAACAATTCCAAAAACAATACTTGTTGCACTTGAGAAAGAAATTAACATAATTCCCTGTAAAGTAAGAATGAAAGATAAGAATAAAACACGACCTCTTAATCCTTTTAGTTTCCCAAATTTATCACCAAAAAATCCACCTAAAGTTCTTGCAAAAATATTCATTAAAGCAAATGATAATACAATATTACCTGCTGTTACTCTTTCTAATTGAAAGGTATTTTGCAGATAGTCATCCATGGTTCCATAAACCGTTAATTCTATTCCAAAACTAGCAGCATATACTACAAATAAAATCCAAACTCTATAATCTTTTAAAACAGCTAAAAAACCTATTTGATCTTTTTTAGCAACAATCATTTCTCCTGCAGCTTTTAATTCTTTAAAATTTCCTCTTGGGGTATCTTTTGTGAAAAAGAAATAAACGATTCCCATTAAAAAACAGACAATACCTGCAATTACCATAGAATATCTCCAAGCCTCAGCATCTGCAACACCAAATGAAACTACAGCAGCAGCAATTAGAGGCATTCCTAACCTATTTGCTCCACCACCTAAATTTCCCCAACCAGCAGAAGTTGCATTTGCAGTACCTACAATATTAGGAGCAAACATTAATGAAGTGTGTACTTGCGTTATTACAAAGGAAGCCCCTATAAAACCAATAAATAATCTACAGATAAGAAATTGTGTAGGAGTTTGAACCAATCCACATAAAATAACAGGAATTGCGCCTAACATTAACAACCATGTATAACATAATCTTGGACCATATTTATCACACAATTTACCAATTAGTAAACGTGCAAATACAGTTCCTGAAACCGCTAAAATAATTGAGTTCCATTTTTGATCTGGAGTTAATCCTAAATCTTTTACAACATCTGGCATAAAAGGAACAATACCAAACCATGCGAAAAAGCATAAAAAGAAGGATATGGAAGTAATCCAAAATGTGCGAGTAGAAATACTCTTAAAATTAAATAAACTTAGTTTTGTTGATTTTTGTTGTGCTAAACTTGCCATAATACATATTTTTAGATATACAAAACTAAGTATAAATACTTAATTTATATGTTTAAAAATACGTATATTTTAATTATTAGTAGATTAATAATTACGTAATACTGTTTTTAAGAATTTGATAAAATTGACCATAAAAAATAATTAGAATAAAAAACAGCCAACTACTTAACACTTATAATAATTGATATTCTTTAGCTTTAGTAGTTAATTCTTGAAGGTTTTTAGCCTCTAACTTCTTCATTAAGTTAAAACGATGCACTTCTGCAGTACGTTTACTAATTGCAAGTTCATCTGCAATGTCTTTATTATTCTTCAACTCTAAGACTAAACTAAGTATTTGTTTTTCTCTTTTAGTTAATTTAAAAGGTAACTCTTTTGCATCTTTTTCTTCCTTTAAAACTTTACTTGTGTTACCACTAACAAAATTGTTCATAATAATAGTAGAAACATCACCTGTAAAATACTTACCTCCAACAGCTACATTATTAACCGCTTTTAAAAACTCTTCTTTACTTGCTCCCTTCAATAAATAACCATCTGCACCTGCTTGTATAGATTTTACAACATATTCTTCTGAATCGTGCATAGAAAGAACTAGCGTTTTTACATCTAAATTATTTTTATTAATTTCAGCAACCACTTCAATTCCGTTCATTTCTGGCATTCTAATATCAACAATTAAAACATCTGGTTTATTTTTAGAAATTACTTCCAACGCTTCTTTTCCATTAGAAGCTTCATCAATAACCGTAATTCCTGTTTGATCTTCTAAAAGCGCTTTAATACCATCTCTTACCAAAACATGGTCGTCTGCTAAAACTACATTAATCATAATTATAAATATTTTATACGTACAAAAATAAGGTTTTTAAGTAAAACTACGTATTTATTAAATAGGGATATTTAAAGTAACTCTTGTCCCTTTTCCTAATTCTGAATTTAAAAACAACCTGCCATCTATATATTTGATGCGTTCTTTCATAAAAGTCATTCCCATTCCACCATCTCCATTTTTAACTTTCTTCACTTTTGATGGTTCAAAACCTTTTCCATCATCATCTATAACTAGACTTAGCATACTTTTACTATGAGAAAGTGACACTAAAATATGAGACGAATCTGCATATTTAATAGCATTATTAATGGCTTCTTGTACAATTCTATAAATATTTATTTCTGTTAAAGAATCTAAACGAATATTAAAATCTGTTTTATTAAAAAATACAATTTCCTTTCCTGTTAATCTACCTAATTCTTGGGTTAATTTTGTAATTGCAGGTACAATTCCATGATCTGATAATTCTGGTGGTGTTAAATTAAAAGTTGCTGTTCTAACTCCTTTAATAATATTGGTAGTTAACTCTTTTAGATGCTCTATTTTAATGGCAGTTTTATCTATATCTGCAATATTAATACTTTCTAAATTGTATTTTAAACCAGTTAGCATTTGCCCAATTCCATCATGCACATCTTTGGCAATTCTATTCTGTTCTTTTTCTTGATTCTCTATAATTTTGCTCGAGATTATTTTTTGTTGACTCATTTTCTCCTCAAAACTATCTTTTGTCAACCTTTCTATTTCTAATTGAGCAGCTTTTCTATCTGTAATTTCTGAAGCTATAATTAGTAATTCTGACTTATCTTCTGATGGATTATATGGAATGATAGACATTTCTAACCAAACAACTTCTCCTTGTTTTGTTGTTGATTTAACCTCTCCTTGCCAACCCGTTTTTTTATGCTGAAAGATTAAGTCTTCAATTAATAATTGCTCGGTTTCATTAATTGATAAAACATTCCAAAACAAAATGTCTTGTTTAAAATTTGAAAGTTTAAATAAACGTGAAAACTTGTTTCCAAAATGAATTAAATTACCGTTAGTAGAAATTCTTGCAAACAATAATGTTTCATCCATTGCATGACTCAATGCACGCAATTCTTTAATTGATTTTTCTTTAGAAATACTCAATTCATCTGCTTCAAAAGCCATTTTTTTTGCTTTCTTTTCTGCAGATAATAATTCAGATAATGTTGCTTTTACTGATTTTGCTGTTGGCCAAAAAATGAATAAAAATTCACCTAAAAGAATAAGCAAAGTAAAAGTCATTAAAAGGAACTCTAACTTACGCAACCAAACAACTTTTTTATTAGCTTCTAAATCGTACTGATTTACAATTCTATCCATAATCAACAAAAATTCACCTTCATTATTGGTTATTTTTTTGATGTCTGAAGTTAATTCATCAACAGAAATTAATAAATCTTTTTCTAACTTTTCAACAATAGAATTAGAAGCTTTTAGAATGGTATTAAAAACAGGATTTAATGTATTATACTCCCTAATTATATGATCACTATTTTGCTTAGGAAGCCCTAAGCTATCATTTCCTTTCTGTAAAGAATTATGAGAAAAATTCCATAAGTATAGCGTTTCTTTAATGTTTTTTTGAAGTATTTCTCTATCTTTTTTATCAGAAGAAACCGAAAGAGAAACAACTTCTTTGGTTAATTTCTGACTCAGCATTCTTTGTCTACCTGCAATATTAATTACTGTAGAATCGCTTTGTTGAGTTTCTAAATGTTTACGAACCAAAATCTGACTAATTATTACAGAAAGTGCAATTGTACTTAAGGCAATAATATATAAACGACTTAATTTATCAAACGTTTTTTTGTCTAATGAATTGCCATTTTTTGTCATTTTTAATTGTTTAAGAAATCGCTTGTTTTACTAGAGCTAAACTTTTTTCAGAAAAAGGAAGTTGTAGTGCAGCTTGATGTCCTTTATCAGACATTTTTACCCAAGTTTTCTTTAAAATATCGATAATTTTTTCATCAGTATGTTTTGCTGCAAATTCATCAAAATAATAATCTAAAAAAACCAAACAAATAACATCTTCTAATGTTTGAGATTCTTCGTTTTTCTTGATGAGTTTTTTTAAAATGATTTTCTGCACTCTATCTACAAATTGCTCATCAAAACCAACTTGTTCTAAGATTTCTCCAGTAAGTTTAGCGTGCATTTTTTTCAATTCCTCACGCCATTTTAAATATCCAACTCTATCCATTGGATATTCTTTTCTTTCAATTTTCCAACGACAAATATGTTGTGCTCTTGCAGCAATTTGAAGTGCTTTTGATGCGTTAGGCTCAAACTGAAGTAGCTTTCTTGTCATTCTTTGAGAATACAATAATTCTTTAGAATACGCTATCCCAGCAACTTGGTACGTGTTTGGGTCTTCTGCATTTTTTTGATCAATAATTGCAATGGCAGTTTCAAATCTTGTTGGCTTCATTTTTTGGTTTTAATCCGAGAAGCCAATATACACATTTCCTTCATTAATCTTTACAGGATATGTAGCAATTTTTAAATCTTCTCCAGCTAAATTTGCCCCATCTTCTAGAGAGAAATTCTTTTTATGTAATGGACAAGCAACTTTTGGAATCCCTCCTTTGTCACCAATCATACCAACAGATAAAACCATTTCCATTTTATGAGGACATAAATTTTGAGTAGCATACCACTTACCAGTTCTTGCAAAATTATAAACTGCAATCTGCTTTGTTTTATGCTTAATACAAGCCCCTGAATTTTCTGGAAAATCTGTTGTTTTACCAACCTTAAACCATTCGTTTACATCTGCTTCTAAAACTGTTTGATATTTTTCTAGTACTTCTTGCATATTTTTATTATTTTATTTGGGCGTTACCTAAAAAGGTCGGGCTTTACGCTATATCTTTTTGCAGAAAAAGCAAAAAGGATGTCGCTTCAATCCCTAACGCACATTTTTGCTAACTTTTAGCTATCGCTTAAAGTGTATTTATTTTTTAAATACTTACAAGGTTTTTGAAACCTTGCAGGAAGAGAACTCATACTTTTTCAACTAATTGACGACTGAAATTGCCAACTAAAATACTGCCTACTTATTTACACCCAAGCTTTTGGCATTTTTTGACCACGCATTGGCACAAATTTAATGTTATCATCAGTATCATCAGAATTTACAAAGTGTTTAAAGCGTTTCATTACTTCTTCATTTTCTACAGCTTGTTTCCATTCACATTCGTATTTGTTAACCAAACCTTGCATTTCGATATCTAAATCTTTTGCAATTCCTAAAGAATCCTCAATAACAACTTGTTTTAAATATTCAATTCCACCATCTAATTTATCTAACCAAGGAGCTGTTCTTACTAAAGGTCCTGCAGTTCTTATATAAAACATTAAAAATCTATCTAAGTATTTTACAACGGTTTCATCATTTAATTGTTCTGCCAATAAAACCGCGTGTTTTGGTGTAGCTCCACCATTTCCACACACGTATAAATTCCAACCACCATCAACAGCAATTAAACCAAAATCTTTACCTCTTGCTTCTGCACATTCTCTAATACAACCAGAAACTCCTCCTTTTAATTTATGAGGAGAACGCAAACCTCTATACCTGTTTTCAATTTCGATAGCAAATGTTACACTTTCATGCATACCATATCTACACCAAGTTGAGCCTACACAACTTTTTACAGTTCTTAAAGATTTTCCATATGCATGACCACTTTCGAAACCAGCAGCAATTAATTCTTTCCAAATTAAAGGAAGTTCATGTATTAGAGCTCCAAATAAATCTATTCTTTGTCCACCCGTAATTTTGGTATATAAATCGTATTTTTTAGCAACTTCTCCAATAACAATTAATTGATCTGGAGTAATTTCTCCACCAGCAACTCTTGGCACCACAGAATACGTTCCATTTCTTTGAATGTTTGCCAAAAAGCGATCATTTGTATCTTGAATTGTTGGTTGACGATTGGCAGTTTCCATTGTAACTGTTGCAAAAATTGACGCCACTAAAGGCTTACAAATTTCACAACCATGACCTTTACCAAACGTATTTAAAGTTTCTTCATAAGTAGCAACTTTACTCACTTTTACCAAATCATATAATTCTTGTCTGTTATAATCAAAATGCTCACAAATGGTTTCTTTTACTTCTTTACCAAGAGATTTTAAAGTTTCATTTACTAAATCTGCAACCATAGGTTTACAACCTCCACAACCAGTTGTTGCTTTAGTTTTTGCAATTACATCACCTAAATTATTACAATCTTCTTCTGTAATTGAACAACAAATATCACCTTTACTTATACTTTCACAAGAACAAACTTGTGCTGTATCTGGCAAATCTAAGACGCTTCCAAAAGAAGAACCTCCTTCACTTGCAGGTAAAATTAATTGCGATGGATCTTCAGGAATCTTCATTCCGTTTAAATAAACCTGATGCAACATATTATAATCTGAAGCATCTCCAACTAAAATTCCTCCTAACAACCTTTTACCATCATGACTAACATTAATTCTCTTATATAAATGTTGTGTTTTATTTTCAAATATGATAGAATGCCCTTTTGATGCTGGCATAAAAGGTTCTCCAAAACTTGCCACATCTACACCAATTAATTTTAACTTGGTAGACATATCTATATCTTCTGGCATTACATTTTCTTTTTCTCCAATAATTTGATTTACAGCAACTCCAGCCATATCATAACCTGGAGCAACTAAACCATAAATCATTTTATTATACAAAGCAACCTCACCAATTGCAAAAATATTCTCATCAGAAGTTTGCATTTTATTGTTTACAATAATTCCTCCTCTAGCTCCCATTTCTAAACCAGAAGTTTTTCCAAGTTCATCTCTTGGTCTAATTCCTGCAGAAATTACTAACATATCTACGTTTAGAACATCATCTTCACCAAACTCCATTCCTACAATAGAACCATTTCCTAAAATCTGATTTGTTGCTTTACTTAAATGAATATTTAAACCTAAAGACTCTAACTTTAATTGTAATACTTGACTACTTCTAGCATCTAATTGTCTTGGCATTAATTTAGGAGCAAACTCTACAATATGAGGTTCTAGACCCATGTCCATAACTGCTTTTCCTGCCTCTAAACCTAAAAGACCTCCACCTAAAACTGCTGCTTTTGCGTTCGGATTTTCTGCCTTTAATTTTGCAGCATATCCTAACATTCCTTCTAAATCTTCAATAGTTCTATACACAAAAACGCCTTCTTTTTCAACTCCTTTTATAGGTGGAACAAAAGCAGAAGATCCTGTAGCTAACACTAAATAATCATAAGACAGCTCTCTATTTTTTGCAGTAGTTATTGTTTTAGATACTCTGTGAATTTCAGAAACTCTTTCATCTACAATTAAGTCAATTCCATTTTCTGAATACCATTCTGCTGGAGCCATTTCTAAAGCTTTTGCATCTTGATTTTCAAAAAATTCACTTAAGTGAACTCTATCATATGCTGGTCTTGGTTCTTCACCAAAAACGGTAATTTTAAAATTCTCATTTCCTGAAGCTGCCACAAATTTTTCACAAAATTTATAACCAACCATTCCATTACCAACTACAATAATTTTATTCATAACTACGTATTTATAATACGAAATTAAGTATTATTACTTATTTTTATAGTAAAATTTTGATTTTTTTTACGTAGAAGTAAAAAAATTATTGATTTAAAAATAGAACCTCTTTTATTTTATAATAATTCAAAAAACAGTAAATAAAATTAATAATACTCTATGTTTATAATGTTAAAACTACTTCTTAACTATTTAAAAATAATTAAAAAGGTTTTTTTTAATTTGATTACTTTTGTATTCTAAATTTCTGTTAATGACAATTTTAATAATTTACGCGACTGTATCTATATTTTTCTCTTTTTTATGCTCTATTTTAGAAGCTGTTCTATTAAGCATCACTCCAACTTTTATCAATTTAAAAAAGAGTGAAGGAGAAGCCTATGCAACTGACTTAGAAATCTTAAAAAAAGATGTTGATAAACCACTTATTGCCATTTTAACCATTAATACAATTGCACATACTGTGGGTGCAATTTTAGTAGGTGTGCAAGCAAAAGTTGCCTATGCAGAAATGTATGGAACTACAGAACAAACTATTTTTGGAATTGCGATTACAGAAGATCTAATGGTTGGAATCGTTTCTACTGTAATGACGATTTTAATTTTAGTGGCATCAGAAATTATCCCAAAAACAATTGGCGCTACTTACTGGAAACAGCTGGCAAACTTTACATCAAAAGCATTAAACATAATGATCTTTCCATTAAAATGGACTGGTATTTTATGGCTTTTACAATTAACTACAAAATTAATTGGTGGTAAAGGTCATGGAAGTATTTTAAGTAGAGAAGGTTTTTTAGTGATGACAGAAATGGCTGAAAAAGATGGTGTTTTTCATAAAGATGAAAGTAAAGTAATCAGAAATTTATTAGGGTTTAAAAACATTAAAGTGAATGATGTAATGACGCCAAGAACGGTTTTAGAAACTGCTGATGAAAGCCAAACTATCGAATCTTTTTACAACGAACATAAAAATTTACGCTATTCTAGAATTCCTGTTTTTGCTGAAAATCCTGATGAAATTACAGGTTATTTTCTAAAAGACAATTTATTAGAAGGAATGATAAATGGTAAAGGAAACGAAACTTTAGCTTCTATTAGAAGAGATATTATTGTAACTGATAGAGACCTTTCTATCCCAGATTTGTTTGATAGATTAATCAAAGAAAAAGAACACATTGCTTTAGTAGTAGATGAATATGGTTCTGTGTCTGGTATAGTTTCTCAAGAAGATGTTATTGAAACACTTTTAGGTTTAGAAATTATGGATGAAAGTGATTCTGTTGCAGACTTACAAGCACATGCAAGAAAATCTTGGAGAAATCGTGCGAAAAGAATGGGAATTATTGAGGATAAAAAAGAAGAATAATCCTATTTTATCCTGCAAGGTTTTAAAAACCTTATAGGTATAATTTTGAATTCTATTAACTTAATCTTATCAACTTTATAATACCTACAAGGTCAAAAAAAAAGACCTTGCAGGATAAATTGTTATCAGAAACTTATTTAGTTATTGATCATCTTCCTCTTTGTATTCATAATACAAAAAGTCGTTATAAGGAAAACGTTGAATGTGAATTTTCTTAACTTCTTCGTACGTTTTTTCTTTAAAATCCTCTAAATTTTCTTTGTTTAAGGCAGATATAAAGATAGATTCTACATCATAATCGTTCATCCAAGTTTTTTTCCAATCTTGAATTGTATAGTGTTCTTTTCCTTTTTCAGTAATTAAATCGTCTTCATCAATTGTTTCATGTTCGTAAGCATCAATCTTATTAAAAACCATTACTGTTGGCTTGTCTCCACACTTAATATCATTTAAAACCGAATTTACAGAGGCTATATGATCTTCAAAATTTGGATGAGAAATATCCACCACATGTAACAACAAATCTGCTTCACGAACCTCATCTAAGGTAGACTTAAAAGACTCTACCAATTGTGTTGGTAATTTTCTAATAAACCCAACAGTATCTGTCATTAAAAAAGGAATGTTTTTAATCACCACTTTACGAACTGTAGTATCTAAAGTTGCAAAAAGTTTGTCTTCTGCAAAAACATCACTTTTACTAATTACATTCATTAAGGTAGATTTCCCAACATTAGTATAACCAACCAAAGCAACTCTTACCATTTGCCCACGGTTTTTACGTTGCGTAGCCATTTGTTTATCAATTTTAGCTAATTTGTTTTTCAGCAAAACAATTCTATCATTGATAATTCGTCTATCAGTTTCAATTTCAGTTTCTCCAGGTCCACGCATTCCAATTCCCCCTTTTTGCTTGTCAAGGTGCGTCCAAAGTCGTGTTAAACGTGGCAATAAATATTGATGTTGAGCCAATTCTACCTGAGTTCTTGCTGAACTTGATTGTGCTCTTTGTGCAAAAATATCGAGTATTAAATTAGTTCTGTCTAAAATTTTACAATCTAAAATCTTTTCGATATTTCTTAATTGTGCTGGCGATAATTCATCATCAAAAATTGCGGTTCCAATATTGTGTGAATCTATATAAGCCTTTACATCTTCTAGTTTACCTGTTCCTAAAAAAGTTTTAGGATGTGGTTTGTCTAATTTTTGCACAAAGCGTTCTACAACAACTCCTCCAGCAGTTGCTGTTAAAAATTCTAATTCGTCTAAATATTCAGTAGATTTAGTTTCGTCTTGTTTTTGTGTAATTACACCAATTAAAACGGCTTTCTCTGACGTTGCTTCTTTTTGTTCTATCATAGATTACAAAGATAAAAAGAAAGTTGGCACCAAAAACAAATTTGATCACAACTAAATTAATCATTAAAATAATTGAATGAAAACTGTGCAAAAAATCTACGTTCGCAGTTTTTATGGCGTTTTTATGAATTCCATTTTTTAAAAACTATGATGCATACTAAATTGCAATTGTGATTTACTCCAGGCATCTGTGGATTGATTCATCCAACCCATTTGGAATCTTATTTTTGGATTTAAAACATAACCTAAACCCAAATAAGTTCTGTTTCTATCAAACAACTCAACATTATTATTATCGCCAATATTTCTTTCGCCATTCATAAAAAGTTCATTGTAAAACGCCCCATAAATAGTTTTTGGTTCTGATAAACTTTTGCTATTAAATGGCACATTTATAAACAAGTTATATCTGTAACGAGTTCTAAAATCTTGATTTTCCACAAAACGTTGTTCAAATCTAAAACGATGAGTTATAAAAAAACGACTTCCAATTTTTTGCGGTAATAATGCTTCTTGGTAAATTCTATTTTCGTTTGATGTATCATCTGAATCCCCAAAAGTACCTGATGTTATATTTGCAAAACCTAATGTAAACATAATACCTGCATCTTTGGGCGTAAATGTGAAACCAGATCTTAGTAAAAGTTGCTCTTTATCTCCTAAAAATTGCCAATCTCTGTATTGAAAATCACCTTGAGTACCAAATTGAGAATTTTTAAATTGATGATTATAAAAATACATGTACCAGGCTCCAGTTTGGTTTTCGTCTACTTGTGCTTTTAAGCTAAAAATTGATAAAAATGTAATCGTTAAAAATAGTAAATACTTCATTCAAAATTTATTTATTACAAATATAAAAGTATCACTATCGAAAAAGAAAGCATACTAGCTATTTAACGTTAATTTAAGAATTTATACCTGAAAAATTAGTGCAAAAAAAAATCCTCAATAAATATTGAGAACTTCTTTAACTAATTCAAATTTTTAACACTATGCCTTTTTTTTCATACAATTTTTATTAAATTCATATTTTGATATGCACAAATTTATAGAAATTACACTTATTTAAGGTTACATAAATGTTAACAAATCAAAAAAATTAAGTTATAAAATTGCAATAGTATTTACTTACTTTTACACAAAACAACATACATGTTCCCTTCGTTAAAATCATCAAAACAACAAGAAAATATTACTACCATAGCATTTTATAATGTAGAAAATTTGTTTGACACTGTTAATAATCCTGCAACTGCAGATGATGATTTTACACCAAAAGGAAAACTAAATTGGACTTTAAAACGCTATAAAGTTAAAATTAGAAAATTGGGTTCTGTAATTTCTCAATTAGGTTTAAACAGGTCTGCTAAAGTTCCTGTTATTGTTGGTTTGGTAGAAGTTGAAAATGCAAGTGTCGTTTCTGATTTGGCAAATTCATCATACTTAAAAAAACATCATTATGGATATGTACATCATGATTCGCCAGATGAACGTGGAATTGATGTGGCTCTTTTATACAGCAAAGTAGCGTTTGAATTATTCGACTCTTCTACCTATCCTGTTTTTTTAGAAAACGAAAAAGGTGAAAGGGATTATACAAGAGATATTTTAAAAGTTAGTGGAAAATTGCATGGAGAATTGGTGCATATTTTAGTAAATCATTGGCCCTCTAGAAGAGAAGGAACAGAAATAAGTGAGCCTAAAAGAATTGCGACTGCTATAACTGCTAGAGCAATTATTGATACAATCAACCAGAAAGAAATGAACCCAAAAATTATTTTAATGGGCGATTTTAATGATGATCCATCTAGTAAAAGTGTAAAAGATTTTTTGGTAAAAGATGTTTTTTTTAATCCTATGGAAAGTTTGGTTGATAAAGATAAAAGAGGAACATCTACCTATAATAAAAAATGGAACTTTTTTGACCAAATTATGCTTTCTAAAAATTTTTTAGATGATAATAATAATGAGGAGTTAACTTTTAAACACGCAGAAGTTTTTAACAAAAAATGGTTGAGAATTTTTAGAGGAAAATTAAAAGGAAGTCCTTTTAGAACCTATATAGGTCCTTGGTATCAAGGAGGTTTTTCAGATCATTTTCCTGTATATGTATTTTTGAAGAAAGAAAATTAACTCTTCTTTTTTCCTTGTTGATTAAAAGCTTGTCTTAATTTTTCATCATTTAAAATATATTTTTGATATTTTCCATCTCTGTATCTGTAATAAATAAAAAATGGCATAAACAAAAACGAAAAGTAAAACACCCCTAAACCCATCACAATTTTAGCTTTTTCATGATCTTGATTTAGTAAATAAATACCAAAAATCATCCAAACTAAAAAGATAACAAACATTATTTTTAACGCTATTTTCATGCTGTAAATTTACAAAAGTTATATCTTTAAAAAATAAAAAAAATAATTATGTCTCCTCGAGCGCAGTCGAGAGGTTATTTATGTTACTAATAATAGGTTTCGACTGCGCTCAACCTGACAGATAAATTTAAAATGAAATCAATTTCTGTATTTTTGATTTGCTTGCTCCTATTTTCTTGCAATCAACCTACAAAAAAACCAACTATGAATAAAAAAATAGTGATTGCTCACAGAGGAGCTTCTGCCTATTTGCCTGAACATACTATAGAAGCAAAAACGATGGCACATGCAATGAATGTAGATTTTATTGAGCAAGATTTAGTGTTGAGTAAAGATGATGTGCCAATTGTTATTCATGATATTTATTTGGATGATGTTACTGATGTTGCCACTAAATTCCCAACTAGAAAAAGAGAAGACAATCGTTTTTATGTGATCGATTTTACGTTTAATGAACTAAAAAGACTTCAAGTTTCAGAACGTTTTAATCCAGAAACAGGTGAGCAATTTTACCCAAATAGATTTCCAAAAGGAAAAGGAAATTTTAAATTGCATTCGCTTCAAGAAGAAATTGAATTGATTCAAGGTTTAAATGCATCAACCAAAAAAAATATTGGAATTTATCCAGAAATAAAAGCGCCAGAGTTTCATCAACAAGAAGGAAAAAACCTCACAGAAATTGTTTTAAAAGTACTTGCAGATTATGGCTACAAAACCAAAAAAGACAACTGTATTTTACAGTGTTTTGATGCCAAAGAATTAGAGCGAATCAGAAAAGAATTAAAATCGGATTTGTTTTTAGTACAGTTAATGGAGTTTGAAGAAGAAACAAAACAATTAGCACATTTTGCAAGTTATGCAGATGGAATTGGACCTTGGTATACACAAATTTTAAGTGATAAAGTTGATGGTAAGTTTACCTTTACTTCTTTAGTTACTGATGCTCATCAATTAGGTTTAAAAGTGCATCCTTATACCTTTAGAGCAGACCAATTAGTAGAATTTACTACCTTTAACGAAATGATGCAAACCCTTTTAATCGATGCAAATGTTGATGGTGCTTTTACTGATTTCCCAGATTTAGTTGTTGCTTTTTTAAATAAAAAATAGATGAATAAAACTACTTATAAAATATCTCACTTTAACAATGAATTAAAAGTTTTTAAAGCTGATAAAAAAGAAATTATCTTTAGTTCTTTTTGGTTTATGGAATTTGGCAAAACCTGTGCTGAAATCAAAAATGCTAAAGAAGAACACCTTTATACTATTACAAAAAAATTTCAATTTTGGAAATGGAGAATGGTATATCTTATTAAAAATAAGAATGAAAATAAATTCATATTAATCTCTACCAATAATAGAAATACTATTTTTAAAATAGAAATTGATGACACCAATTTTGAAATTAAAATCAATTATAAAAACAAGAAATCTATTTACAAAAACCAGATAAAAATTGCAGAGGTTGATGAAAATTTATCCGAAGAAAATTTTAAAGAATTGATAACTACCGATAAAAACGAATTAGAAATAGTTTTTCTTTTGTACACCTGTTTGCTAGTTGGAAAAAATCACGAAAACTCGGGTAGTATTTTAACAAGCCAGAAACAATTAGAAACAAATGAAGATCCTTGGACTTAAATTTTAAACTTTTCAGTTTAGTTTAAATCAACTATTATTTACCCATAAGTAATGGAAAAAGTATCAAAAAAAACAAAATCCCAGTAATTGCTAAAGAAATTAATAAAGGTTTGGTAACTGATTTTTTTTCATATTGTAAATCTTTACCCAAATACTTATTCCAAAAATATTCGACTAATATTGCATAGCCAATAAAATTAAAAATCAAGGTAATAAAGTATATTTTAGGTAATACTTCCAAAAGAGTATAAGATAAAACTATGTACAAAATCCCAAAAACAAGTACTTGAGTCCTTGCTTTATGCTTGTTCATCACCTTTAAATTATACATCAATAAAACCACTCCAAAAATTGTACTAAAAAAAAGAGTAAATCCTAAAATTGCTTGTTTAGAATATAAATTTGGCTGTTCAAATTCCTCAAAAGGGTTTTCATTATTTAACGTAGTTTTCTCTAATTCATCATTCTGTAATGAGGTTTTTTCTATAGGAATTTCTGCAATTTCTGGCAGGTCAATTTCGCCTTTTTCAATTAAATTCCTGTCTTCTAATTCCCAAACAACAGCCTGTAATGCTTCTGGAGTATATTTATCTTTATTTTCTATAATATGTTCTAACTCTGAGTTAGATTTATTGCGCATATTTTTAGTAAAACTATTTTCTCTCATTTACTTTTTTTTAACTCGTAACTTCTATCAACTTATTTCTGTATGCTGTTAATAGTTTAGATTTCGATATAAAACCAAGATACTTTTCATCTTTAATAACAGGCAAATTCCAAGCGTCGCTAGTTTTAAATTTTCGCATAATTTCTTCCACAGAATCATCATAAAAAATAATTTCTGGAGCCGATTTCATAAAAGTTTCTACAGTTATGCTGTTGTACATTTCTGTATCAAACATAAAAGAACGAATATCATCTAACAAGACAATTCCTAAAAATTGTTTTTCTTTATTAATCACAGGAAAAATATTTCTGGTCGATTTTGCAACCGCTTTTGTGAGCATTTCTCCTAATAACATATCTGGATTTACAGCTTTGAAATTCTTTTCAATAAGTCGATCAATCTTCATCATCATTAACACATTTTTGTCTTTATTATGCGTGATGAGTTCTCCTTTTGCTGCTAATTCTGTTGTGTAAATTGAGTTCGCAATAAAGTATTTTGTGAACGCAAAACTAATAGCAGCAACCAACATTAATGGTACAAAAAGTTCATAACCACCCGTAATTTCTGCAATTAAAAAAATAGCAGTTAAAGGCGCATGTAAAACTCCAGCCATTAAACCTGTCATACCAATTAAGGTAAAATTAGATTCAGAAACATTACCTCCTAAAGTATTAATTACTTTGGCAAAAACGTTTCCTAAAGCACTTCCCATAAATAAAGTCGGAATAAAAATACCTCCAACTCCACCAGCTGCAAACGTAGTTGTCATTGCAATTGCCTTAAAAATAGCAATTAAAAACAAGAAACCAATAACAATCCAAATATTGGTTAAATCTACTTTGTAAGGAATATCTTTTAAAGCTTCAGCAGTATTTCCATTCAGTAAATTATTAATTAATCCATATCCTTCTCCATATAAAGGTGGAATTAAATACAACATAATACCGATTGCAAAACCGCCAATAATTAATTTGTGAATTGGTTTTTTTATCCGTTTGAAAAAATTGGTGATTTTAAAATAAATTTTAGAAAAATAAACAGAAGCTACACCAGTTCCAAAACCCAAAATAACGTAATATAGAATATCTTTTATCTGAAAAGCATCTACCAATTCAAAGCCAAACAAAGCATCTTTTTCAAAGAAAAAATAAGAGGTAATTACAGCAGAAACTGATGCCAATAAAAGTGGCACTAAAGATGCAAAAGCCAAATCTAAACTAAAAATTTCTACAGCAAAAATAATGGCAGCAACTGGTGCTTTAAACATCGATGACATTGCACCTGCAGTTGCACAACCAATCAAAAGCATTCTTGTTTTAGCATTCATATGAAACAGCTGTGCAACATAAGATCCCAAAGCTGCTCCTGTACTTACAGCTGGACCTTGCAAACCTGCAGAACCCCCAAAACCAACTGTAATTGGAGCTGTAATTAAAGAAGCATACATTTTGTATTTTTCTATAATTCCGTTTCTTTTTGAAACTGCATGAAGTGTGGTAGAAATACCATGCCCAATTTCTTTTTTAATGATTTTCTTTTTGATGTAATACACCAAAACCAACCCAATAATTGGAAAAATAAAATATAGAGAATAATGAAAGTCTTTAATAAATTTTCCTTCTATAACATTTTCTATAAAGAAAGTTAAGTTTTTTAAAACTGCAGTTCCTAAACCTGCCAATAAACCCACTAAAATACTTAAAGCATATACAAACTGACGCTCAGAGATAAATTTATATCTCCAAAGTAAAATTTGTTTTAGAAATTTATTTTTGGTTGGCATTTTAGTTTTTTGCTGATAAAATATCTGTTCCTAAATATGTATTATCTTTATTATAATACCAGGCTCTAATTTTTGGCATTTTAATATCATTAATCGTTTCTAATTCTGATAATAAAATATATTCTCCACTATCTTTTTCTTCTTTAAAAAACTGATAAATTTCCATCGCAAAATTATCTGGATTAAAATAAAAGTACCAAGTATCTTTACCTACTTCCTGATTATAAGTAGCTTTTAAAACTAAATATTCTTTTCCTTTAAAGGTTTTTCTTTCTACTTTTTGATGAATTACAGTTCCTTCATCCTTTAATTTCATTGGCAAACCATATAAATACGTATAATAGTTTTTATACAAATTTGCACGTTCTGCGTTTAAACTAAACTTCTTTTTATTTTCTTCTGATGGATTTTTATCACCATTTAAAGAAAAGCTAATCTCATCTTTATCAAGAATATATGTTGTAATAATAGTATCTCTTTTAGCAACTACCGAAAAATATTGTTTTGGTAAATTGATGTTGATTTTACTAACTCTATCTCCATTTTTAGGAGTTTCCATCGTTACAAAAAGCTCACCTTTAAAGGTTGCCCAATTTCCATTTGGATCGTGAAATTCGATTGCTTTTTTTAATAATTCATCACCAGAAATTTCTTGAGAGAATGCAATTATTGAGGTGAAAATGAATAGAAGTGTGAATAGATTTTTCATAAGATTTTTAATTAATGAACTCTAAATTTATCCCAAGTTAGTTTTTTCTTTTTGTTAATATTAAGTAATGTATCTAATTTATATTGAATACTATCAATACTATAATTAATATTCAGTTTAATTGAAAAATCACTAATACCATCAAGATTATAAATTTTTCTAAAAAAAATATATTTGTTTTTTGAATTGAATTTATAATTATCAATTGTTGATGTATTTTCTTGACTGCCTCCATCCCAAAATAAAATACTATCTATTAGATTTTCATCTTTTCCACTTAGGTTTTTAAGTTCGAATAAAAAACTGTCTACAGATAAATTTTTCTTTTCCACATCTGAATAAAACCAAACATCAAAACACTGTCCATTTTCCTCAAAATAATTAGGTATTTCTAGACGTATACTTAAAGAATCAATGGTTTTAATAATTTGTCTTTCATTTAAAGAATTCTCATTATGTTTTAAATAATAATTAGTTTCATTGAAAGGAATTACTGGTAAGTCAAAAAACAGGCAAACAATCCAAATTGACAATAAACCCAAAAAAAATAGAAAAACTTTCAAAACAAACTTAAATAGTTTCTTCATAAAGTAAATTTAATAATAAAAAACAAAAAAGACCTGTCAGGTTTTAAAAACCTGACAGGTCTGAAATTAATATTTACAAATATATTTTACGCTTTAATATCCAACTTCAAACTCAATTCTTTTAATTGTTCATTATCAATAAAAGCAGGAGCATCAATCATAACATCTCTACCAGAATTATTTTTTGGGAATGCAATAAAATCACGAATGGTTTCTTGACCACCAAGAATTGCAACCAATCTATCCAAACCAAAAGCCAAACCTCCATGAGGTGGTGCTCCATACTCAAAAGCATCCATTAAGAAACCAAATTGTGCTTTGGCATCTTCTTCAGAAAAACCTAAATGCTTTAACATGGTTGCTTGCATTTTTTTATCGTGAATTCTTATAGAACCTCCACCAATTTCGTTTCCATTCAACACCAAATCGTACGCATTTGCTTTTACAGCTCCAGGATCTGAATCTAGTAATTCCATTTGCCCAGGTTTTGGTGATGTAAATGGATGGTGCATTGCATGATAATGACCAGTTTCTTCATCTAGTTCCAATAATGGAAAATCAATGACCCAAAGTGGTGCAAATACTTTTGGATCTCTCAACCCTAAACGCGTTGCTAATTCCATTCTTAAAGCAGACATTTGCGCTCTTACTTTATTAGTTTCACCAGATAAAACACAAACCAAATCTCCAGGTTTTGCGCCTGTAACTTCAGCCCATTTTGCTAAATCTTCTTGATCGTAAAATTTATCTACAGAAGATTTAAAAGTTCCATCTTCATTTACTCTTGCGTAAATCATGCCTAAAGCACCAACTTGTGGTCTTTTTACCCATTTTATTAACGCATCAATTTCTTTTCTTGTGTATACATTTCCTCCAGGAACTGCAATTCCGATTACTAATTCAGCCGAATTAAAAACACCAAAATCTTTGTGTTGTGTCACTGCATTTAAATCGCCAAACTCCATTCCAAAACGGATGTCTGGTTTATCATTTCCATACAAACGCATGGCATCATCATACAACATTCTTGGAAATTTCTCCACCTCAACATTATTGATTTCTTTTAACAAATGACGTGTTAAGCCTTCAAAAATATTTAAAATATCTTCTTGCTCCACAAACGCCATTTCACAGTCAATTTGTGTAAATTCTGGCTGTCTGTCTGCACGTAAATCTTCGTCTCTAAAACATTTTACAATCTGAAAATATTTATCCATTCCACCAACCATTAAAAGCTGCTTGAAGGTTTGAGGAGATTGAGGAAGTGCATAAAACTGACCTTCATTCATTCTACTTGGCACCACAAAATCACGTGCGCCTTCTGGAGTAGACTTTATTAAATACGGTGTTTCAACTTCTATAAACTCTTGGTCAGACAAGTATTTACGGACTTCCATTGCTACTTTATGACGAAAAATCAAACTGTCTTTTACAGGATTTCTTCTAATATCTAAATATCTGTATTTCATTCTGATGTCTTCTCCACCATCAGTTTTATCTTCAATTGTAAAAGGAGGAATTTTTGACGCGTTTAAAATTTCTAGTTTAGAAACCAATACTTCAATTGCTCCTGTAGGAATATTTTTGTTTTTAGATTCACGCTCAATTACAGTTCCTGTAACTTGAATTACAAATTCTCTTCCCAAAGATTTTGCTTTTTCCATCATTTCTTTTGGTGTGCGCTCTTCATCAAAAATTAACTGCGTAATTCCATATCTGTCTCGCAAATCTACCCAAACCATAAAACCTTTATCTCTGCTTTTTTGCACCCAACCAGCCAAGGTAACTTCTGTATTTATATGCGCTGCTCTTAACTCTCCACAAGAATGACTTCTATACATTGTAAATTTTAATTTACAATTCTGAACTTGATTCAGAATCTTTGTTATGTTTCTATAATTCTGAACTTCTTCCAGAATTTAAGTTGCAAATTTAATCAATTATACCAAATTTGATATATTTTTGGGCGTTCATTTCTGAAATAGAAATGCCACGCTTTTCGCTGTATCTTTTTGTGAAAAACAAAAAGGATGTCGCTTCAATCGTTAACGCGGAATTAGTTTTCGTAAATTTGCTGTATGAGCGTAATCAATATTCAAGAAAAATTCAAACTATTTTCTGATTTGTGGTCACCAAAAAAGGTGGGCGAATTAAATGGACAACAAATTTTATTGGCAAAACTAAAAGGCGAATTCGTTTTTCATAAACATGAGTTCGAAGATGAACTTTTTATGGTGATAAAAGGAACTCTAGAAATTGAATTGAGAGACAAAACCATCACCCTAAAAGAAGGCGAATTTTATATTGTTCCAAAGGGAGTTGAGCACAAACCTATTGCAAAAGAAGAAGTGCATATTGTATTATTCGAACCACTTTCAATTAAACATACAGGAAATGTTGTTGCGAATATTACTGTAGAAACTTATGAAAATATTTAAAAATTATGCTTTAATATCTTTTTTCTTTTTCTCTTCTTTTGGAAAAGCTTGCTTGCTAAAAATAAATAATAAAGCAACACCAACAGAAATATAAGCATCTGCAGGATTAAAAATATACTGAAAAAAAGTAAAAGTATCTCCACCAATAAAAGGAATCCATTCTGGTAAAATAGCATCTTTTATAAAAGGAAAGTAAAACATATCTACAACTTTACCATGAAAAAGTGTTCCATAAGGTTCGTCTGCAAAAAGTGTAGCCACATTATTATTTGAAGAATCGAAAATAACTCCATAAAAAACAGAATCGATAATATTACCAACAGCACCTGCAAAAATAAGCGCGATTCCTACAATTACAGCATTATGAACTTTGCGTTTTATATTGCCTATTAACCAATAAACAATAGCAAAAACAGCGATAATTCTAAATAAAGTTAAAAAAAGTTTACCAGCTTCTCCTCCAAATTCAAAACCCATAGCCATTCCATTATTTTCTACAAAGTGAATTTGAAACCAACTAAACACTTCAAAACCACCATTTAAAGCATACGTGGTTTTTATATAAATCTTTAAAACTTGATCTAAAATTATAGCTAATAAAACTGTAAGAATTGCAATATTCTTTTTTGACATTTTTTTAATTTTGAAGACACAAAAATAGCAATATTATTCAGAATATATTAGATGTTATTTATTCTCTCTAAAAGTTCTTTTTTAAACGACTTTCCTATAGGTAATTTTGCATCATTTTGAAGCATAATTTGAGTGCCATTAATTAATTATACCGTTTAAAATTGATAAGATATGGCAATATTTTATCGATTTTAAATATTGTGGCTATCTTGCTAAAAAATAAGCTCTTAAAAAAAATATAGAATTTAATTGATAAAATATATGAAAAAAGTAATAGCCATTCTTATCATTTTACTGGCTGTAAGCTGTAAAAACTCAACGAAAACCGAAGTAAATTCTTTTAAAAAACTAACAGATTTAGTTGATCAACATGCAGAAAGTACTTTACAGAAAGGCAATATAAATTCAATTGCTTTGGCCATTTACAGAAATGGAAAAGTGTATAAAAATTATTTTGGAGAAATTGACAAAGGAAAAAATAATACTCCAAATGATAACACATTGTATGAAATTGCATCCATCACAAAAGTTTTTACAGGTTCTTTAGCTGCAAAAGCCGTTTTAGAAAATAAAATTAATCTAGATGATGATATTAGAAAATATCTAGAAGGAAATTATGATAATTTAGAATTTGAAAACACTCCAATTACTATAAAAAATCTGTTAACACATTCTTTAGGGTTTAAAAATAAACATCCAAAAACATTTTCAGACATCAATGATAAAATTGCTGAAGGATATTATGTAGATAAAGAAATAGCTTATGATTTTAATATTTTTCTGGAAGATTTAAAAACCATGGAATTGGATAAAAAACCAGGTACATTTTTTGAATACAATAATATTGGACCTGAACTTATGGCTTATATTTTGCAAAAAGTATATCAAAAAAATTACAAAACTTTAGTCTATGATTTTTTGAAAGAGCTAGAAATGAATTCTACTTATTTAATGGATTTTGAAAATCATAAAAATAATTTAGCAAATGGATATGATGAAAAAAACAATTTAGCGCCTTTATATAAAAATCCTTTATTAGGGGGTGCAGGTGGTATGATAAGTACTTTGCCAGATTTAATAAAGTTGATGAAATTTCAATTAGAAAGTAAAAACCCAATTGTAAAAGAAGCTACAAAAACTTTATTTACAGATGAGGAAGGAGATAAAATGGGGTATTTATGGCAAGGTTTAGGGGTTGCAGAAGAAGAAGGATTTTATTACTCAAAAACTGGAAATTCTCTCGGAATTCATAGTGGAATATTAATTTGTCCTGATAGTAATTATGGCGAAATTGTAATTATTAATAATAATTCTGATGCTGCAAGTGATGATTATTTTAATCTGTTTTATACAATTGAAGCAGACTTAATAAAGTTCCCTAAAATTAATTTAAAATCTTATATAAAAGCAAAGGTTTTAACTGATAAAATAGCTGCTAAAAAAGAATTTGAACAATTAAAAAGAAATGAAGACAGTTATTTTAATACTGATTTTATTGATGCTTTAAACAGAATTGGCTATGAACTTTTAAAAGATAAGAAAATGGAAAAAGCTATAGAAATTTTTGAATTTGCCATTTCTGAAGATCCAAAAAACGCAAATTTATATGATAGTTTAGGACAAGCTCATTTTGAAAATAAAAATTACAAAAAAGCAAAATTGAATTACGAAAAATCTCTAGAACTAGATCCTAAAAATACGAACGCAGAAAAATACCTTGCTAAAATTGAAAAGCAAAAAATTGGAAATTAATTAATTTCCGTTTTTAAGAAAACATTCCCTTTCATGCTTATTATAGATAACTGTAATTCATTTTCTTTAGATTTCTGTTGATATTTTTTCTCATAAAAAAAGTCATCAACCTTAATTTTACCATCTTTAGAATTGATCTCTAAATTTGTGTTTGTAACAGTTGCATACACATTTCCAGAATACAGTTTTAAAGTAGTTTTTGCTTCAATTTTATTCAGTTTTACAATGCCATTTTCTATATAAATTGCCAATTCATTTTGATGACTTTTAGATTCAATATCTACATTTTCACCAAAAATAAATACTTTTTTTCCTGTTGGTATTTTTATGATAGCATTAGCTCTTTGCAGTCTTTTCGTAATAAATTTCCTGAAAACAACTTCTCTAGTTTCAGTACCTTCAAAATGAAATTTTATAAATAACTCTTTACTTTTTTCTTCTATTTTTATTAATTGGTCATCATAACTTTCTGCAAACAAATACACTTCTATAAACTCTGAAGTGGAGTTTTCAAGTACTAAATTATCTAAACCAGCTGTGTAAATAGTAATTTCATCTGCAGCAGTTTGAAATTTTTTCATTACTTTTTTCTGTGAAAAACTCACAGAAAAACATAAAAACAAAAGTATTTGGAAAATATTTTTCATAAAAAAAGCTTCTTAAAAAGAAGCTTAAAAAATTTTAATGATTAGATTATTGCGCTCTTTTAGCTTCAATACTTAAAGTTGCATGAGGCACTAATTTTAAACGTTCTTTTTGTATTAATTTACCAGTAACTCTACAAACACCATACGTTTTATTTTCTATACGTAATAAGGCATTTTTAAGATCTCTAATAAACTTTTCTTGTCTAATAGCCAATTGCACATTTGCTTCTTTGTTCATTACTTCTGAACCTTCGTCAAAAGATTTAAAAGAAGAAGATGTATCATTGGTTCCGTTATCAGAATCGTTTTTATAAGCAGCTTCTAATAATGCTAAATCTTCGTTTGCTCTTGCTATTTTTTTCTCTATAATTGCTTTGAATTCTTTTAAATCCTCCTCTGAATATTTTACTTTAACGTCAGACATTTTTCTAAATTTTTTCGATTAATATTTTACTTGTTATGGTGTCGAATTCAATTTCTGTACCATTATTTAATTCATCCACAAAAACCAATTCAGTGGTTAATGTTTCACTCATTATATATTCTTTATTCTCGTTGATAGAACTTTGTAAATTATCAAAATTTAAAACCGTTAATTTAATTTTATCAGTAACGTCTAAACCAGCATCTTTACGTGCATTCTGAATTCTGTTTACCAATTCTCTAGCAACACCTTCTTTGTGCAAATCTTCTGTGATAGTTACATCTAAAGCCACTGTTAAAGCACCATCGTTTGCAACTAACCAACCTTCTATATCTTTAGATGTAATTTCTACATCTTCAAGTGATAAAAATATATTATTTCCATTAATTTTAATAGAAATGTTTTTATCTTTCTCTATTTTGTTAATATCTTCTTGCGTAAAGTTTTTAACTTCTGCTGCTACAAAACGCATATCTTTTCCAAATTTTGGCCCTAAAGTCTTAAAATTCGGTTTTATTTGTTTGATTAAAATATCTGAAGCATCTTCCATTAACTGGATTTCTTTGATATTTACCTCGTGTTTTATTAAATCTGCAACTGCTAAAATTTCTTCTTTTTGTTGTTGATTATCAACAGGAATCATAATTTTTTGCAATGGCTGACGCACTTTTATCTTTTCTTTTGCTCTTAATGATAAAACTAAAGAAGATATTTTCTGCGCATTTTCCATTTTACGCTCCAAAGATTTATCAACAAAAGAAGCATCAAAAACAGGGAAATCTGATAAGTGAATACTTTCTGAAGTTTCTTTATTCGTTACAGAATTCAAATCTTGATACAATTTGTCCATAAAAAATGGTGCAATAGGACTTGCCAACTTTGCAACAGTAACCATACAGGTATATAAAGTTTGGTAGGCAGAAATTTTATCAGTTTCGTAAGTTCCTTTCCAAAAACGTCTTCTACTTAAACGTACATACCAGTTGCTTAAATATTCTTGTGTAAAATCAGAAATTGCTCTTGCAGCTCTTGTTGGTTCGTAATCTGCATAAAATTTATCTACATTTTCAATTAACGTATGCAATTCCGATAAAATCCATCTGTCTAATTCTGGTCTTTCATTTAAAGCGATATCAGCTTCATCATAAGAAAAACCATCGATATTTGTATATAAACTAAAGAACGAATACGTATTATAAAGTGTTCCGAAAAACTTACGTTTTACTTCTTCAATTCCTTCTAAATCGAACTTTAAATTGTCCCAAGGATTTGCATTCGAAATCATATACCATCTTGTGGCATCTGCTCCATAAGTTCCTAAAGTTGTAAAAGGATCTGCTGCATTTCCAAGACGTTTAGACATTTTTTGTCCGTTTTTATCTAAAACTAAACCGTTAGAAACTACATTTTTATAGGCAACATCATCAAAAATCATGGTTGCAATTGCGTGTAAAGTGTAAAACCAACCACGAGTTTGGTCTACTCCTTCTGCAATAAAATCTGCTTTTCTCCAAGTTGTATCTACCAATTCTTTATTCTGAAAAGGATAATGCCACTGAGCATAAGGCATAGAGCCAGAATCGAACCAAACATCAATCAAATCGCTTTCACGTTTCATTGGTTTTCCTTCGGATGAAACTAGAGTAATTTCATCGACAATATTTTTATGTAAATCTATTTTTGCATAATTTTCATCAGACATATTTCCAATTTCGAAATCTTCAAAAATATCTTTTGATAAAACTCCAGCTTCTACAGCTTTCGCCATTTCTTGTTTTAATTCTTCAACAGAACCAATACAAATTTCTTCTTTACCATCTTGTGTTCGCCAAATTGGCAAAGGAATTCCCCAATAACGTGAACGAGATAAATTCCAATCGTTTGCATTTGCCAACCAATTTCCAAAACGTCCAGTTCCTGTAGATTCAGGTTTCCAGTTAATGGTTTTGTTCAACTCGTGCATTCTGTCTTTTACATCTGTTACTTTTATAAACCAAGAATCTAATGGATAATATAAAATTGGCTTGTCTGTTCTCCAACAATTTGGGTAACTATGCTTGTATTTTTCGACTTTAAAAGCCTTGTTTTCGTTTTTAAGTTTTAAACCTAATCGTTCATCAACAGATAAATATTGCTTTTGATCTTTTAAAACGTCTTTTAATTTTTCTTGCTGAACCTTTAATTCAACTTCTAAATCTTCTTCATTTAAATATTCAGATTTTACATATTCGCTTGCAAAACCGTAAATATCATCTTTAATTTCTTTTCTAAATTTCCCTTGTAAATCTACAAGAGGAACTAAATTATCATTCTCATCTTTGATTAATAAAGCTGGAATTTCTGGACTCGCTTGTTTGGCAACCAAAGCATCATCTGCTCCAAAAGTTGGTGCTGTGTGTACAATTCCTGTTCCATCTTCAGTCGTAACAAAATCTCCTAAAATTACTCTAAAAGCGTCTTGTTTATTCTCAAAATCTAGGTTGTAATCTAAAATTGGCTCATATTTAATACTCACTAAATCTTTACCAACAAATTCTTTTACAACGTAAAAAGGAATTTTCTTTTCACCAGATTTGTATGCTTTTAATTCTTCTGATGTTTCAACTTGAAAAGCATTTTTTCCTCCAAATTGTTTTCCAACTAAGTTTTTAGCTAAAATTACTTTTACAGGTTCAAATGTATATTGATTAAAAGTATCGACTAAAACATACTCGATTTTTGGTCCAACAGTTAATGCTGTGTTACTTGGCAAGGTCCAAGGAGTTGTAGTCCAAGCTATAAAATTGATAGTTCCTAAATTCTGTAAAAAATCTGGCAACGTTTCGTTTACTGCTTTAAATTGTGCAACAACAGTGGTATCAGTAACATCTTGATAGGTTCCTGGTTGGTTTAATTCGTGAGAACTTAAACCAGTTCCTGCTTTTGGAGAATAAGGCTGAATTGTATAGCCTTTGTAAATTAATTTTTTGTTGTATATCTGTTTTAATAACCACCAAACAGATTCCATATATTTTGGTTCGTAAGTAATATATGGATCTTCCATATCTACCCAATACCCCATTTTCTGAGTTAAATCGTTCCAAATATCTGTATACCTCATAACCGCTTTTCTACAAGCTGCATTATAATCTTCTACAGAAATTTTGGTTCCAATATCTTCTTTGGTAATTCCTAATTCTTTCTCAACACCTAATTCTATTGGTAAACCATGCGTATCCCAACCAGCTTTTCTTTTCACTTGAAAACCTTTCATGGTTTTGTAACGAGGAAAAATATCTTTAATAGCTCTCGCCAAAACATGATGCACTCCAGGTAATCCGTTTGCAGAAGGTGGTCCTTCAAAAAATATGTAAGGTTCTGCACCTTCTCTAGAAGTTACACTTTTTTCGAAGATGTTATTTTCTTGCCAATAATTAAGAATTTCTTCTGCAACATTTGGTAAGTCAAGTCCTTTATATTCAGGAAATTTCGCTTTCATTTGGTCTCTTTTCAAATCAGGATGCGAAATTAAGAATTTTCTTGACAATTAATTAAGTTAAGCGTTTAAAACTTCTCCTTTTTAAACAAATAAGACAGTTTTATAAAACTATACTGAAAAAGACGTGTAAAAGGCTTACTATATTTAAAATTGAATAAACTTGCAATCATTTCATCAATATTAAAATTGTCGTAAAAAAATTGAACTCTATTTTCTACTTGCGCATCAGAATATCTGCTGTACATTCTTCTACCAGAAAATTCGCTTAAATTCCATTTTAATAACTTTTTTCTTCGCCAAATTTTTCTATAATTCTCAAAATTTTCTTTACCCGTTTTTAAATATTCATCAATATACGTTGATGCCAAATCTGCTGTTTGCATTGCGTAACGAATTCCTTCTCCTCCTCTTGGATTTATTGCTGAAACTGCATCTCCAACTCCAACTACTTTATTGTGATAAAATTTATCTTTTAAACCTCTACTGTAACGAATTATTCCACCATGTTTGTCGATAATTTTATAGTCTTTTGCTTTTACGTATTCTGCTATAATTTTCTCCGTAATTTTTCGAGTAGTTTTATTGGTTTTCTCTTGATTTAGAGACGTAAGATGTGTTTTACCTGCACCAACTTTTAAAATTCTATTTTCCATAGGAAAAATCCAAGAATACCCTTTTATAGACCATTTATGCCCAAGAAAAAAAAGTAATTTATCTTTAAATTGATCGTAGATTTCTTGTGAAACTTCAATTTCGTATTCAGTTCCACTTCCTAAAACCATTTCTGGTTGTTCTTCTTTAGCATCGTACATTACTTTTCTTAAAGGTCCAGTTGCATCTACTAAAAGCTTTGTTTTTACTTTTATATTTTCTGAAGTTTCAGTATTTAAAAGCTCTACAATAACTGAATCTTTTTGAACTTCTTTCGCCAAATATTTGTGTCCCATCCAAACATTTCCACCAAGTTTTAGCGTTTCATCAGCTAAAAACTCACGTAATTTTTGGAAGTTTAAAACGACACCTTTGTTTGTTTTTCCTTGCCAAGTATAGGCTTTTTTTGTACACTGAATTACCAAATCTTTCCAATACGCACCAATTACTGTTTCTGGTAAATCAAACTCATCCAAAGGTTCTAAAGTCATTCCTGCACTCGAAAAGTTATTCAGAGAAAAATTTTCATAACGTTCTACCAATAAAACTTTATGTCCTTTTTTTGCTAAATTCCTACTTGTTTGTCCACCTGCAGGTCCTCCACCAATTACAACTACATCAAACTGCTCCATAATCTTTTTTTTGTTGATGAATGCAAACTATAAACCTCTTTCATTTTTTATCTTTTCATAAGCATCTTGTATGCTTTGAAACTTTTCTTTTGCGCCTTGCAAATGTTCTTCGCCCAAATCTTGTAATTTATCTGGATGATATTTTTTCACCATTTTTCTATACGAAGTTTTTACTTCATCATTGGTGGCAGTTTTATCAATCTCTAAGATTTTATAAGCATTTTCTGAAGAATCATAAAACATGGCTTTTATCGATTCAAAATCGTAAGAATTGATATATAAATAACCAGCAATTTTGTGAATTTCATCAACTTCTTTTTCACTTACAAATTCATCTGCTTTTGCAATACCAAATAAAAAATGTAGTAATTGTAAACGAGAAGCGTGAGACATGTGTTCTCTAATTTGAATACAAACTTGGCGTGCAGAAATATCTTTTTTAACCATTCCTTTAAACAGTTTAAAAGCGCTATTTGCACGTTCTTTACCATACATTGATAAAAATTGAGAACGCACAAACTCCAATTCACGTTTGTCTACTTTTCCATCCGATTTTATAACAATTGATGCCAAAACAAGCAGACTCATTTCAAAATCGCCAGATTGTGTATTTACATTTCGCCTTGTATATCTGCTATTTCCTGCTGGTCTGTCTTTATTGTAATCTATTTGTTCTTGTTTAAAACCATCAATTTCAAAACCATCTACAAAACTACCAATGGCAAAACCGATTGCTGCACCAATAGGCCCACCTAATGTAAAACCCAATCCTGCACCCAACCATTTAGAAAAACTACTCATAAACTTTATAATTTTGACTTCAAATATAAGAAATGATTGATATTTGAAATTTTTATCGATTAAAAGATTTTATTAATTTTTTGAATTGATACGCAACCAAATTGATAAAAAAACATCTTATAGAAAATACTCAATACCATGAAATCATTAAAAATAATTGCGATTCTAAGTTTTCTTTTCTTTTTAAATCGCTGTGAAGACAATAGTAATGATAAAGAACTTATTATTTGTACACAGAATTTTGTTTATGGTTTAGCCATAAATCTCACTGAAAAAACAACAGCAAACCCAATAAATGGTAATATTATAATAGTTGCAAAAGATGGTAATTATGAAGAAACTCTAGAAAACTCTGACCCTAACATGTCTTTTTATGGAGCTGGAGAACGAAAAGGAACTTATATTGTAACAGTAACAGCTGACAATTATAAAACGTTTGTAAGTGAACCTATAATTGTAACTGCTGATGAATGCCATGTAACTACAGAGAAAAGAACTTTTGAATTGGAGTTGAAATAAATCTTTAAAATTACTATTATCCAATTAAATTTCGCTCCTATGGAGCTTTACAGCATTTTTATATTTTTTTATTAATATTAATGCTCTTACAGAGCAAAAATCCCAGAGGGATGAAATTTTAATAGAAAATTATTTAAAATTAAATTAAGCCCTAGAAGGGCGAAATATTAAAAATTTGGCTATTAAATAAGAGTTTTGGAAGTTTATAAAGTCTTTAAGCAGACTACAATAATTTAAAATAATAAATTCTTATAGTGCTATCTATATTGAGTTGGGTTTATATTTAATAATTACAGTTTATTTAATTAAATTTGCATTTTAAGAATGTAAATAATTTAAGAATTATGTATCCAGAAGAATTAGTAAAACCAATGCGTGACGAGTTAATAAACGCAGGTTTTGACGCATTATATACCAATGAAGATGTTGAAAACGCAATGTCTAAAAAAGGAACAACATTAGTAGTAGTAAATTCTGTTTGTGGTTGTGCAGCAGGAACTGCAAGACCAGGAGCAATTGCTTCTTTAGGTGCTGAAAAAGTACCCACTAATTTAACAACTGTTTTTGCAGGTGTAGAAAAAGAATCTACGCAAAAAGCAAGAGAGTTTATGATGCCTTTTCCTCCATCTTCACCAGCAATTGCTTTGTTTAAAGATGGTAGTTTAGTGCACATGTTAGAGCGTCATCATATTGAAGGTAGATCTGCACAAATGATTGCCCAAAATTTGGCTGCTGCTTATAATGAGCATTGTTAAAATTTTAAAACAAGATTTTATTGCATCAAATAACAATATTAAATCCACTTTTTTAAGTGGATTTTTTTTTAATTAAAATTAAAAATATGGCTTCACAATTTTCTACCTACACAAAAGCAGAATTAGAGAAAAAATTAAAAAATCAAAAAAAGTTTGCAGTTATTAAAGGGTTTATAGTTTTGTTAATGATCGTTTTTGCTATCTTTTCTACTATGGAAAATGGCGTTTCTTTTCATACTTTTTTGCCTTTGTTTTTTATACCAATGCTCGTTTTAATGATTTATGAAGCAAAAAAATTAAAACAAGAATTACTTTCAAGGAAATAATATGAATCAAGAACAGATTATTCAAAACACAATTACTTTTGTAAAAAAGGAATTAAAAGACGCTGAAGGTGGGCATGATTGGTTTCATATAGAACGTGTTTTTAAAAATGCTTTGCTGATATCAACAGAAGAAAAAGTTGATGTTTTTGTAGTATCTTTAGCAGCGTTGTTACATGATATTGCAGATCCAAAATTTCATAATGGTGATGAAAATTTAGGTCCTAAAATAGCAACCCAGTTTTTAATTGAACAAAAAGTACCGAAAGAAATTGGGCAACATGTTGTGAAAATCATCAAAAATGTATCTTTTAAAAATTCTTTAGAAGATGATTCTAAACAATTTACATCTAAAGAACTAGAGGTTGTGCAAGATGCAGATAGGTTAGATGCTATTGGAGCTATTGGTATTGCTCGTTGTTTTAATTATGGAGGTTTTAAAGACAGAGCTTTATATGATCCTGAAATTATACCCAACTTAACAATGACAAAAGAGGAATATAAAACCTCTACTGCACCAACAATTAATCATTTTTACGAAAAATTATTATTGCTAAAAGATAAAATGAATACAACTTCAGGCAAAAAAATTGCTGAAAGCAGGCATCAATTTATGGAAACCTATTTACAGCAATTTTATGATGAATGGAATGGAAAGTTGTAGGTTTATAAAATTTAAAACTTTTTATTCTCTATGAGTTCTCGATACAATTTCGCCCAAAAACGAAATCACTCGAACTAACACCTTAGTAGTATTTAATAAGTGTACTAAATATAAAATATTTTTTAACTCTCATTTGCTACTTCTAAAGCAGTAATTTTATATTCTAAAACGGCTAACTCTTCGCCAAATTCTATAATTTGCTCTACAGTTAAATCTTTGCTTGAATTTACAAAATCTTTTAGTTGATTACTTTTAAAGGTATAATATTCTAAAGCTTTATCTATTTTATTATCTAATAATAACTCCATAATTTATTGTATTAAATTTTTTAATTCGTTTCTATACACAGAAGCACTTTTGCCTGTAAACTCTTTGAACAACTTGTTAAAGTGAGAAAAATTATTAAAACCACATTCAAAACTAATATCAGTAATACTCATGGTACTTTCTGCCAACAATTTGGTGGCGTGCACAACTCTATATTCGTTTACTAATTTTGTAAATGTTTTACCTGTAGATTTTTTAAAGTATCTACAAAATGCAGGAACTGTCATACTTACCAATTCAGAAACCTCATCTAAACTAATATGATCTTTAAAATTTTCGTTAATGTGTTTGTAAACAAGTTCTATCTTATTACTGTCTTGATGCGAACTTTCAAAAGCGTAACCATTTGCATTTAATAATGTGTAATCGTCTGTTGTGGCTAAATCATTTAAAATTTCTATAAATGATGTAATTCTGTTTGCACCTTCTAAATCTATTAGTTTCTCAATTTTAGCACCAATTCTCTGCTTAATTTCAATATTGAATCGAATTCCTTTTTTTGCGCGTTCAAAAAGTGCATCAATAGCAGCCATTTCTGGAATTTTAAAAAATCCTTTCCCTAAAAAGTCTGGCAAAAATTGAATTAATGTTTCTGAACCATTCGTTGTTAAACGATCTAAATAGCCAATATGTGGCAAATTAGAACCTATTAATACTAATTGACTATTATTAAAGTAGCTTATGTGATTCCCAATATGTCTTTTCCCTTTTCCTTTATTTACGTAAACAAGTTCAATCTCTGGGTGAAAATGCCAAAAAGGGGTATTTGTTTTTAAAAACTCTTCGTGCTTTTTTAATAAAAAAGAACTTCCAAAATTGGGGGTGATTTTTTCTAGCGTTGGTTTTTTCTGCATCATGCTGCAAAAATACAACATTGTTATATGAGTATCTATATAAAATTATCATTTTTATGTAGTATTTTAACTTAACATTGATTTAACACTAGTATACCTGTTAATTTAGCACATAAAATGACCAATTGTGTTGTTTTCAGACCTTTATTTGTAGCCTAACTTTGCAGTGTCAAACAAAAGTAATGTCATCAACATATAAAAGCATTGATAATAAAATAGAAAAATAACTTAAAATTAAATAATATGAGAACAATTAAAAGAAAAGTATTTGTAGCCATCTTTATGTTAGTTACAATCGTAAACTTCGCAAACAACAATGATTCAAACACTTTATTGAGTGCTGATAAAGTTGAGGTAACCTTTAACAATGCAAAAAAAGGAAATCAGTTAACTATTAAAGAAGCTAATGGAGCAATTCTTCATTCAGAGGAAATTTTAAAGGAAGGTACACTTGTAAAAACCTTTAATTTATCTGAATTAGAAAATGGAATTTATACGTTAGAATTAGAAAAAGATTTTCAAATTGTTGTAAAATCTATAAAAATTAATAATAGAAACGTAACTTTTATAGCTGATGCTGAAAGAATAATTTTTAAACCATATGTTAGAAATAAAGAGAATAAATTAATGATTACTAAAATTGCTTTTGATAAAGAACCTTTAAAAATTTCTATATTCTACAAAAATGAAATCATTTATTCTGAAACACTTGAAGGTGATGAAATTTTAAATAGAGTTTATAGTTTAGATAAAGGGTTAAAAGGAGAATACAAAGTAATTTCTTATAACAATGGTAGAAGTTATGTAAATAATTTTACACTTTAAAGTTAAAATATTTACACAAATTGAATTCAGTAAATTCAAAAAAAAACGAGCCATAATTGGCTCGTTTTTTATGCATTGTATTTAAATAAAATATTTATTTACCAGGAAAATTAGGTTTTCTTTTTTCTAAAAAAGCAGTGGTACCTTCTGTAAAATCTTCAGTTCCAAAACAGTTTCCAAACTGATTTATTTCTACATCAAAACCATTTATACCATCTTTAAAATTTGCATTTACAGCTTTAATGGCACTTGCAATTGCTACTGATGAATTACGCATAATTTTGCCAGCTAACTTTTCTGCCAAAGGCAATAACTCATCTAAAGTAGTTACGTGATTTACCAAACCATAGTTTTTGGCATCGTCTGCAGAGATCATTGCAGCAGTCATAATTAACTCCATTGCTTTGCCTTTACCAACTAATTGAGGCAAACGTTGTGTGCCTCCATAACCAGGAATTACACCTAAAGAAACTTCTGGTAAACCCATTTTTGCATTATCTGAAGCTACTCTAAAATGACAAGCCATTGCCAATTCTAAACCTCCACCTAATGCAAAACCATTAATTGCAGCAATAACTGGCGTTGATAAATTTTCTACATAATCAAACAATATTTCTTGTCCTTTTCTAGCTAAATTACCTCCTTCATCTACAGAAAAATTAGCAAATTCAGCAATATCTGCACCAGCTACAAAAGCTTTTTCTCCAGAACCAGTTAAAATAATAACTTTTACTTCTGTATCATCTTCCAAAAGTTTAAAGGCTAAACTTAACTCTGTGATTGTATCTTTATTTAAAGCGTTTAGTTTTTTTGGTCTGTTAATGGTTATTTGTCCAAGACCATCTCCTTTTTCTACGATTATATTTTCAAAATCCATTCTTTATATTTTTTAAAGCCTTTAAAAATAAGGCAATTACTAATTATTCTTTAGGTAAAATTACTGTAAAAATAGTTCCTATTCCTTCTTTTGATGTAAAAGAAATCCTACCTTCATAGGCTTCTATTATATTTTTTATCATTCCTAAACCAAGTCCCATTCCACTTGTTTTGGTTGTAAATTTAGGTTCAAAAATTAAATCTTTTACGTCTTCTGGAATTCCTTTTCCATTGTCTGAAACTATGATTTTTATATTATTTTTTTCTGATAAAACAGTGACATCAATAACAGGGTTTTCTTCACCTTCCACAGCTTGCAAAGCATTTTTAACCAAATTGGTAACCACTCTAATTAATTGCGTTTTATCTAAATTGGCAAATAATTCTTTCTCTGTAGTTTTATAATTGATAAAATCCTCATTAAAAATATCGATGGCTAGCTTTACAACACTTACTACATTTATTTTTTCTCTGTTTTGTGTTGGCATTTTTGCAAAATCAGAAAAAGCAGAAGCAATAGAACTCATTACATCTATCTGTTGAATTAATGTTTGACTATATTCTGCCAATTTTTCTCTAATATTTTCGTCTTCAGGATTAAATTTACGTTCAAAACTTTGCACTGTTAAACGCATTGGCGTCAAAGGATTTTTAATTTCGTGTGCAACTTGTTTTGCCATTTCTCTCCAGGCTTGTTCACGCTCACTTTTTGCTAATTTTACAGCACTTTCTTCTAATTGATCTATCATATTATTGTAAGCTTCAATTAAAACTTCAATTTCTGAACTGGCAGAATCTACTGTAATCTTTTCATTACGCTCGTTTAAACGAGTCTGTTGCATTTTATCAGAAATAGTTTTTATAGAACGTGTTATGTAACTTGATAAAAAGTATGCCAAAGCAATGGCAATAATTAACATTAGTAAATACACCAATCCTAATCTCGAAATAAATTCTCTTAACTCGTGTTCAATTTCTGAATTATCTTGGCTAAATTGTAGCTCTAAAATACCAATTCTTTTAAACTTCGGATCGTGAATATAGGTGTAAGAAGCCTGATAACCCATACCATCTTTTTCAACAGAAATTAAAATTCTATGGTTTGAGTTTTGATTTAAATTATTTAGATTATTGTAGCTTAAAGGCTTTATTTGATTCTCCTCAAAAGCATTGGTTTTAGAGGAAACCAATAAATTTCCATGCAAATCAAAAATTGAAATATTTAATTTATTAATAGATGAAATTTCATAAATACGCTCTTGAAATATTTTTGATAAATTTTCCGTTTTTACAGGATAACTTGTTTTATTAGTCAGTTCTAAATCAATAGTTTCTATGGTAGTGGCTTCTTTACGTTCAAAACGATGAATATTGTAATCTTTCGTTTGCTCATCATATTGATACACAGTAACCACCAAAATTAAAATTGATGCCAATAACACCAATAAAATGGTAGATAAAAAAATACGTATTTTTAAAGATACTTTCTTAAAATTGATCAACTTTTAGTTTGTTTTTATACGTTTTGTTTTCATTGTTAAAAAATCATCAAAGTCGCCATCATTATCCCAATCAAAAGCACTTTTCCCTAAAAAACCTTCAGTAGTTTTTTCAATATAATACCCTACTTTTATATTTCGATTATTATAAGTAAAATCAACAAAAAGCGAATCATTTTTTACACTCCAATTCCCATCAGATTCAGAAATTTTTTCTCCTTCTTTGTTGATAAACCAAGCATTAAAAGTGCCATCTTTATGGTAAATAGACTGTGCAATTAATGTTGGATTTTTATCAAATTTATCTTCAAAAACATATAAAGAATCAGATTTCTCGTATGTTGGCATTTCTAACTTTAAATAAGTTGTTTGCCAAGAATCTGTCATATACTCTTCTAATGATTTTTCTTTTTTACAAGCTACAATAAGCGTGCCTAAAAAAAGTATAAAGATTATTTTTTTTATTGTCATAATTAGAATGATTTAATAGTAAATATAGTTAAATAAAAAGTGTCTGCAAAGTAGCTTTAGGAATTAGCCAGTGGTAAAAATGTACGTCTAAATTTAATAATTAAAGGAATTCCTCTTGCTAAAATCCATAAAGTAAAAGCAATCCAAATGGCGACTAACTTATAATCTAACCAATCGAAAAACAACAAAGTTGGGATAAAAACAAAGCCTGTAGAAAAAATTAAAACATTTCTTAAATATTTCATGAAACCCATTCCTTTAAACATTCCATCAAAAATAAAGGTAATAGCACTTATGGGTTGAGTTAAAATAACAATCCAAAAAACGTGATAAAATTGTTCTAAAACTAAAGGTTCTTTGGTAAAAATTTGACCGATAAAATTATAAAACAAAAACCCAAAAGTAGCTATGATAATTCCTGTTATCAAACCGTATTTAATTAGATTAGTACTTAAAAGAAGTAGTGTTTTATACTCTTTTGCGCCTAATAATTTTCCTGCTAAAATATTCCCAGCACTCGAATATCCATCAACCATAAAAGCACCTAACAACCAAATATTTAAACCAATTGTGTAGGCTGCAATGTACTCTTTTCCATAACCTGTAGCATAAGCAGTTGCAAAATATAATGCTGTATTTAAAGCAATTGTTCTTATAAAAAGATTGCCAATCATGCCCAATAATTTAGGAATTTCTTGATGAAGTTTTGTTTCTATTTTTAAAGAAATATCTGTTTTTTTAATCAACAAAAGAATCGATAATATTGCCATTGTAATTTGAGCAATTACACTTGCATATGCAGCTCCTTCAATATACATGGGTTCTATAAAACCTTCTATTCCATAAACAAAAGCAAGATCTAATACAATATTTAACAAAGCTCCAATAATGGCAATTATCATTGGGTAAAATGTGTTTTGCAAACCTCTAAAAATGCCAAAAATTGCGAATACAAATAAAGAAAAAGGGAACCCAAAAATTCTAATTTTAAAATAAGTAATGCAATAGGTTAACACTTGTCCTGAAGCATTATAAAATTGGAATATTTGCTTTGCAAAAGGATAAGAAACAGCCACAACCAATAAACTACAAACTACAATAATTGCAATAGCTTGTGCTGGTAATGTTTTTATTTCATCTAATTTATTAGCGCCAACATATTGAGAAATTATAGATGAAATAGCACTTCTTATTTGTCCAAAAACCCAAATTAGCATAGAAATATAAGCGCCAACAATACCAACAGCAGCCAAGCTTTCTGTAGCATTTTCATTAATATTACCAATAATTGCAGTATCTGTAATGGACAATAAAGGTTCTGCAATACCAGCAATTAAAGCAGGAATTGCAAGCTTGTTAATTCGTTTAAAACTAATATCTGTATTCAAAAAAATAATTTTCACAAATGTACAGTTCTAAAAAATGAGAAAAAATATTACTTGCTGAAAAATTAGTAACTTTGTGGTTTAAAAAATATTACTATGCAAAACATTTTAGTTCCTATCGGATTTACAGAAAACGCTCAAAATACATTACAATATGCAATCGATTTTGCAGCTGAAACAAACGCAAAAGTTTTTGTTTTTAGAGCTTATAGTGCACCAACTAAAATGGGCACTATGATAAACGTAAACAATATTATTGAACGTGAAACTAATTTGTATTTGCGAACGATGGTAAATTCTGTAGATAAAAAAAATGTAGATATTAAATTAATTTCGGCAAGAGGCTCTGTAGTTGACAGTATTTTATCTATTGATGATGAATTAGGAATCGATTTAATTATTGTTGGCGCAAAAAGCAACTCTATAAAAGAAGAAATATTTTTAGGAAAAACAGCTGGAAGCATTGTAAAACAAACAGATGTACCTTTATTAACAGTACCTGAAGATTATAAATACGCACCCATTAAAAATGTTTTATTAGCCTTTAAATCTGGTATTTTAAAAAGCAAAACAGCTTTAAATCCTTTGCAAAACATTGTTAAAAAGTTTAATACTCAAGTAAATTTATTGTTGGTAAAAACTCCAAATTACGAACAAGAAGATTTAGTGATTCATAAGGATTTAGAGAAATTACAAGCTACCTTAACCGTTACTGAAAATGCAACTACTTTTCAAGGAGTTTTAGAGCATATAAAAACTCATAATCCTGATATGTTATGTGTTTTTAGACGAAAAAGAGGTTTCTTTAAAAAGCTTTGGGAAAAGAATACTATCTTAAAAGAAGAATTTTATACAAATGTTCCTTTATTGATTTTAAAAGGAAAAAAATAGTTTTTCGAAAAATTTTTATAATCAAATATATTTATTTGGGCGTTAAAAAAGATTTAATGCTTGTTCGGCTTTTATTTTTAAAATGGAATGAAAATTAATTTATTGGTTTAAACGATAAGACTTCTAACTGAAAATCCATCGCACAAGAATAACTAGGATAAGAAACGATATAATTATAATCAAATTCAGTTACAATTTCAGCTAATGGAAAAAGCAAAAAAATCATACTAAATAAAATAGAAATCGATTTTAAAAATATTGATTTCTTTTCGGTTTCTATGTATTCAGTTTTTAGTGGATTCAAATCATTTTCCATAAATGGAGTTTTAAAAATATTTTCGAACCAAATTGATTAACGTATTTGCGTCTTGAAAACCTGTTTGACGCCATTTCATTTCGCCATTTTTATAAATCATAAATGTTGGATTTCCTTTTACACGCAAGGCATCTGCTAAGGTTTCGTTTTTTTTGATGTCAATTTTAATTACTTTGGCTTTTTCACCCAAAGCAGCAGCAACATTTCTTAAAGTATCTACGTTGTTATCAATAGCATTCCAATCTGAATAAAAATCGATTAAAACTGGTGTTTCAGCACTAATTAATTCTCCGAATTTTGTCATAATTAAATATTTTTAAACGTATAAAACTAACACCTATTTAAATCTTGTTATTACAAATATAATAATTCTCATCAAATAAGCTGATTATCAAGCTTTTTTCAATTCTATAACTGTAATTTCTGGCCAAATACCAACTCTTCCAGGAAAAGCATGATACCCAAAACCTCTGTTTACATTTATATATCTGCCAAATTCTTGATACAAACCTGCCCATTGTTTGTACACAAATTGAGAGGGACTCCATTTTAAAAAACCAGGAATTTCAATCCCCATTTGCAAACCATGTGTATGACCACTTAGCGTTAAATGATAATTAAAATCGTCCATTTTTACCTTTTCTTGCCAATGACTTGGATCGTGACTCATTAAAATTTTAAAATCTTCTTTTTTTATTTTTGATGATGCTCGCTGCAAATCTCCTGCTTGGTTAAAACCTTTTCCCCAATTTTCGACACCAACTAAGGCTATTTTTTGTCCATCTTTTTCTAAATATCTGTGTTCATCTAACAATAAATCAAACCCTATTTTTTTGTGAATTTCTTTTACTCTTTGAAAATTATCAATTTTATCTTGAGGCGAATTCCAATCCATATAATCTCCATAATCATGGTTTCCTAAAATGGCAAATTTGCCTTCTTTAGCTTCTAATTGCTTAAAAACATCAATCCAATTATCCATTTCATCAGCTTTATTATTTACAATATCACCTGTAAATAACATCAAATCAGATTTTTGCTCATTAATTAAATCAACACCATATTGTATTTTTTCTTTATTGGTAAAACTTCCTGAATGAATATCTGAAATTTGCGTTATTGTATAACCATCAAAAGCTGTTGGTAAATCATCAAAAGAAAGTTGATATTTTATCACCTTATAATTATATTTTCCTTGAATGATTCCATAGATAAAAGACGCAAAAGGAATTGCTGCTAATCCCAAAGCAATTTGCGATACAAATTTTCTTCTTCCAACCAAAGATTGCGTTTCTGAACTTGAAATTACCGAAAACAATTTCAAAACCCATCGATACATATCTTCACCAAAAAGTACAAATACAATTACTAATTTAGGAATTGAAAAAGAAAGTAAAATTCCCATTGCCATTTGAAACTCTGGAGTTTGTCCTTTACTTCTATCGTAGGTTAAAATGGTGATGAAAAAATACATATACACAGCAACACTAATTGCTATGTAAGAGAATCGTATTAATTTACTTTTGGAAATTGTTTTGAAAGCTTGAAACGTATAAATTTCTACAGAAACAATTAAAATGAGCACAATAAGAACTGGAATTAACCAACGAGGCATATTTATTTTTTTTAAATGTGGACAAAGGTAACTGTTAAAAAATCAAAGGTTTTTAAGCTCCTGTTAAATTTTTTAGTAAATTTATAATCTTATTTTATAGAAAATGATTGATAATATTGTTGTTTTTTTCGAAAACCTAACTAGCTTACAAAAGTTTATTTGGATTGTGGGTTGTTTATCTGTTTTCTGGATTTTAGAAGGCGTTTATCCCCTTAAAAAACATCAATACAACAAATGGAAACATGCTAAAACTAATTTCGTTTTACTACTTTCTACAATGCTCATTAATGTTATTTTTGGGTTGCTAACTGTTGGCGTTTTTCTTTGGATTGATACCACAAATTTTGGGTTACTACATATGGTTGATTTCCCTGTTTGGGTAGAAATCATTTTAGCAATTATGATTCTGGATTTTACCTCACAATATTTAGTGCACGTTTTATTGCACAAAATTCCTTTTATGTGGCGTTTTCACACAGTACATCATAGTGATACACATGTAGATGTAACTTCTGGAACAAGACATCATCCCATCGATTTTATTTTTAGAGAAACCTTTGCTTTGCTTGGCGTTTTAATTGCTGGTTTGCCTGTTTCCTATTATTTAATGTACCGAATTTTAACGGTTCTTTTTACCTATTTTTCGCATGCAGATATTAGTTTACCAGCCAAATTAGACAAAGCTATTAGCTATGTTTTTATTTCGCCAAATACACACAAATTCCATCATCATCATGTAATGCCTTGGACAGATACCAACTTTGGAAATATCTTTTCTTTTTGGGATAGAATTTTTGGCACTTTTATGTATCAAGACACCAAAGACATTGTGTATGGAGTTGACATTTTAGACGCAAAAAAATCAGAAGACATTTTATATCAATTAAAAGCTCCTTTTCAAAAAGGATTGAAATCTGTGGAATATAAAAGTTAGTTTATTTTTAAATTGATGTTACGAATTCTCGAACATTAATATTTGAAAAATTTTAAGCAATTTTGAAAACATACCAATTTTTGGTATATTTGAAATAAATTTTACTACAATGAATAAAAATACATCCATATCACTAGGAAATTATTTTGATGAATTTGTGCAAAGCAGCGTAAAAGAAGGAAGGTTTAAAAACGTTAGTGAAGTTATACGTGCAGGTTTAAGACTTTTAGAAGAAGAAGAAAGTAGAGTAATTGCTTTAAAAAATGCAATTCAAGAGGGAATTGATAGTGAAATTGCTCACGATTTTGATTCAAAAAAACATCTTGAAACCTTAAAAGCGAAAAAATATTCGAATGGCCGAATATAAATTAACAAATAAAGCTGTTGAAGATTTATCAAAAATTTGGGAATATACATTTGAAGTTTGGTCAGAAAAACAAGCCGACAAATACTATGATCGTTTAATTACTAGTTGCCAAGAAATAGCCAACAATCCAGAATTGGGCAAAAATTATCAAGGCATAACCGATTCACTTCTAGGAATGAAAATAAATCGACACATAATTTTCTATAGAACATTACATGAAAATTATGTGGAAATTACCAGAATATTGCACGAAAGAATGGATTTAAAAGAAAAAATTATTCAATAACAACAAGTTCCAAAACTTTCAAAAGTTTATATTTTTTCAATTTAATAATTCAGGTTTTTTTAATAGTTTACAAATTTGTTCAAGAAACCTCTTTATCATTTAAAAAAAAATATGAATCGTGCCAATAATTGCAACAAACATTCTCATTAAAATCATCAACATATAAAGCCTAATTTTATACAGTTTTTTGTAGTTTTATCTTTTTAGAATTATAGATAAAATGGCAGATCAAAAAAGACTTTTTTTAGTTGATGCATACGCATTAATTTTTCGTGGATATTACGCATTTATAAAGAACCCAAGAATTAATTCAAAAGGACTCGATACTTCTGCAATTATGGGTTTTATGAACTCGCTTTTAGACGTTATTAAACGTGAAAGACCAGATCATTTAGCAGTATGTTTTGACAAAGGTGGCAGTGTAGACAGAGTTGAAATGTTTACAGAATACAAAGCAAATAGAGATGCAACTCCAGAGCCTATAAACGACGCGATCCCATATATTTATGAGATTTTAAAAGCCATGCACATACCAATTATGGTAAAAGATGGTTTTGAGGCAGATGATGTGATTGGAACACTTTCCAAACAAGCAGAAAAAGAAGGTTACCAAACGTTTATGGTAACTCCAGATAAAGATTTTGCGCAATTGGTTTCCGAAAATATTTTTATGTATAAACCACGTTTTGGAGGTGGTTATGATATTTGGGGCGTTCCTGAAGTGTTGGCAAAATTTGAAATTACAGATCCTTTGCAAGTCATCGATTTTCTTGGAATGATGGGAGATTCTTCTGATAATATTCCTGGTTTGCCTGGAGTTGGCGAAAAAACTGCGAAGAAATTTTTAGCGCAATTTGGTTCTATGGAAAACCTTTTAGAGAATACAGATCAGCTAAAAGGTAAAATGAAAGAGAAAGTTGAAACTGCTAAAGAACTAGGGTTACTTTCTAAAAAATTGGCAACAATTATGTTGGATGTTCCTGTAACTTTTAATGCAAAAGATTTTACGTTAGATCAACCAGATGTTGAGAAAGTTACCGAAATTTTTAACGAATTAGAGTTTAGAAATTTATTGACAAATTTCTTAAAAACATTTGCTGATGAAAATGCACAAAAAGTAAATTCAGCAGAAAATAATACTGATGAAAAATCAACCACTAAAAAATCTGCGCCAATTGTAGAAGGTCAATTTGATTTATTTGCGGCTCCAGGAACAGGAAGTGTTACAGAAGCACAAACTGCATCTGGCTTTAAAAATATTTTAAATACGAATCATTTTTATCAACATATAGATTCCCCTTTTTCTAGAAAATTATTAATCGATAAATTGATGCAACAAACATCGGTTTGTTTTGATACAGAAACTACTGGCTTAAAAGCGTTGGAAGTTGAGTTAATTGGCATCGCTTTTTCTTTTGAAGCTGGCAAAGGATATTATGTTTCTTTTCCAGAAGATCAAGAGGAAACAAAGACGATTTTAGAAGAGTTTAGACCGTTTTTTGAAGCATCAGCAATTGAAAAAATTGGACATAATTTAAAATATGATATCAAAGTTTTATCGAACTATAACATGCCTGTAAAAGGAAATTTATTCGATACAATGATTGCGCATTATTTAATCAATCCAGATATGCGTCATAATATGGATGTTTTAGCAGAAACGTATTTGAATTATCAGCCAGTTTCTATTACGGAATTGATTGGTAAAAAAGGTAAAAATCAGCTTTCTATGAGAGTTGTGCCCATTAAAGATCAAACAGAATATGCTGTGGAAGATGCAGATATTACCTATCAATTAAAAGAACATTTTACAGGCGAATTAGAAACTGGAAACGTCACAAAATTATTTAACGAGGTAGAATTGCCTTTGGTTTCTGTATTAACTGCCATGGAAATTGAGGGAATAAATATCAATACTGAATTTTTAAAAGAATTGTCAGTTGCATTAACGGATGACATTAACAGATTAGAAAAAAATATTTACGAATTAGCAGGAGAAGAATTTAATATTGCCTCTCCAAAACAGTTGGGAATTGTTCTTTTTGAAAACATGAAGTTGGTTGATAAACCAAAAAAGACAAAAACTGGGCAATATAAAACTGGTGAAGATATTTTATCTTTCTTGGCTAAAGACCACGAAATTATTAGAGATATTCAAGAATATCGTCAATATAAAAAATTACAAAGTACCTATGTTGATGCGTTGCCAAATGAAATCAACCCAAAAACTGGGCGAATTCACACACAATATATGCAAGCAGTTGCTGCAACAGGAAGGTTGAGTTCTAACAACCCAAACTTGCAAAACATTCCTATTAGAACAGAAAGAGGACGTGAAGTTCGTAAAGCTTTTATTCCAAGAAATAGCGATTATGTGTTGTTGGCAGCAGATTATTCTCAAATTGAATTGCGGATTATTGCAGCTTTAAGTGAGGAAGAAACCATGATTAATGCTTTTAAAAATGGTGAAGATATTCATGCTTCAACAGCTTCTAAGGTTTTTAATGTTGATATAAAAGACGTAACTCGTGAGCAAAGAAGTAATGCAAAAACAGTCAATTTTGGTATTGTTTATGGAGTTTCTGCTTTTGGATTGAGTAATCAAACAGATTTAAGCAGAAGTGAAGCCAAAGAATTGATTGATACCTATTATGAAACGTATCCAAAATTGAAAGCTTATATGGCTAGTCAGGTTGATTTTGCAAGAGAAAAAGGCTATGTAGAAACAGTTTTAAACAGACGTAGATATTTAAAAGACATTAATTCTAGAAATGCCATGGTTAGAAGTGGTGCTGAAAGAAATGCTGTAAATGCACCCATACAAGGTTCTGCAGCAGACATTATAAAATTGGCGATGATTAACATTCACAATCGTTTTGAGAAAGAAGGTTTCAAATCGAAAATGTTATTACAAGTGCATGATGAATTGGTTTTTGATGTACCAAAAGACGAATTAGAAATTGTAAAACCAATTATTAAATTCGAAATGGAAAACGCCTTTAAAATGGATGTTCCTTTAGATGTAGAAGTTGGTATTGGTCAAAATTGGTTGGAAGCGCATTAGAAATTTAATAATGTTATTCTTACTAAAAAACAATTAAAATTCACAAAGTCTTTCTGAGCTTATCGAAGAATAATGTCATTACTGTCTTCGACAAGCTCAGACTGACATACGTTAAACTAATTGGTATTAGGAATTGTAATTATGAATATTTAAAATTAACTATAATTTTTATTAGCTAATTAACAATTTCAATTAAATAATGTCACACTGAGCTTGTCGAAGTGCTTTTTTATCTGAAATTACAATATTATAAAAACAAAATGGAAGTAGATTACATAGAAAATTTTAACGGACTTGATGAAAATTTGGTTCGTTTGTATAACTTTGATCAAAAAGAAGCCAATAAATTTAGAGATTTGTTGGAGGAGACTGTGATCAATAAAAAACAAAAACTAAATTTAGCTGAAGTAGATTTTATAGAACCTATAAATTGCAATTTAATTTTTGGCTTGTTTAAGTCTGATGAAGGAATTCTTACCAAAGACAATGAAACGTTTTTTTGTATTTTAACGTTAGAAAGTTTTAAAAATATGGTGAAATTAATAGAACCTTTTTGTGTAAAAGAATCTAGAGCTCATCAATATTTATATGATGTTGATACGCCTACAGATTTGTTATTTTGCCCTTCTGCAACAGCACAATAAACTTAGTATCTAGAAATAATTTAAACATAAAAAGAGGATAGATTTATAAAAAATCTATCCTCTTTTCTTTTAATAAAATTTATATCAATTAAGATTTATACTTCTCAATAGTTTCATTTAATTCTTCACGTAAATCATCAAATTTCTCCATTAAATCTTCGATATTCTGTTCAATTTTATCTTCAGATTCATTTCTTTCATCAGACAATTTCTTATACTCTTTCTGAATATCTTCAATGTCTTCCATAACTTCTTCCGTTTTTAACCAAGCAGGAATTGAATTTCCTAAATTTGCGATTGTTGCACTTAAATCTCCAATTCTAGTTGTATAGGTTTTAGAATCTAATTCTTCAATTGCTCTCAACTCTTCATTTGCAGTGTTAAATCCTTCCCAGTCATCAAAAGATAAATCTCCACTATTGTTAGAACTATAATTTACGTAAGTTCCGTCTTCTAATTTTAATTGTATCTTCTTGAATTCATCAGAAATATCATCTCCAGCATCTTCCATGCTCTCTTCAATTTCTTCCATTTTATCTTCTACTTTTTCTTTTTTAGTTTTGTCACAAGAAATAAATAGAAAACCTGATATTGCTAATATTGCTATTGTTTTTTGAATTGTTTTCATACTATATGTTTTTTAGTTTGATACAAAATTAAACGAATTAACAATAGAACTTTAACGCTAACAAAGTTTTAATTAACTCTTTTGGTGTTTTAAAAAAAACCATCTAAATCCTTGATTTTAAAAAGCAAAGAGTAAATTTGAAACAAAAAAATAAGGTAGATGAAACATCTACCCTATTTTAAAAAAAAACCTTTTCTTCTTTCTTACTAATTCAATTATTACTTCTTCTTTTCAATAATTTTATCTAACTTTTTAATTTCTTCATTATACTCTTCAATAGCAGCTTCTATTTTTCCTTTTTTGAATTCTTCGTTAAATTCTTCGATGGCACTTTCGTGAATTTTTACATATTCAGCAACAGTTTCATCTAATTCTTCTTTTAAATCGTCGAATTTTTCAGAAAGCTCTTCTAAATTTTCTTTTACTTCTTTTTCTGGAGCATTGCTTTCTTTAATTAGCTCTAAATATTCTTTTTGAATATCTGCAACATCTTCCATAACTTCTTCCGTTTTTAACCAAGAAGGAATTGTGTTTCCTAAATTAGCAATTCTGTAATTCATGTTTTTAATACGTTGTGAAGTCGTTACATAATTACTTTTTCTAATTTCTGCAAGCTCATAATTAACAACTGTAAAATCTTTCCAATCATCAAAACCAGCAATTCCATTTGCATCTAAATTATATACAATTGGTGTTTGTTCTTTTATTTTATAAGAACGTGTTATTACTTCACCTTCTTTCATATTCATTCTTTCAACATCACCTTCAGCAATTTCTTTTTCTACTTCTAAATTATCTTTTTCAGTTTCTATAACTTCAGAAATTTCATTGTTTTCAGTAGTATTTTTCTTTGGAGTATCACAAGAAAAAAACATAAAACTTGATGCTGTGAATGCTAATGCAAATAATTTTATTGAGTTTATTTTTATACTTTTCATATTAACGTTTTAAAGTTTGATACAAAACTAAACGAATAACAAAGATCCATTTAACGCAAATAAAGTTAGTTTTAACTCTTTAGGAAACTGAATTGAAATCGGTTTTTAAAAAACCACTAATTCTGTATTATATTGATAAACTGCCTATCTTTGACATTTACTTAAAAACAAATTGAAACACTTCCTACATTTTAATTCTGATATTTCTGAAATTGATTTTCCAAAGAAATTTACATTTCCTTTTTATTATGATGCACATCCTTTAGCTGTTCTTGCAGCAGAAGAAATTCATCAATATTTACAAAATCAAACAGATTTTAAACACAATTTTGGCATCCATACAAATAGTGATGAATTGCCAGTTGGTAAAATGTTCGGAGTTTTAGTGGTAAAAAATAAGAATGATGAAGTTGGTTATTTAGCTGCTTTTTCTGGGAAATTGGCTGATAAAAGTTTACCTGAAAAATTTGTTCCTCCTGTTTTTAATATGAGAACTGAAGGTAGTTTTTACATTAAAGGTGAAGCTGAAATTGATGCAATTAATGAGGAATTAAGCATTTTAAAGAAAGATAAAAACTATCTAAAAATTAAAAAAGCGAACAAAAAACTACATCAAGAAATTGCTGATGATTTAGAAAATCAGCGAAAAAAAATGAAACTTTCTAAAAAAAACAGAAAACTTAGAAAGAAAAATGCAACTTCACTTTTAAATGAGTTGGAGTTTAAAAAGTTAACTGAAAAACTAACGCAAGAAAGTTATAATGATCAGTTTTTTTACAAAGAATTGGTGGAATATTATCAAACAAAAGTTGTAAAATCGAATAACGAATTGGCTTTTTTTGAAGATAGAATTTCATTTCTCAAAATAGAACGAAAAGAAAAATCGAACTTTTTACAGCAGACTTTATTTAGTAAATATGCTTTTTTAAATCAACAAAAAAAGCTAAAAAGTCTGTTAACTATTTTTGATGATCCACTAATAAAACCTCCTGCTGGTTCTGGAGAATGTGCTGCTCCAAAATTATTAAATTACGCTTTTGCAAACGATTTAAAACCCATTTGTATGGCAGAATTTTGGTGGGGAATTTCGCCAAACTCAGCCATTAGAAAGCACAAAAATTTTTATCCTGCTTGCCAAAGTAGATGCAAACCCATTTTAAACCACATGTTAAAAGGTATTGAAATGGATTCGAATTTGTTACTAGAAAATTTATCCGAAGACAAAAAGCTAGATATTATTTTTGAAGATGATATTTTAATTGTGGTAAACAAACCTGCTGAATTTTTATCAGTTCCTGGCAAAACCATTCAAGATTCTGTGTATAGCAGAATTAAAGAAAAATATCCATTGGCAACTGGTCCATTAATTGTGCATAGACTAGACATGTCTACTTCTGGCATTTTATTATTAACCAAAACTAAAGAAGCCAATAAAGTTTTACAAAGTCAGTTTATAAACAGAACTGTAAAAAAACGCTATGTTGCTTTATTAAATGGAGATTTGGCTGAAAAAAGTGGAAATATTCAATTGCCAATTAGAGTAGATTTAGATGACAGACCCAAACAACTAGTAGATTTTGTGCATGGAAAAAATGCAGAAACTAATTGGGAAATCATCAACAAAGAAAATGGAAAAACTCGGGTTTATTTTTATCCAATTACTGGTAGAACACATCAATTACGAGTGCATGCAGCTCATAAAAACGGATTAAACACTCCTATTTTGGGTGATGATTTGTATGGTAAAAAAGCAAATCGATTGCATTTGCATGCTCAATTTATTGAATTTTTGCATCCAACAACTCACAAAAAAATGAGTTTTACAGTTGATGCTGATTTTTAAAAAATCTATTGATTTTATATGTAATTTTGCAAACAATTATGAGCATCATTTCCAAAGACATACAAAAAGCAATTTCGTTATTAGAAAACGAAGAATTGGTGGCAATTCCTACAGAAACTGTATATGGTTTAGCTGGTAATATTTTTAGTGAAAAAGCAATTAAACGTATTTTTGAAACTAAAAAGCGTCCGTTTTTTAATCCTTTAATTGTGCATATTTCATCTGTAGATGAGTTGGAAACTATTGTTGCTGAAATTCCTGAAAAAGCGAGAATTTTAGCAAATACTTTTTGGCCTGGTTCTATGACTTTAGTGCTAAAAAAGAATAAAAATATTCCTAGTATAATTACTGCAGGCAAAGATACTGTTGCAGTTCGTGTACCAAATCACCCTGTAACGTTATCGCTTTTAGAACAATTGTCTTTTCCTTTGGCAGCACCAAGTGCAAACCCTTTTAATAATATTAGCCCAACAAAACCAGAACACGTAGAGAATTATTTTAAAGACGAACTTAAGATGGTTTTAGATGGTGGTTTTTGTAAAAATGGAATAGAATCTACCATTATTGGTTTTGAAGATAATGAACCTATTATTTATAGATTAGGTGCTTTGTCTGTGGAAGATATTGAAGCTGTTGTTGGCAAAATTTCCATCAAAAATAAAAAGGAAGAAAACCCAGATGCTCCAGGAATGTTGAACAAACATTATTCTCCAAAAACGCAAACTATTTTAACCACGGATATTACATCAGAAATTGAAAAACATCCCAATAAAAAAATAGGGGTTTTAACGTTTAATACTTTTTATAGAAGCGATAAAATTGATACTCAAATTATTTTATCCGAAGAAAAAAACTTGCAAGAGGCTGCCTCAAAATTGTACGACAGTTTGCATCAATTAGATTCTTTAAATTTAGATGTAATAATTGTAGAAGAAATGCCAAATTTCGGTTTGGGAAAATCGATGAACGATCGTTTACAAAGAGCTGCTTTTAAGGATTAACTATTTTTCTTTATCATCTAATAAAGTAAATAAGAAAGATCTAAAAATAGATAGTAAAATACTAAAGAAAAGTGCTGCCCAGAAACCTGTTACTGTAAAACCATCAACTAATTTATCTGCCAATAGAATTATAATTGCGTTAATTACAAAAATAAATAACCCAAAAGTTATTAAAGTTGCTGGCAATGTTAAAAAAATTAAAAGTGGTCTTACTATCATATTTAACAGCGCAATTACAATAGCTACAATAATTGCAGAAACATAACCTGCAACCTCTACTCCTGGTAAAATATTTGCTAAAAGTATTACTGCTAAAGCCGTTAATAAAATCTTTAAAAATGTCTTCATCGTAATTTTTGAGTTTGGTTGGTATATAAAAGTAACAATTTTAGATGAAAAACAACTTAAAAATGTCTTTAAATTAAGAATCCGTTTAAAATTATTCTGTTCTATAATCTTTCACAGTTTCGCTTAACTCTTCACGCAAATCATCGAATTCGTTACTTAACTCTTCCCAATTCTCTCTTATTGCTTTTGTAGATTTATCTTTCTCATTAAGTAATGTTGCATATTCTTCCTTAACATCCTCAATCTCTTTTAAAACTTTATTTGTTTCTAACCAATCAGGAATTGTTGAAGATAATTTTGAGATGTTTTTTTCTAAATTTTCTATACGTTCTACAGAGCTATTATATTCTAAATTTTTAACTTGGTGAATCTGTGTATTGGCAACATTATAGGCATTCCAGCTACTAAAAGAATACGTACCATAATAATCTTTTCTGATAATTATTTTTTGATCTTCATCAATATTTAATAATGATATATTCTTATTATCAACTAAATTTCTATTAATACGATCTTTCTTAGAACTAAAACTACAAGAAGTAAGAAATAGTAAAGTTATTGTAAATATAAATTTATGCATCATTTTCATGATTCAAATTATTTTTAGGGTTGGATGCAAAATTACAAGAATAATTTAGACTGACTTAGCACAAACAACACAAACTTTAGCTCTTTTAAAAATAGACAAAAAGTATGTGTTTTTAAGCATTTTTAAACAAAAAACGATAATAAAGCGCTAATTTTTAGCAAAATCGACTTATTTTTCGTATTTTTGCACTCTATGAGAATTACATCAATTTTTCGTAATCAAAATATCAAGTGCTATAATTTCAATTTTAGCCTTTTTGTTCATCACTCTCATAATTTTAGCGATCAAGCTTTCTAGCTAACTTTTTTGCATCTATTTTTTGCACAAAAGATATTCAACCAAAATATTTTATTATCAAACTTAAAAATGCTTTTTTGAGCATTTCTAAATTTACTATTATGAAAATTATTCAAATTAAAAGAAGAACAAGACAAGAAAAATACTATTCTTCTGCAATGGGTATGTTAAACTCACGTGTTACTTATATTAAAAAATACGTTTTAGGCATCCCAACAAAAACACTACATAAATATAGAGAAACTTATTATGGCAAAATAAAAAATTGTGATGATTGTAATCTATTTATTTAATATTAATCTTTAAAAAAACTTTATACTATATATGAGACAACTTAAAATAAGTAAACAAGTAACCAATCGTGATGCAAAATCTTTAGATAAATATTTTCAAGAAATTAGTAAAATTGGCTTAATAACTGCTGATGAGGAAGTTGAACTGGCTTTGAAAATAAAAAAAGGAGATGGTAAAGCATTAGATCAATTGGTAAAAGCGAACTTACGATTTGTTGTTTCTGTGGCAAAACAATACCAAAATCAAGGTTTAAAATTATCGGATTTAATTAATGAAGGTAATTTAGGCTTGGTAAAAGCTGCAAAACGATTTGATGAAACTAGAGGTTTTAAGTTTATTTCTTATGCTGTTTGGTGGATTCGTCAATCAATTATGTCTGCATTAGCAGATCAATCTAGAATTGTACGTTTGCCTTTAAATAAGATTGGAAGTATTAGTAAGATTAAAAAAATATACTCGAAATTAGAACAACGTAATGAAAGAATACCTACGTATGTAGAAATTGCGAATGAATTAGATACTACTGTTAGTAGTGTTGAGCAAAGTATGAAAAACTCTGGCAGACATATTTCTATGGATGCTCCTTTTAGAGAAGGTGAAGATTCTAATATGTATAATGTTTTACAATCTGGAGATTCGCCAAGACCAGATAACGAACTAATGAAACAATCTTTAACTACTGAAATTGATAGAGCTTTAGGAACCTTATCTCAAAAAGAAGCTAAAGTTATTAAAATGTTTTACGGAATAGGACGTAAATCTCCTTGTAGTTTAGCAGAAATAGGTGAACAGTTTGATTTAACAAGAGAACGTGTAAGACAAGTAAAACAAAGAGCTATTAGACGTTTACAGAGTAAATCTAAAACAGAATTTTTACGTTATTATTTAGGATAAACATTTAGTATATAAAAGCACTAAAAAAAGCCAAAGAAAACAATTCTTTGGCTTTTTTTAATTTAATGTCACGTTCTAAAATAATGTTACTTATAATTGCGGACATAGCTATAAATAATTTCTTAATTTCATTTTTATAGTCAATTAAAATATCTTTTACCCTGGTAATTCCTTCCTATTTTATTTAAGATGAATTCATTGTTACATCATCTAAAATACCTATAACCTGCACTTATACAATTTCATCTAAATTTGCTGTGTCAATAAAAAATTTCATTTGTTTTTTTTTAATTAATGCATATCAAAACATATTAATTTTTTATAAAAAAAATCTAATCTTTTCTATATTTTTTATTTTACAATATGTTTATTATTATTTTTTATATATTTATAAGACATTAATAGATTGATTTTGTGAAACATAAGTTGAAACACAAAACAAAATCATAAAATAAATTATTAAACTAATTATTATCATAGTTTATCTTTTTTATCTCTTGTAACTTAGCTATTAATTTTTTAACTCAATTATGATAATACAGAATTTAAATCAAAGATATAGCACTAGCTTTTAGCTAATAATCATATTTGTTATCTCATATTACAGAGACAACCTTTATTGTACCTATTTCCTCCTTCTTTGATTAAAAAAAACAATTATAAATTATTCAAATAAAGACAATAGAATAATACAAACAATTTTTTTAGAAATTGAACTTCTGTTGAAACTCTTTAGTTTATGAAGAACTTTCTGATATTGATACGAAAAGCAAATTATATTAAGAAAGAAGAAAAATACCTAAATTTTATTGGAGAATTTTCCAACAAAATTAATACAGAAGAAACCCCTTTAGTATTTTAAATTACCCTAAATCAAATAACAGGAAAATTAGAAATCACTAAAAATTAAATTATGAAATACTTTTATGCATTATTACTTATTTTTCATGGTTTGTTACATTTAATAGGCTTTATAAAAGCCTTTTTCACGACAGAAATATTTAAAGGACTTTTAAGTATTTCAAAACCTATGGGAGCACTTTGGCTACTTACATTTTTATTATTCTTATATGCATCCTCAGCGTTACTAAATAATAAAAAATGGATAAACTTGATAATTATAGCGGTTTGTCTTTCACAATATTTAATTATTATGGATTGGAAAGATGCAAAGCTTGGAACCATTTTAAATATCATTGTACTAACAATTGCTATTATTGGTTACAACAGAAAAAGACATTTTAAAGCAAAAGAATCTAATAATTAGAGTTTCGTTTTCTTAAATAATTTTCACCAATTATTTTTTGATTCAAAAACATGATAATTTTTGAACCTGAAAAATAGAATTTAGAATAAACATCTAAATATAAAACCCAATTTTCATTTATCAGGTAGAAAATAATTGATGGTTTTTCTTAAGAGTATCATTCAAAAATTAGATTCATCTGATTAATAATTTCTTGGTTTTTTAAGTCCTTTTATAGTAAGGATTTGATAAGGATATACGTTTACTATTAGATTTATTACTACCAAATAAAATTAGTTTTATCAGAAAAAAAAATCAACATTTATTTGAGTTTTTTAAAAGCTATTTTTAATAAAAATAATGGTTTTTTTTAATTTTAGTAAATATTTACGCAATCGATTGTTTTATTTAAAAATATTTATATCTTTGTCAAGATAGTGCATATTTATGGTAAAATAGAATACATAGATTATAGAACAACTACAGAAATGTAAAAATTATTTTTAAACTAAATTTTATGATAAACTTTTTATTTTTTAAAAACAAAAACATTAGAAAGCGAGTTTTTTTAGGTTTAATGTTCTTGTTTTGCGGTTACTTAAACGCTCAAGTAACAGTTTCAGGAACTGTAACTGATAAACAGGGACCATTACTTGGAGTAACTATTTTAATTAAGGGAACTGCAAAAGGGACTTCAACTGACTTTGATGGAAACTATACAATTTCAAACGTACCTACTGATGGTATATTAGTCTTCAGTTATCTTGGCTACACCAGTAAAGAAATTTCTGTAAATAACACCACCTCAATTGATGTAATTTTGGTAGAAGACTCTCAAGCACTTGACGAAATTGTAGTAATTGGTTACGGAACAATGAAAAGAAGCGATCTAACAGGTTCCGTCGTTTCTATCTCTAGCGAATCAATAGAGAAAACGGTTAGTACAACTATAGATCAAGTACTACAGGGTCGTGCTGCAGGAGTTCAAATTCAACAAAATAGTGGTGCTCCAGGAGGTAGTTCTTCAATTCGTATACGTGGTATAAGTTCATTAAGTTTAAGTAACGAGCCCATTTTTGTTATTGATGGTGTGGTTATTAGTGGTGGTACAGGTTCTAATACCGAAAATCCTTTATCATCTATTAATCCATCAGACATACTTTCTATTGATGTTTTAAAAGATGCATCTGCAACTGCTATTTATGGTTCTAGAGCTTCTAATGGTGTTATTATGATTACTACAAAACGTGGAAGAAATGGTAGACTTTCGTTAGGTTATGATACTTATTTTGGTTTTCAAGAAATACCAAAAAAATTAGACGTCTTAAACCTTCAAGAATATGCTACTCATAAAAATACAAGATCAGATTTAGGAATTGTAGAAAGAGACAATAACTTTATCAGAGCAGATTTATTTGGAGAAGGTACAGATTGGCAAGAAGAAATGTTCACTAAAGCTCTAATGCAAAGCCATAACTTTTCTGCATCAGGTGGTAACGAAAAAACAACCTTTGCTATGGGTATTGGCTATTTAGAACAAGAAGGTATTGCTATTGGTTCTGGTTTTAATAGATTTAACTTAAGAGGTGTAATAGATTCTCAAGTTAAAGATTATTTAAAATTAGGCGTAAATATTGCTATAAGTAATTCTAAACAAGAAAATACTTTTTCTAATGATGGATTAATTATAACAGCATTAAGACAAACACCAAATGTTCCTGTAAGCAACCCTGATGGTTCCTTTGCTGGTCCAAGTGATGAGTTTGCACCATCAAATCCAGTAGGTAAAGCTTTATTAAATGAAAACAGAAACGAACAAATTGGTGTTAGAGCTAATGCATATGCAGAAGTTAAAATAATGAATGCTCTTAAAGTAAAATCAGAATATGCTTTTAGCTATGGTTTTGGAAACAGATATACATTTAATCCTTCTTATTATTTTAGTGAGTTCGATTTTACTGATGTAGCTTCAGGTTCTAGAGAAAAAACATTTAGCAAATTTTGGAGTTGGAATAATGTTTTAACTTATAATAATACTTTTGGTGCTCATAATCTTAATTTAACTTTAGGTCAAGAATTACAAAAAAGTTCGTATGAAAACTTATTTGGTTCTGTATCTGGATATTTATCAAACGGAGTAACGGATTTAAGTGCTGGAGATCCAACAACTGCTAATGTTCGTAACAACAGTAATGTTAGTACTATAAGTTCTTATTTTGGTAGAGTATTTTATAATTTTGATGATAAATATTTACTTACTGCAACAGTACGTAGAGATGGTTCTTCTAGATTTGCAGAAGGTAATAAATGGGGAACCTTTCCTTCAGCTGCATTCGCTTGGAAAGCTTCAGAAGAAAACTTCTTAAAAGATAGTGATGTAATAAGTAATTTAAAATTTCGTTTAGGATGGGGAGAAGTAGGTAACCAAGCTGTACCAAATAATAGATATACAATAGCATTAAATGCAACTGCTACCAATTGGGGTACAGGTGTTCTTGCAGCTAATATTGCAAATCCAGATTTAGAGTGGGAAACAACTGCTTCCAGTAACTTTGGTATAGATTTAAGTCTTTTTAACAATAGAGTTGAGTTTATTACTGACTTGTATTATAAGAAGACAAAAAACTTACTATTATTATTACCTTTACCAGCTTACGTTGGTTCTCAAGGACAAGGTTCTGCAGCTGCACCTTTTGTAAATATTGGTTCACTTGAAAATAAAGGAATCGAATTTACGCTAAACACTTTAAACGTAGAAACTAAAAACTTTAGTTGGAGTTCTAACATTACTTTTTCAAATAACGAGAACAAAGTACTTTCTCTAGTATCAGAAACAGGTGTTATAGACAGAACTTTACAAGAAGGTTCAGACATAACAACAGTTACAAGAACAGCTGTTGGTCAACCAATTGGGCAATATTATGGCTATAAAGTTATTGGGAGGTTTGAAAAAGCTACTGATTTTTACTACAAAGATGCAAATGGAAATGTTGTGCCAACTGCGTTACCAGAAGATATGGAAATTGCAGAAAATAGTGCTTGGATAGGAGATTACATTTTTGAAGATGTAAATAATGATGGTGTTATAAACGAGCAAGATTTAAGTTACATTGGTAATCCAGAAGCAGATTTTACTTTTGGTTTTGGTAACACTTTTAAATACAAAGATTTCGATTTTAATATATTCATAACAGGGTCTTATGGTAATGAAGTTGTAAATTATCAACGTCGTTTTTTAGAAAACCCTAGAAATAATCACAACCTATTAACTTCAGCATTAGGTTACGCCCAATTAGATTTAATAGATCCAAATGGGCCAAACGATTATCGTAATGTTGAAATTGTTGGAGGAGATCAATATATGCCAAGAATAGGTGCATCACCAGCTTCATCTGCATCTAACTATCGTTTTAGTGATAGATTTGTTGAAGATGGTTCTTATATTAGAATTAAAAACATTTCTTTAGGTTATAATTTTTCAAGTGAATCGGTTTCTAAATTTGGTCTTCAATCACTTAGAGTTTACACAAATACACAAAACGTAGCAACTTTTACAAAATATTCAGGTTTTGATCCTGAAGTAGGATCAATTAACCAAGACGCACTTTTAACAGGTTTTGATAATGGTAGATATCCATCTCCATTAATCTTTACTGTAGGCTTAAATGTTAAATTTTAATAATATATAATATGAAAACAAAAAAAATTATATACACCTTACTTATCCTAATTACAATGTCTGCACTTTCTAGTTGTAGTGAGTTTTTAGATGTAGAACCAAATGATACTTACACTCTAGATAACTTTTACGCCTCTGAAGATGATTTTAAAGCTGCAACAGCACCACTTTACAATAGAGTTTGGTTTGATTTTAACACTAAATTTTATTATGGTTTAGGAGATGGTAAATCCTATAATTTATATGCACCTTTCTCAGATTATATTTATCCTTTTAGCGATTTAGCAGAAAGTGCCTTAACAGGTCCGTTAGTAGAAGCTTGGTCTTCTTTTTACAATGTTGTTCAACAATCTAACAACGTTATAGATGGCATACAACAAAGTCCTGTAGATGAAGATACACAAAAACTATATATAGCAGAAGCTAGATTTATGAGAGGAACAGCTTATTGGTATTTAGCATCATTATGGGGAGATGTTATTCTTTCTACAAATCCAAAAGATTTGGTTAGTAACCCAATTGTAAATAAAAACTCTAGAAACGATGTTTATGAATTTGCAATGAGAGATTTAGAATATGCTGCTAAATATCTACCAGAGCAACCAGCAAATAATGGTCGTGTTACAAAATATAGCGCTTTTGGTATGCTATCGAGAATATATTTATCTTATTCTGGTTTAAGTGATAACCCAAATAGTGGTAATAGAAATCAGGAATATTTAGATTTATCAATAAAAGCATCAGAAAAGGTAATTAATGAAGGACCATATATGTTAATGGATGATTATGCTGATTTATTTACAATAGAAAATAACAATAATCAAGAATCAATATTTGCATTACAATGGGTGCCAAATGGAGAATATGGAACAAATAATTTCCAACAAGGATTCTTTGCATTGGGTTCTGATATTACAGGAAACGATGTAGCATATGGTTATTGGACAAGAGCTTCTTATGATGTATTGCAAGAATACGAAACTGATGATTTACGTCGTAAAGCAACTTGGATGGCAGATGGAGATTTTTATCCAGAAATAAATATTTCTAATGGAGGTTATACAGTAGATCATGAAAACACATTTGTTAACGTAAAAAAAGGTGTCGTAGGTTCTACTAAAGACAACCCACTTATTTCAAGACAAAACTCGGCATTAAATACATATATGATGCGTTTAGGAGAAGTATATTTAAACTATGCTGAAGCAGTTTTAGGTAATAATCAAACCACTACAGATGCTAATGCTTTAATGTATGTAAATTTATTACGTACACGTGCAGGTTTAGATTCTAAAACAAGTTTAACTTATGAAGATATCATTAAAGAAAGAAGAATAGAACTTTGTATGGAGGGCCAATATTGGTACGATTTAGTACGTAGATCTTATTACGAACAACAAGAAGTAATAAATTATATTACATCTCAAGATAGAGGTAACATTGTGCCAATTCTTTACGATGCTCCAACAAATGACGTTTCAGTAGACGCTACTAGAGATACACAAGCACGTGCTATTGGAGCAGTAAATGAAGGTATTTTCCTTTTACCTTATCCAGAATCTGAGGTGGTACAAAATCCTTTGTTAAGAGAGGCACCTGTACCTTACGAATTTACTGAAGAAAGAATAACAGATTTATTTTAATTTATAAAAATTGAATAGTAATATGAAAAAATATATTTCAAACAAAAATTACTGGAAACCCATAGCATTGTTTCTAACAATGTTTATAGCTATAGCTTTTACTTCTTGTGAAAATGAAGACGAAAATGCTGGTGGTGGTCCAATTACCATTAGTAAAGTTTATTTACAAGATGTAAATTCTGATGTGCAAGATAGAGAGGTTTCTTTTGCACGTCTTGGACAGCTAATACGTATTGAGGGTTCTGGGTTTTTAGGCCTTAAGCAAGTATTAATAAACGGATATTCAACTTATTTCAACCCAGTTTATTTATCAAACACATCAATGTTAATTCGTGTGTCTGGAGATACACCAACAATAGAAGCAGAAGATGATGTTCGTAATACTATACGTTTTATAAATAGTAATAACGAAACTACCTTTTCTTTCGAAATTCGTTCATCTGCACCCGTAATTACAAATATTTCGAACACTATGCCATTACCAAATGAGCAAATTACAGTTTATGGTACTGGTTTAATTGAAATAAGTAAAGTTGTTTTTCCAGGAGATATCGAAGTTTCTGACGGAATTGTAGTAGATGAAGATGGAGAGTTTTTTATTGTAACCGTTCCTGCAGGTGTTTCTGAAGATGGGGGTTCTCTATTTATTGAAAGTGCAAATGGTGGTGCCTACTCACCTGCCTATTTTAACTTTAAAAAAGGAGTTATTTTAGACTTTGATGGTAATGGAGATCTAGGAGAATTTGGTGACACTATTCGTCAAGACGAATTACAATCTGCAAGTATTGGTGAAGGTAATGTGTCACAAGGTAAATATGTATATCATGGACCTACAGGAACAGATCCTTTTCCAGCAGCATCTAATAGAAATTCAGAAGTTTTCACTTCTGGTGGCGAAAGCTGGAGAGCACAGTTAACACCATACATACCTGCAGAAACACCTTTAGATCAAGTAGGTTTTCAGTTCGATGTTTTTGTACCAGAACCTTGGGAAGGTAGTGGTTTTTTACAAGTTTTATTGATAAACAATTTTAACGGTGGTGAATGGAATGGAGCCGTTTATAATTATGTACCATGGATAGTTGATGAAGAAATAGAACCTTTTCAAACTACAGGTTGGACAACAGTAACTATTCCGTTTACAGATTTTTATAGTTTTTCTGATGATAGTACAGAATTTACTTTTGAAGATATTTTATTATTAAGAGAAGGCGCTACTTATAAAAATTTCGGATTTTTCTTTAATAATTCAGACATTCAATTAAGTAATGTAACAAGAAAAGATAGTGATGTAGAGTTTCTATCTTCAGCAACCTCTGTTAAAGTATATACTGACAATTGGAGAATAGTTTCTTTAGAAACACCAGCTTTTAGTGATTTTTAACAAAAAATAAATATTAAAAAAATAAATGAAATGAAATACAATAAATTACTACCAATTATAATATTGTCTTCAGCCCTATTTCTATCATGTGAAGATGATTTGATGGAATGGGGAAAAGATGCAGATAAAGGTGAAGTAACCACAGCTGAGTTACCTTTAGGTTTAGCAGAAAAAATTAGTAGATACGACGCTTTAAACACTTACACAGATTTTATATTAGGAAATGGTATAGGTGTAGATTTATATTTAAATGACGAAGTATATCGTACAATTACAAATGAAAACTTTGATGATGTTACTGCAGGATATGCAATGAAGCATGGAGCTATGGTAAACTCAAATGGAGAGTTAAATTTTGCAACTATAGACAATTTTATTGCAAAAACAAAAGAAGCAGGTTTAACAGTCTATGGTCATACCTTAGCTTGGCATCAAAATAATAATGCAAGCTACTTAAATGGTTTAATTGCACCAACAGTAATACCAGGTTCTAGTGGAGCTAATTCTTTAGATTTAACCTCTTTAAGAGATGGTTCTCTAAATGGTTGGGCAGGCTCTTGGAATACTGCAATTTCTGTAGTAGAAGGTGAAGGTTTATCAAGCACTTCGCAAGCAGTTCAAATGATTGCAGATGGCACATCTAATCCTTGGGAATTACAATTAGGCACCCCAGCTATCACTATTGTGAGTGGGCATTCTTATGAGCTTTCTTTTTATATAAAATCAGATCAAGCTGGGCAAGGAAGAATTTCTTTTGATGATAATCTTGTAAACCAATATCCTTGGATGGATTGGTATGGCACAGGTAATGTTACAGAATCTTTTAGTACATCATCAGAATGGCAACAAGTTAAAATAACACTAAATAGCGAAGATTTTCAAACAAATGCAACAACATTTGTATTTAATTTTGATTTAGGTTATGTATCTGGTGTAACTTATTTAATCGATGTAGAAAATATTAATGTAGTAGATTTAGATGCTCAACCTGAAAATCTAATTACAAATGGAGACTTTGAAAATGGAACACTTGATGGATGGAGTGGTTATGGAAATGGTTCTTCAAGAGATGTTTCTGCTGCTGGAGAAGGCTTTGGAGGTAATGGTTATGCTATGGTATTAACAAACCCAACAGCTGCTAATAATTATGAGGCACAGCAAGTATTTACTTTTAACCAAGCTTTAGAACTTGGTAAAGACTACACATGTAGTTTTTGGGTAAAAGCTACAACAAGTGCAAATTTACAAGTAGAAATTCAAAATGACAGTTATGGAGGCGATTATTATGGAGGTATTCAAGTAGGTACAACTTGGACGCAAGTTACAAGAACTATTACACCTTCTACAGATGATAAAACAAAGTTTATTTTCGATTTTGGAGAAACTGCTACAACCTATTACATAGATGATATTGTATTTACATCTGGAGATGCAGGTGGAGGTTCTGGACCAACGATTGTTGAAAAAACAGATGAAGAAAAAGCACAAATTATTGGAGATGCATTAGAAAGCTGGATTTCTCAAATGGTAGGTCGTTATAAAAATGACGTAAAAGCTTGGGATGTTGTAAACGAACCAATGAAAGAAGGTGGTTCTTTACGTGATGGTAATGTTGCAGATTTAGCAGACGACGAGTTCTACTGGGTTAAATACTTAGGTAAAGACTATGCAGTAACTGCTTTTAAATTAGCAAGACAATATGGTAATGCTAATGATGTACTTTTTATCAACGATTATAATTTAGAAGCTAGTTTAGCAAAATGTGATGGAATTATTCAATACACACAATATATAGAAAGCCAAGGAGCAACTGTAGACGGTATTGGTACACAAATGCACGTTTCTTTAAATACAGATAGAGATAATATTGTACAAATGTTCCAAAAACTTGCTGCAACTGGTAAGATGATTAAAATTTCGGAGCTAGATGTTAGATTAGGAACTGCAAGTCCAACAAACGAGCAGTTAGCAGATCAATCTGATATGTATAAATACATTATTGATATGTACAAAGAAAATATCCCAGCTGCTCAACAATATGGAATTACAATTTGGGGTATTTCTGATAATGAACAAGAACACCAATATTGGTTACCAGATGAATCACCAAATATTTGGGATACAAATTATGAAAGAAAACATGCTTATAAAGGTACTGCAGACGGTCTTGCAGGTAAAGATGTAAGTGCAGATTTTTCAGGAGAACTATAAGTTTTTTTCTAAAAATTAATAAAAAATTTATCCTTTACGGTTAATCTTCATTATTTGATTGATTAGCTGTGAGGGATTTTTTAGAATAACTCAATTTACATTTAACAGGTATTAGAAAATTATTTTTTTTTTGAAGACTCTCTAACTAAAACTTCAGTATTTAAAAAAGTTATTTCTTTAATGTCATCTTTTTTAAGAGATTTTAAATTTTTTATAATAATTTTTGCAGCAGCTTGTCCCATTTTTTCTGCAGGATGAGTAATTGTTGACAAATTTGGGTCTATAATTTCTGAAATAGGATCATTATTAAAACCAATAATAGCTAATTCTTCTGGAACTTTTATGCCCCTTTTTTTAGCACATTGTAGAGCACTTACTCCTAAAATATCACCAGGCGTAAAAATTCCATCTGGAGGGTTTTTTAAATCCAACAATTTATTTGTTCCTTTTTCTGCCTCATCATAAGTTACAGTGGTAAGCCTTACTATAAGTTGTTCATCAATATCAATATTATGATCTTTTAGAGCTTCTAAATAACCTTTTTTTCTTTCACTATATAAATTTCCAAATTCTGAACCAACAGAAAGATGTGCTATTCTTTTACAACCCTGATCAATAAGATGCTTTGTTGCTTTATAACCCGCAGAAAAATTATCAATAACAACCCTATAAGTATTAAAGTTTTTTGGAACCCTATCAACAAAAACTAATGGAGTATTGTTATTAATAAAGATTTGAAAATGTGAAGTATCTTGAGTTTCCATTGCTAAAGAACATATAATCCCACTAACCCTATTATTGTATAATGACTGAGCTAAATTTACTTCTTCATCATAAGAATCATGAGATTGCATTATCATAACAGTATACCCAGCTTTTTTTGCAGTAATTTCTATACCACTAATTAACGATGATAAAAAAGGTTGAGTAACGGTTGGTAATAAAACTCCAATAGTTTTAGTTTGTTTATTACGTAAACTAGCAGCTAAATTATTAGGTTGATATCCCATTTCAAAAGCAGTTTTTTTAACTTTTTTAATGGTTTTTTCACTAATACTTCTATGGTCTTTTAATGCCCTCGAAATTGTAGATGTTGCTAAATTTAATTTTTCTGCAATATCATATATGGTTATTTCTGTATATTTTTTCATTAAAATCCAAAATTTAACCAAATATACATTTTATATAAAAAAATAGAGACCAAATTACTTTAAAACTGTATTTTTTACTTCTTATGATGTAATTACAACTTTAAAAAATAGCTCTAAACTACTGCTTTTCAAAGTTTTAATAAAATAAAAAAGCCTTATCAAAATTGACAAGGCTTTTTTTGCTCCCCCTCTTGGACTCGAACCAAGGACCCTCTGATTAACAGTCAGATGCTCTAACCAACTGAGCTAAGGAGGAGTTTGCTACACAAAAATTACTTTTTATGTTTAGCGAGTGCAAATATATATCTTTTTAAAATATACACAAATGTTTTTTGAAATTTTTTAATAAAATTTTTAATGTTTATGTGAAAAATAAGCAATGCCATTATTGCTAAAAATTGTATTTTTGTCTTATTATAACAATTATCAACAAAGTATAAGTTTTTATATGGATAAGTTTTCTTTTTTAAATGCAGCACACACAGGCTTTATAGCTGATTTATATGACCAATATTTAATTCACCCAGATTCAGTTGAGCCAAGCTGGCGAAGTTTTTTCCAAGGATATGATTTGGCAAACGAAAATTATTCTTTAAAAGATGAGGAAGTTTCAATTGAAATTCCACAAGAAGTTAAAAAAGAGTTTTTAGTAGCAGATTTAATTAATGGGTACAGAACAAGAGGTCATTTATTTACAAAAACAAATCCTGTTAGAGATAGAAGACAATATCAACCAACTTTAGATTTAGAAACTTTTGGTTTATCTAAAGAAGATTTAAACAGTTATTTTTCTGCAGGAGAAATTCTTGGATTAGGAAAAGTAACTTTATCTCAAATTATAGAGCATCTTAAAACTATTTATTGCGATTCTATTGGAGTTGAGTATATGTATATGCGCAATCCAGAGAAATTAAAATGGTGGCAAAATCGTTTGAATGAGAATGATAATCACCCAAAATACTCAACAGACGCAAAAAAATATATTCTTACAAAATTAAATCAAGCAGTAACTTTCGAGAGTTTTTTACAAACTAAATATGTGGGTCAAAAAAGATTCTCTTTAGAAGGTGGTGAAACGCTAATTCCTGGAATTAGTGTAATGCTAAGAGATGCTGCAGAATTGTATGGGGTTAAAGAATGTGTTTTAGGAATGGCTCACAGAGGTCGTTTAAACACCTTAGTAAACATCTTTAAAAAACCAGTTAGAGATTTATTTAGTGAGTTTGAAGGTAAAGATTTCGAAGATGAAGATATCGATGGTGATGTAAAATATCATTTAGGTTTAACATTGAGTAAAACTTACAGAGATGGAAATGAAATTAAGATGAACTTAGTGCCAAATCCATCGCATTTAGAAACGGTTGCAGCTGTTGCAGAAGGAATTACAAGAGCAAAAATCGACAGAAAATATGATGGAGATTCTAGCAAAATTCTTCCAATAGTTATACATGGTGATGCTGCAATTGCTGGACAAGGAATTGCCTATGAAATTGTTCAAATGGCAAAATTGAACGGTTATAAAACTGGTGGAACAATTCATATTGTTGTAAATAATCAAATTGGTTTTACCACAAATTATTTAGATGCACGTTCAAGTACGTATTGTACAGATGTTGCTAAAGTAACATTATCGCCTGTTTTACATGTAAATGCAGATGATACTGAAGCTGTTTGTCATGCAATGCAAATGGCTTTAGAATTTAGAATGAAATTTGAAACGGATATTTTTATCGATTTATTAGGCTATAGAAAATATGGGCATAATGAAGGTGATGAACCTCGTTTTACACAACCAAAATTATACAAAGCAATTTCTAAACACAAAAATCCAAAAGAAATTTATGCAGCTAAATTGTTAGAAGAACAATCTATAAGTGCTTCTTTTGTTGATGAAATTACAGAAGAATTTAAAGGAATGTTGGAAACAGAATTCGACAATTCTAAAAAAGATAAAAACTCTAAAGTAGAAGAGTTTATGGAATCTACTTGGGAAGGTTTTGAACGCCAAGATCAAGAAGAAATGTTAAAAACTGTCGATACAAAATATACCGAAGATGGTTTAAACAATATTGCAAAAGTAGTATCTACAGTGCCAGAAAATGTAAAATTTGTAAGAAAAGCAGAACGTATTTTACAAGGAAGAGCTAAAATGGCTTTTGAAACGAATCAATTAGATTGGGGAATGGCAGAGAACTTGGCTTATGGTTCTTTAATGGAAGAAGGTTTTAATGTAAGAATCTCTGGACAAGATGTAGAAAGAGGAACATTCTCTCACAGACATGCTATTTTACGTGATGAAGTTACTGAGGAAAGAATAAATTTATTGAACCTAAATCCAAAGTCTAAAGGACAAATGACGATTTATAACTCGTTATTATCTGAATATGCAGTTTTAGGATTCGATTATGGTTATGCAATGGCAAACCCAAATACATTAACAATTTGGGAAGCACAGTTTGGAGATTTTTCAAACGGAGCTCAAATTATGTTCGATCAATATATTTCTGCTGCAGAAGATAAATGGAAAGCACAAAATGGAATTGTAGTTTTATTACCTCATGGTTATGAAGGGCAAGGTTCAGAGCATTCATCTGCAAGAATAGAGCGTTATTTGCAATTATGTGCAGAAGACAATATGTCTGTTGCTAATTGTACAACACCTGCAAATTTCTTTCATTTATTGCGTCGTCAAATGAAGCGCGATTACAGAAAACCTTTAATTGTATTTACACCAAAAAGTTTATTACGTCATCCAAAAGTGGTGAATTCAATTCAGGAATTAGCAACAGGCGAATTCCAAGAGGTAATTGATGATACTTTAAACCCAAAGAATGTAAAGAAAATGGTTTTTTGTATGGGTAAATTCTATTATGATTTATTAGAGGAAAGAGAAAATTTAAACAGAGAAGATATTGCTTTGGTAAGAATTGAGCAATTATTCCCTTTACATAAAGAAAAAATTCAAGCAGTTATTGATAGGTATCCAAATATCGAAGAATATATTTGGGCACAAGAAGAACCAAGAAATATGGGTGCTTGGAGTTATATGTTGCAACGTTTTGAGTTGGTAAAATTAACTGTACGTTCTAGAAAATATTATGCAGTTCCTGCAGCAGGTTCTAGCACAAGATTTAAAAAACGTCATAAAGCAGTTATTGATAGTGTTTTTAATGACAGTGAGTAAACGCGTTAAGGATTGAAACGACATCCTTTTTGCTTTTTTCAAGCTAAAAGATATAGTGGAAAGCCTGTTAAAACGCCCAAAAAAAGAAAATACCTAAAAAGCTTCGTAAGCTTTGCAGGATAAAATAAATTAGAAAATTAAACAATAGATGCTGAAAAAACTTCAGCATTTGCAAAACAAGAAACCATGAGTGTTTTAGAAATGAAAGTTCCTTCTCCAGGAGAATCGATTACAGAAGTAGAAATTGCAACTTGGCTAGTTGAAGATGGAGATTATGTAGAGAAAGATCAACCGATTGCAGAAGTAGATTCTGACAAAGCAACTTTAGAATTGCCTGCAGAAGAAAGTGGAATCATTACATTAAAAGCAGAAGAAGGTGATGCTGTTGCTGTTGGAGCAGTTGTTTGTTTGATAGACACAAGTGCTGCAAAACCTAGTGGAGACGCTTCTGAAAAAGAAGAAAAACCAACTAAAGAAGCACCAACAAAAGAAGAAAAAGTTTCGCCTGCTGTTGAGAAAAAAGAAACATATGCTTCTGGTGTAGCTTCACCAGCTGCAAAAAAGGTTTTAGCAGAAAAAGGAATCGATTCTAAATCTGTAAAAGGAACAGGAAAAGATGGTAGAATTACTAAAGATGATGCTGTAAATGCAGTACCATCTATGGGAACTCAACCAGCAAATGGTTCAAGAAATACAGAGCGCAAAAAAATGTCTATGTTGCGTAGAAAAGTAGCAGAACGTTTAGTAGCTGTTAAAAATGAAACTGCAATGTTAACAACGTTTAACGAAGTAAACATGCAGCCAATTTTCGATTTACGTACACAATATAAAGAGGCTTTTAAATCGAAACACGGAGTTGGTTTAGGATTTATGTCTTTCTTTACATTAGCCGTTGTTAGAGCATTAAAAATGTATCCTGATGTAAATTCTATGATTGATGGAGATTTCCAAATAAAACAAGATTTTCAAGATATTTCTATTGCAGTTTCTGGGCCAAAAGGTTTAATGGTTCCTGTAATTAGAAACGCAGAAAACTTATCTTTTAGAGGCGTTGAAAGCGAAGTAAAACGTTTGGCAATTAGAGCTAGAGATGGGCAAATTACTGTTGATGAAATGACTGGTGGAACATTCACAATTACCAATGGTGGTGTTTTTGGTTCTATGTTATCAACACCAATTATCAACCCTCCTCAAAGTGGAATTTTAGGAATGCATAACATTGTAAACAGACCAATGGCTGTGAATGGTGGTATTGTAATTCAACCAATTATGTATGTGGCACTTTCTTACGATCACAGAATTGTAGATGGTAGAGAATCTGTTGGGTTCTTAGTAGCTGTTAAAGAAGCTTTAGAAAACCCAGTTGAGTTGTTAATGGATAATAATGTAGAAAGAGCATTAGAAATGTAAGCAACAACGTTGCTAGCTAAATATTAAAATCCTGAGCTTTTGCTTAGGATTTTTTATTTGAAGCTATTTCCAGCTTTCCACTATATCTTTTTTCTGAGTTCTCGATACAAATTTGCAAAAAGGCAAATTCACTCGAACTAAGAAAAAAGGATGTCGTTTCAATCTGGGCTAAACTTGTTTGCTGGCTTTGTGATTCGAGAAATTTTGTAAATTGCTATTACAAAATTTAAATAAGATGAAAGTCACCGCCAAAAAAAACGAACAAGTTGCAAATATGATTTTTGCATCTATTTACCCACATTACTTAAATAGGTTAGAAAAAAACGGTAGAACCAAACAAGAGCTTCATCAAGCTATAGAATGGCTTACTGGTTTTAATGAAAAGAAACTACAATCACTTATTGAAGAAAAAGCAACGTTCAGAACATTTTTTGAGAGAGCAAAATTCCATCCGAATGCACATCTTATTAAAGGTGTAGTTTGTGGTTATAGAATTGAAGAAATAGAAAACGAATTTGAAATCTATAAACAATGCAGACAAATGGAAAAACTAATTGACGAATTGGCTAAAGGTAGAAAAATGGAAAAGATTTTACGCTCTTAAGATTTTCACTTGTAAATAACATTAAATCTTATACTTTTAACTGAACATTTTGCTTTTAAAAAGTTTTATTTTAGCAGAGAAACTTCAGCTTTAAAAAAACTATATTTACAGAATAACAGCAACTTAAAAAGTATTATATCACGTTATTTTTACGGGATATGCGTGATAAAAGTTATTATATAACAAGTTACCACACATTTAAACAAAACTCATGAAAAGAAAAATACTACTTACTATCTTCATTATTTCGCAAATTCATTTTTTTTCTCAAGATGTATTAACACCTATTAGAAGTGAATCTTTTGGGTTAAACAAGCATACAAATAGAGATATCTCATATTTTTCAAACGTAGATGCTAATAAAAATACAATTATCGTTGGAACTACAGAAAAAGACTCAACATTTACTGATATAATTACCACTAAAATGGATGAAAATTTCAATTTAGTCTGGCAAAAAAAAATATCTATTCTTACAGATTTATCATACGACATTCCTATAAAATCATTTATCAGCTCTAATAATGAACTTTATATTTTAGGCAGAAGTGCATTTAATGCATCTTATTCTAACGGTTTAATATTTATTGTAAAATATAGTGAAACAGGCGAACTTGTATTTAACGAAACCATAGGTAATATCGATGGTTCAGATTATGTAGATTATAGATATCTAGATGCTCAACTAAATAGCGATGGCACTATGAATCTTGTATATTCCCCTGTTGACAATCAATCATCCCAAGCTAATAGTTTTACTTTTTTAAAAATTAGTAACCAAGGAGATATCTTAGATTCTTTTAGTCTAGACATACCACAAAATGGCATAAAAGGAGTTATTAAAAATGAAAAATATTATTTTTTAATTGCTGAACTAGATATTACTAATTATACAAATTCCTATAAATTTTATAAGATTCAAACCGAAAATAATATCTCAATATCTGAAATTAATAATGCAACTTTTACTAGTTATTATAATAATGCAGTAATCTCAGGACAGGTTACAATGCATATTGATGATAGCGAAAATTGTTATATAACTTGTTACAATACGTCAAATAACGATACTAAAAAAAAAATTAATTTATCTAAAATAGATAATTCTAATACGCTTGTATATTCAAACAACACATCAGATGTTGAAAATTATTTTTTAATAGGTTCTTTCATTAACGAGCAAGATGAAATTACTGTTCTTGCAAACAATCTGAATAAAAATACAATTGACTTTATAAGTGTAGATGAAAATAATCTTTTAGAAGCTACATCCAATACCAATAATTTTTTAGCAACCGGTTTTAAGAAAAATAAAGATAACACATTCTTTATTACAACTAGTAATTCAAACATTCGATTATTTTCTAATGAACATATTGAATTAAAATCATTTAATACATCAAATTCATATGAGTTAATAGATTTTGTGAACATTGATAACCAATCAATAGCTACAATTGGAACTCGTTATAATAAAATGTTTCCTGAGTCCGATTATTTTACCCAACTAGATATTTATTCAGAAAAACTAAATGATACACAAATAGTCAATAATTATTCATTTTCAGGTATTGGGACATCTAAAGCATTTCAGCAAAAAGTAATTATTGATAATGACAATAATTATCTTGTATTAGTAACAGAAAAAATGGGACCAGAATATTTAGGAATAGGAGGTGCTAACCCATATCTTAATAAAAGAATCATTAAATATGATTCCAATTTAAATAAAATTTGGGAAACAGAGGTTCCAGAACACATATTTAACCTAGTAAATCACGGAGGTAGAGATATCGATTTTTTTATTGATGATTCAAATCACCTTTATCTTAATTTACCTAGATCAGGAGATAATTATGGTTTAGGCTACGACTTGTATAAAGTGAATCCAAATGGTGATTTTGATTTTATAAATACAACGTATGTTGCTGATAAATTTCATGTAAATGAAAATTTAATTTTTATGGCTGAAAACTATTTTCTTTATGAGGATGCTAGCATATTGCATATTTTAGACAAAGAAAACGGAAATCTTATGGAAGAAATTAATATAGGTCATGAAGAGTTTTTAGAAATTTTTTCCATTGAGAATGATTATTATTTCTACACATATGAAGAAATTACAAACAATACACCAGATTTTTTATATTTATATAAAAACGGAGTAAAATTATTTACTAGAAATTTATCTAACAATTATGGCATTTATAAATATGAAATTGATGAAGAGGGGACTTTGCTTTTTGCTACAGATTATTCTGGAGAAAGAAAATTAAATAAAATAGATATTAATAATTCTTATAGCTACTATAATACATCTGATGATATTGCAACGTTTAAAACATTCAAAAATGGAAATATTTTCCTTTACCTAGATGATAACAGTACGCTAATATTAGATGAAAATTTAAACTTTATTACTTTGGGTGAAACCATTAATACACACAATCCTTACTTGATGGCTTTAGAAAATTATATGCTATTGGGAACTAGTTTTGAAAATAGTGTTAGAATAATAAATCAAAAGGGTGAAATTATTGATTATTTTAAAACAAAAGGTTTTTTACACAATTGGTATTCAAAATTGGATAATCAAGGAAATTTAATAATGGTTGGCCAATTTGGAGATAGAATCTATACGTTTAACGAATATAGTTGGTTTAGAGGTTTTATTCACAACTATGGAACCTTAAATAACATTCTAAGTGTCGACGATATTACTATTGATAATATTGAAGACGATTTCACCCTATATCCAAATCCAACTTCAGATATTTTAAATATAAATATACAGAATCACAATATTGAAAAAATTATTCTCTATGACATATCAGGTAAAAAATTGAAAGTATTTGACAAAAGTTCTATAGACTTAATGGAATTTAAAACAGGATTATACATCATAAAAATCCATACTGAAACGAGAAAAGTTCTAACTTCAAAAGTTATTAAAATTTAATTTATTCAAAATAAAAATGTGTGGTAACATCCGAATATAACAAATAAAAATAAGCTCATTTTTTAAATTATATAAATTCCACTTTTTTAAAACTTCTTTATGGGATCCATTCAAGAAAATAGCGTTTTACCATAACTACTTTGTTAAAATAATTTTTAATTATTTACCTTGCATCAAAAAGTAAAAATGCCAAGAAATCCTGAATTAGAACTTGCCCTAAACTTTATCGAAAAAACCGATAGAAATTTATTTATCACAGGAAAAGCAGGTACAGGAAAAACAACTTTTTTACATCAAATTAAAAACGAATCTTTAAAAAGAATGGTTATTGTTGCTCCAACAGGAGTTGCAGCCATTAATGCAAAGGGTGTTACAATTCACTCTTTTTTTCAAATGCCTTTTTGCCCAATTTTACCAAATCAGCCACCAAATAGCCAGCAAAGACGTTTTTCTAAAACGAAGATCGATATCATAAAATCGTTAGATTTAGTAATTATTGATGAAATCTCTATGGTTAGAGCAGATTTGTTAGATGGAATTGACCAAGTGATGCGTCGTTATAAAAACCGAAATAAAGTTTTTGGTGGCGCACAAATTTTAATGATTGGAGATTTACAACAATTAGCCCCAGTTGTAAGACCAAATGAATGGAGTTTGTTACAACCTCATTATGAAACTGTCTATTTTTTTAGCTCAAAAGCCTTTCAAGAAGCCAATGTAGTTTCTATTGAATTGAAACATATTTATCGTCAGAAAAACGAAGATTTTATCAAAATTTTAAATGAAGTTAGAACAGATACTTTATCTAACGAATCTGCAGATACTTTAAACAGAAATTACAATCCGTCTTTTTCGCCAAGTAAAGAGGAAGGTTTTATTACCTTAACAACTCATAATAACAGAGCAAATTTAATTAACAATTCTGAGCTGAATAAACTGAAAGATAAAAGTGCTTTCTTTAAAGCTGAAATTTCTGGAAAGTTTAATGAAAACTCGTTTCCTAATGATGAAAAATTAGAGTTGAAATTAGGTGCACAAGTAATGTTCATCAAAAATGATTCATCACAAGAAAAAAGATATTTTAACGGAAAAATAGGAATTATTACAAAAATTTCTAAAGATGCTGTTACTGTAAAATGTCCAAATGATGCAGATGAAATTGTAACAGAAAGAGAAACATGGTCTAATATTAATTATTCCATAAATGATGAAACAAAAGCAATTAAAGAAGAGTTAATTGGTTCTTTTACACAAATTCCTTTACGTTTGGCTTGGGCAATTACCATTCATAAAAGTCAAGGTTTAACATTCGAAAAAGCAATTATAGATGCAGAAGCTTCCTTTGCTCATGGACAAACGTATGTAGCTTTAAGTAGATGTACTTCTTTAGAGGGTTTGGTGTTAAAAACCAAAATTACAAGCAATGCTATTATCAACGATAAAACTGTTAGTATTTTTAATGAAAATGTAGCCGAAAATCATCCTGATGAATCGATTTTAAACGAATCCGAAAAACATTTTCAATTAAATTTAATTATAGAATTGTTAGATTATCAGCCATTTTTATATCCTATAACACGTTTAATTGATATTTATTACAGAAATCAAACCAGTATAAAAGGTGATGTTATTAATCATTTACAAACCATAAAAGATGATGGAGTTGTGGCTTTAATGAAAGTTTCTAACGGATTTAAAAATCAACTTTTACAAATTTCTAAAGCTAATATTTTGCCAGAAAATAGTTCTCAAATTCAAGAACGTTTTACAAAAGCGATTGATTATTTTTTAAATCAAACTAAAAATAATATTGAAAAACCTTTGGATGCAATTCAGTTTTCGACTGATAACAAAGCTGTAAAAGCAGATTTTTCAAAACAGTTTGATTCGCTTCAAGAAAAATTAGAAGAAAAGTTATTTGCCTTACAAAAAATGACAAATGGATTTAAAACCAAAGATTATTTAGAGGTTAGAGCAAAGTCAGTTTTACAAAAGACGGAACCTAAAAAGAAGAAAAAAGTAGCTTCTAAACGTGATCCTATTTTGGCTTTAAAATTGCGAGAATTAAGAGATAGCATTCGAATTGCAGAAAACATTGCTGCTTTTCAAATATTTACACAAGAATCTTTATACGCTATGTGTGACGAATTGCCAAGAACAGAAAAAGAACTGTTGGCGATTGTTGGAATGGGAAAAACCAGAGTTGCCAAATATGGTGATGAAATTTTGGAAGCCATTAACGAATATTGCACAAAAAACGGAATTAATAAATTTAACGAGCAGAAAAAAGAGGATAAAAAATCGACCAAACAAATTACGTTTGAGTTATTTAAATCTGGTTTATCCATCAAAGAAGTTGCCAAAGAAAGAAGTTTAACTGCTGGAACTATTGAAAATCATTTAGCGAGTTTTATTCCTTCAGGAGAAATTGATGTTTTAGAATTGATGGATTTAAAACGCTACAAAAAGATTAGAAACGAAATAGAAGAAGTTGGCGATACAAAAGGGTTAACAGCATTAAAAGAAAAAGTAGATGCTAGTTTCACCTATATGGAATTGAAAATGGTTTTGATGTCTATGGAACTTTAGGTATAAAATTTACATTTTTTCAATTACACAATTACACATTTCAACGATTACACATTTTATAAACAATGATTTCAGTAGAAAACGCTTTACAGTTAGTTTTAAAGGCAACACAAGATTTTGGGGTTGAAAAAATTCCATTTATAAAATCTGTTGGTAGAATTTTAAAAGAAGAAATTGTTGCAGATAGAGATTTCCCTCCTTTTAATAGAGTTGCTATGGATGGAATTGCCATTGATTATTATGAATTCAGTTCTCGACTGCGCTCGAACAGACAATTGAGTTTTAAAATAGAAGGAATTCAAGCTGCAGGAAGTGAACAAATTACACTCAAAAACAATCAAAATTGTATTGAAGTGATGACAGGTGCAGTGTTGCCAAACAACGCAAATACTGTTATAAGATATGAAGATGTAATAATCGAAAATGGAGTTGCTACCATCAATATTGATAAAATTAATGAGGACCAAAATGTGCATCATAAAGGAAAAGATGGAAAAGTTGGTGATGTGTTAATTGCTGAAAACATGAAGATATCAGCAGCAGAAGTTGGAGTTTTAGCAACTGTTGGAAAATCGTTTGTAAAAGTTGCAAAACAACCTAAAATAATGATTATTTCTACAGGTGATGAATTAGTTGGCGTAGACGAAATTCCTTTGGAACATCAAATAAGAAGAAGTAATGTTTTTACGCTGGTTTCTTTGTTAGAAAGATTGAATATCTCTTCAGAAACTGCTCATATTACAGATGATAAACCTATTTTAAAATCGAAAATAAAAAACTATTTACAAGATTATGATGTGTTGCTTTTTAGTGGCGCAGTTAGCAAAGGAAAATTCGATTTTTTACCAGAAGTTTTTGATGAATTAGGTGTAGAAAAACTATTCCATAAAGTTGCTCAAAGACCAGGAAAACCTTTTTGGTTTGGACAAACTGAAAACTGCAAATTATTTGCATTTCCAGGAAACCCAATTTCGACATTTGTAAATTGTTTGGCGTACTTTTATCCTTGGTATTACAAATCAGTAAATTTAAAAGTTGAACAAGAAACTGCAATTTTAGCCGAAAACGTCACTTTTAAACCTGATTTGGTTTATTTTTTACAAGTAAAATTAAGCTGTAAAAATGGAAATTTAATTGCAACTCCAATTCAAGGAAATGGTTCTGGAGATTTAGCAAGTTTGGTACATGCAGATGCGTTTATTCAATTGCCAAGTCATAAAAGTGAGTTTAAAAGTGGAGAGGTTTATCCAATAATAAGATTTAAATAATGCAAAAAGTAATTTTCGAGAATTCAAAAAATGGTAAGTTAGAGTTTCATCAAAGAGGTGTTTATCAAACTCTTAAGGATTTAGGTTTTAGGTATGCAAAAATTAAAAATAAAGCTTATTATTTAAAAAAAGAAAATGGTTTTTATACTGACTTTGGTTTTTTGAATACAACACATGCTTTTCTATCTTTTTTAGGATCAAACTTTTCAACATTCAAATTATCAGAAAAATATAAACTAGAAGATGTTGAAGAAGCATTTTATTCAGAAAGACCTGTAAAAAAATCAAGTTTTTTTAGAGAATTTTTGAAACCAGAAATAGAAGTGTTAGAATCCGATATTAAAGAATTTAATCCTTACAATACTAATATGTTTTCACACTTAAACTCCAAAAACAATCCTAAAATGGTTAACGTTTCTGACAAGAAAATTACCAAAAGAACAGCCATTGCAAAAGCAACGATGTTTTTAGGAAAAGAAGTGATTTCTCATTTTACGAGTGATGAGTTAATCACCAAAAAAGGCCCTGTTTTTCAAACAGCTATAATTGCAGGAATTCAAGGCGTAAAAAAAACATCAGAATTGATTCCTATGTGTCATCCATTATTGATTAATGGAGTAGATATTGATATTAATATTATCGATTTAGAAAACATAGAAGTCTTTTGCGAAGTAACTATCGAAGGAAAAACAGGCGTAGAAATGGAAGCATTAACTGGCGCAAATATTACCTGTTTAGCTATTTATGATATGTGCAAAAGTATCAGTCAGCAAATGGTAATTAAAGAAGTGAAATTAGTAGAAAAAACGGGAGGAAAATCGGATATAAAAAATGGCTAAACATAGCAAACATACAAACCTAGAAAGAAGAGATAATGATAATTTTGCACCAAATGAAATTGCAATTTTAGGCACAAATTGTAACATTATAGCTGATTTAGTGCGTCAAGTTTCTCAAAAATTATCAAACTACAAGTTGGCGTATTTTGATGCTTCTCACGCAAAATCTCTCGACTACGCTCGAGATGACAATTATAGTTTATCAGAATATGTTTTTCATCATGAAGGAAATTTACAAATTACGACTTCAGGAAACGTAAACAAATTTCAGCAACGTTTGGATTTTGCACAATTTGATTATGTTTTTATCAACGGAAATCATTATGAAGGTTCAAAACAAATTTTAGTTTTAGATGAAGCAAAAGAAGCTTCAGTTTTAAAAAGATTAGAACAATTAAATAGAGTTCAGTTTATCATCAAACTAAAAAAAGATACCGAATTTTTTGATTTTTTGGTTGAGAAATATCCAAATATAAAAAACAAGCTTTGCTATACAATTGATGAAGTTGATAAAATTGCAGATCACATCAATAACTTGATTCAAGAAAAAATTGCGCCTGTAAAAGGGTTGGTTTTGGTTGGTGGAAAAAGTACAAGAATGGGAACAGATAAAGCTGAGCTTAACTATTTTGGAAAACCACAAAAAGAATTTGCAAAAGAATTACTAGAGCGTAACAATTTAGAAACGTTTTATTCTGTTCAAAATTCATCAGAAATTGAAAATGAAATTCACGATAAATTTCTGAATTTAGGACCTTTTGGAGGCATTTGTTCTGCGTTTCAAAAAGACCCAAATTCGGCTTGGCTTGTATTAGCAACAGATGTTCCTTTTGTAAATGAAGAAGTTATTGAATTGCTGTTAAAACATAGAAATCCAAGTAAAGCTGCAACAGCAATTAAAGGAAAAAGCAAGGAATTTGTAGAGCCTTTAATAACCATTTACGAGCCAAAAGCATATCCTATTTTGTTACAATATTTAGCTCAAGGCTACTCTTGTCCACGTAAAATGTTAATTAATTCGGATGTTGAAATTGTAGAAATTGAAGATGATTTTATCAGAAATATAAATACTCCAGAAGAGTTTAAGGTTGCTAAAAAGGAGATAAATGAGTAATAGAAACCAAATAGTATTATCTTTTATTGTGGTTTTTTTAATCATTCTATCTATATCTGTATTTTATAGTAATTCTTTCCAAGAAGAAATTGGAGTTTGTGGAACACCAGATTACATTACTTATAATGGTAAAATTTTGAATGAGAATCAAACAGAAGGAAGAAAGTTATTTAAAAGTTTATGCGCATCTTGTCATAAAATTGATAGAAGATTGGTTGGACCAGCTTTGGCAAATGAAAATTTAACATTTGATTACTTTTATCAATATTCAATTAACGAAAAGAAGCTTTTAGACTCTTTGAATATCCAAGCTTTGGAAACTACCAAAAGTTATGTTAGTTTTTCTTATGAACATACTTTTAATCAACTTAAAAAAGAGAATGTAAAAATGATTTATGATTATGTAAATATGGCTTATTTAGATTAATATGAAACCCACAAAAAATCAACTTTTTAAACGTCAAATCACTTTATCAGAAATTGGTGAAGTTGGGCAACAAAAACTACAAAACGCTGCTGTTTTAGTGGTTGGTTGTGGTGGTTTAGGAAGTCCGATTGCTGTTTATTTAGCTGCAAGTGGTATTGGAAAAATCCATTTGGTAGATTTTGACACCATTGATATAACCAATTTACACAGACAAGTTTTCTTTTCTTTAGAAGATGTTGGTCAATCAAAAGCAGCAGTTTTATCAGAATTTATAAAAAAAAGAGCACCTTTTACAGAAGTTAATTTTACGAACAAACCAATTACAAAAGACAATGTTTTTGAATTGATAGAAAACGTTGATATTATTGTAGATGGAACAGATTCCTTACCAACAAAATACTTGTTAAATGATGCTTGTGTCATCAAAAAGAAACCACTTGTTTATGGTTCTTTATATAAGTTTGATGGTTATGTTGCTACTTTTAATGTGTTGCAAAAAGAGGGAAGTTATTCCACTAATTTAAGAGATGCTTTTCCGAAAATGGCAACAGATATTCCTAATTGTGAAGAAGCAGGAACTTTAAATTCCATTGTTGGGTTGATTGCCAAACAACAAGTTAATGAGGTTTTAAAACTAGTTACTGGAATTGGAAAACCTTTAACAAATGAATTATTAATTTATAATTCCCTCCAAAACACGCAACTAAAAATGAAGTTAAAACCAACCGTTTTAAAAGATAAAATTGCTAAAATTTTTAAAACACAAACGTATGTTAACGCAATTTGTAATACTCAAAATGAAGATTGGCAAATATCTGCATCAGCATTAAAAGAAAAATTATCAGACATAAAAACTTCTAAAGATCTTGAAATTATTGCTGTTTTAAACAATTTAAAATTGCCTTTTGAAGTGAATCAAACCATCCATATTAATAAATTTGATGCTGAAAAAATCAAAATAGATGAAACTAAAACCTATATTATGGTTTGCCAAAGAGGTTTGAATAGTTACAGAGCTACAGAGAGGTTAAAAAAGAAATATCCAAATTTAAAAGTCTTAAATTTGACAGGTGGAATTTCATCTTATGGAGACTAAGAATGTAATTATATTTTTTGGTAAAAAATCTATTTTGAATAGGATAATAGCTTCTATATTTTATTCTCTATTTGTTTTTTTACTTTATAAATTTTTTATTTCAGACATTTCTTTTTTTGAGTTAAAATCACATAAGAAACAACGAAGTATTGTATTTGGTATTTTGATTCCTTTAATTATTGCTATTAAGTTTTCTATTTCTGCTTCCCACCATTTCAATTTTGAAGAAATGAAATATCGAACCTTTTATTTTATTGGTCCTTTTGGTTACGGATTCTGGAAAAATTTTAAAAAATTAGATAGAGTTTCTACTTTTTTAAATCAGAGAGATGAATGTGAAGTAAATATTTGGGATGTTAGAAAGAATAAATACAAAATTGCAGCATTTGATGAAATTGATAATGCAGTTATTTATGGAAGAGATTTAGCAACACAACTAAATGTTAAATTTAAAGAACGAAAATAAGTACATGACGAATCCTTTAGAGTTTTATAAGCAACAAAAAATTGAATCAGAAAAGGAATCTTTTAAATTGAAAAAGAAATTAATCAATTTAGGAATTTTCAGGTTTGCTGTTTTTTTAGTTACCTGCTTTTTAGTTTACCTAACTTTTGGGAATTATCCAGATGTTTTTATCGTTGCTTTTTTAGGTATTTTATTGTTTTCTTTTTTGGTGACAAAATTCATCAACTTAAAAAGAGAAAAAGCAATTGTTGATGCAAAAATAGCCATTCATAAAACAGAAATTAAAGTTTTAAATCGTGATTTTCATCATTTAGAAGATGGAACAGAGTTTGTAAATCCTGCTCATTTTTACAGTAATGATATTGATTTATTTGGTATTGGTTCGTTCTTCCAGTATATAAATAGAACTTCTACTATCGATGGAAAAGCTGCTTTAGCAAACGTTTTTACTGAAAATAAAACAGATGGAATTTTTGAAAAACAACATGCAATTAACGAACTTTCTAAAAACGTAAAATGGCGTCAACATTTTTCTGCTTTGGCAAATTTAGTGACTGTAAAAAATAAAACAGCATTTATATCAGAGTGGATTATTAATTACAAATCTGTTTTTCCTAAATTTTTATCAACCTTACAAATTGCGTTTTCAATTATTTCCATAACTTTAATTGGCTTGGTTTCCTTTGGACTTATTTCTTTTAATTATATAATGATTTGGTTTTTTATTGGACTATTTATTACAGGTAGATTTTTGAAAAAGACAAATAATTTATACGCAGAAACAGATAAAATTAGAGATACTTTTAAACAATATCATCAATTGTTAAATGAAATTGAAACCGAAAATTTTACTGCTAAAAATTTAGTTCAGCATCAAAAAATAATTCAATCAGAAAATAAAAAAGCGTCTGTAATTTTTAAAGAATTTTCTAAAATTTTAGATGCTTTTGATCAACGAAGTAATATTATTATTTCGGTTTTAGGAAATGGTTTATTTCTCTTAGAAATTTACAACGCACGTAAAGTTGAAAAATGGATTGAAAACTATAAAAATACTGTAGAAAAGTGGTTTGAAGTAGTTGCTTATTTTGATGCCCAAAACTCATTAGCAAACTTTAAATTTAATCATCCAAAATTTATTTTCCCAGAAATTTCAAAAGAAAAAGAAGTTATAAAATCAACCAATTTAGGGCATCCTTTATTAAAAGTTAATAAAAGAGTCGATAATGATTTTATAATTGATGATGAGCAGTTTTTTATTGTAACTGGAGCAAATATGGCTGGAAAAAGTACGTTTTTAAGAACGGTTTCTTTATCTATTGTAATGGCAAATTGTGGTTTGCCAGTTTGTGCAGAAAGTTTTACATATTCGCCTATAAAACTAATTACAAGTATGCGAACTACAGATTCTTTAACAGAAGATGAGTCGTATTTTTATTCTGAATTAAAACGCTTAAAATTTATTGTTGATGAGATAAAAGACAATCATTATTTTATCATTTTAGATGAAATTTTAAAAGGGACAAACAGCAAAGACAAAGCCATTGGTTCTTTAAAATTTGTGGAAAAACTCACAAAATCGAAATCTACAGGAATTATTGCCACACATGATGTGAGCTTGTGCGAATTAGAAAATGAGTTTCCGACAATTAAAAACTATTATTTTGATGCAGAAATTATCAACAACGAATTGCATTTCGATTATACTTTAAAAAACGGAATTTGTAAAAACATGAATGCTTCTTTTTTATTGCAGAAAATGGAGATTGTTTAGAGTTATCTAAAATAAAAAGTTCCTAATTATTCAAAGATTTTGAATAATTAGGAACTTTTTTATGACTAGTTATTGTAGTATTATTTCTAAACTAAATTACGCAGGTAACATCCATTTGAACTGAAATTGTGTATCAGGAACTTTAATCCTTTCTGTAATTCTATACATTCTGTCTGGTAATTTCATTAAATAATCTCTTGCTTTTTCAGCTTCTGGTGTAAGATTTGTAATTTTATCTATTTCCCAAGTTTCTGTCAATTTCTTTAAAATATCAACATAATCAAAACCTGTATAAACACCCAATCTTTGTGCTACTGTAGAAAAATCATCAAACAAACTTCCTTTTTCTCCAAAAGATTCTCTTAAATGCATGGCTGGCATCACAATTTTATGCTTCATCATGTGTTGAAAAGCTAGCATCATTTCACTACCATCAATCTTAAAAATTTCTTTTACAAAATGTGCATATGCTTGGTGATGACGCATTTCATCTCCAGCAATAATTTTAGACATTTTAGCCAAAGCTTTGTGTCCTTTTTTACGCGCTATTTTTGCTACATTATTATGAGAAACATAGGTTGCCAATTCTTGGAAACTTGTATACACAAAGTTTTTATATGGATCTGTTGATGTACCAATATCAAAACCATCTGCAATTAAGTGTTGGGTAGAAATTTCTACTTCACGCATATTTACACGTCCAGATAAATACAAATATTTGTTTAAAACATCTCCATGTCTGTTTTCTTCAGCTGTCCAAGTTCTAACCCATTTTGCCCAGCTATTATCAGGATCTTGACAAACACCATCTAAATCTAACAACCAAGATTCGTAGGTTGGTAAAGCTTCTTCTGTGATTGTATCACCAACTAAAACTACCCAAAAATCGTCATGTAGTTCTTTAGACAGTTCTCTAATTTCTTCTACTTCAGTAATAAATGAATCTTTTTGAGAGTTAGGCAAAAAATCGGTTGGTTGCCATATTTTTTCTGCAGGAATTAAATAGGTATCCATAAAGTGTTGCATCCTCTTTTCTAGAGTCAGCATTACTTCTTTTCTTATATTTTTTATAGACATAATTTTCTATTTTATATGTTCTTTAATAATTGTTTCTGTTTTGGCTAATAGCTCATTAAATGGTATTGAATCTATCTTTATAGGTTCATGTGTGGTAATTGTAATTGGGCTTCCAATACCTAATGGGAATTTACCATATTTAAATACTTTCCAAGAGTTATTAATTGTTAAAGGTACAACATAACCATCTTGGTTGAATTTAGTTATTATTTTTAAACCATTTGCAGCAAATTTTTTGGGTTCTCCTGTTCTACTTCTTGTTCCTTCAGGAAAAATTGCTGCTCCCCACTTATTTTTATTTATCCTTTTAGAAAACTCTATCAATTCTCCAATAGCTTGTTTCGGATCTTTTCTGTTGATAAGTGCTGCTCCACCTTTTTTTAAATTATAAGAAATACTTGGTATTCCTTTACCTAATTCAATTTTTGACACAAATTTTGGATTGTGCTTTCTAAAATACCAACCAATTGGAGGAATATCGAAAGTAGCTTGATGATTTGACACAAAAATTAAAGAGCAGTTTTCTGGTAATTTATGTTTATTTATTAGCTTTACATTAACACCAATAAGTAACATAGACCTCATTAAACATAAATTTAATACTGCTACTACTTTTGCATGTCCTTTAATACCAAATAAATTAAATGCCAACCATTGAAATGGATGAAAAATAACCAATAGTAATACAAATACCAATATAAATATTGGTGAAAGGAAATAGCTTAATATTTTCATATTTTAAAACCAATTATTCCAAGGGATTCTTGATAAAATAACCAACAATCCTAATCCGTAAAATATTGCAAACATTTTAAATTTTGCAGTATCTGTTGTTTTCTTTTTATGTTTAGACCAACCAATAGTTATTAAAACAATAGCAATAATCATCATTAAAGGATGTTCGACTGCTAATAACCGAACTTCTTTGGTCTTCATAACTGTTGCAGTATCTGAAATTAATAAATCAAACCAAGGAGACATAAAGTACCAAACAAAGCCTATTAATAATTGAATATGCGTTGCTATTAATGCAAATAAACCGATTCTTAAATCTTTATCTGTAAATTGTTTTTTTTGTGTTAAACCGATTATTGCATTTGTTACTGCAAAAATTAGAATTAAAAGGACTAAATATGCCCAATATGAGTGTACTTCTTTCATAATATTGATTGAGTTTTTGCTTTAAACAAAGTTACTAATTTTATAAATAAAAAAACCACCTCTATTGAGGTGGTTTTTAGAATTTATTAAAGACTATAAATATTATCTTCTAATATAAACGCCTGATGAAAGAGTATAATTAATAGTTATATTTTGGGAAGACCCATTATAAACATATACAATAACATCAAAATTTTGTCCTTCTGCTGCATCTGGGAAACGAGTTTTTAAAACCGTATTAATTGCAGCATCTATTTGTTCTTCTTCCCAACTAAAAGTACTAATGTTTCCATAGCTCTCTAAGTTAGCAACTGCAGCTTCATAACCTTCTACAGTTCTAAAAGTATTTGCAATTAAAGTGTAATCTTCTGCAACAAGTTCATATTTTGTTGCTGGAGCCCATTTTGAACCATCATGTGAAAAATCTATAGTATAGTTAAAATCTCCCCAAACACCATTAGAATAAGAATAAGTATTTCCTTTTAATAGAGCACCACCATCATAATATCTATACACTAAAGAGAATACATCTCCTTCTTGTGCATATGGAAATTTATTTTTAAGGAAAGTAGGTAAATAATCATTAGGAGTAATTGAACTACTAAAATTATTATATCTACCAGGTTGACCACTGCTTTCTCCCATAGAATCAAAGTCTGCATCACTTAAATAGTAAACACCTTCTGATAATTCCCAAGCACTACCATCAAAAGTATAAAATTCTGAAACACCTTCTGTTTCACCTTCTACACCAGCAGCTTTCAAAGAAACATTTACAACCTCGTAAGTTCCAGCGTCAGTTGATGTAGATGTATATTTAAATGCTATATTAATAGTTTTTCCATTATAAGCAGCTAAACTATATGGATTAGATAATACTTCATCCCAACTAGTACCATCAGGAACATTCGTTAAATCAATAACATCCCAAGTTGCTGCAGAAATATCGTCAGTATAATCAGTTGAAATTAAAACACTAAACCCAGAAGGATCACCATAATTAAAAATTTGAGTTGTTTCTAAAGTAGCATTAGGAAAACTACTTAAATCTATATCTGAAGAAATTAACCAATCTTCATTTGGATTTCTATTTCCAGAAGCAAAACCTGTCATTTTTGCACCATAATTTGTTCCTTCCCAAACTTGGTCTCCACTAACACTTACTGCTTCGTAACCTAATAAAGTTCCTTCTCCTGCAAAATCTGCCGTATAAAATTCTGTAATTCCATTTTCTGTTTCACCAACATATTGGTTATATTTAGCTAAAACAACATCTCCTTCAACAGCTGTTGTAAAATTAGCTTCTAATATAGTAGGTAAAAAATCATTTGCATTTTCGCTATCATAAAAAGCTATAGCGTTATCTGTAACATTTGATGGATAATCTGTAAGTGCTAAAGAATATTCTACTGCTCCAGTATAATCTCCTAACATTTCTAACTTATATGAAATTGAAGCTGTAGACCCATTACCCCAAAGTGGGTATTTATTGGATAAAAAACTTGGCAATAAAGATTTTGCTTCATCTTCTGAATTAAAGTAACGACTTTCAAATCCTAATGACTCATAATCATCATCAGTAAGCGTATAGGTAACTTCACCACTAATATCCCTTGCTTCAACTTCTTCGTAAATATCTTCTAATGGATCACATGAAGTGAATACCATTGAAAAAACTGTTAATAATAAAAGTATTTTTTTCATTTTTTTATTTTTCTAAAATTTAACTTTTAAACCTAAACTAAATGTTCTACCTGCTCCGTAATAAACTTGAGCAGTATCATAGCTTGAATTAGAACCATTATTTGCATCTGATATATATTCTACATCAAAAATATTGTTCATGTTTGCTGATAATGTAGAATTTAAACCAGCGATTTCAAAACCATGTCTTAATCCTAAATCAAATAAATGATAGTTAGGTAATTTCCAAGTATTAGTTCTATCTGCCTCTTCTGGTGAATCTGCTGTTCTACCAGTAACATTCATAGTTGCATAATTATCTCCAGCATAGTTGTAGTCTAATGAGATACTAGTTTTGCCTAATAAATCATATTTAAGACCAAATGCGAATGTTGTTTGTGCAGCATCAGAAACTTTCAAGTCTTTTGCATAAATTGTTTCACTACTTATCAACTCACCTGTAGTGTCATTAAAAGTATTTGCAGATGCATCATCTTTCCATCTCCAGTTACCTAAAGAAGCCATACCAGTAATAGCTAATTTATCCATTGGTCTAAATAAGAAATCAACTTCTATTCCTTGGTGTAAAGCATCTAAGCCTGTAACATTTGATGTAATAAATTCTCCATCAGCACCTGGAAGACTAAAAGTCATAAATCTATCTATCCAAGATGTGTTATATAAGTTAACATTGGCAGAAAAAACTTGAGTTTTAAAACCATAACCTAACTCTAAACTAAATACTTTTTCATTTAATGCACCATCATATAATTCCACAGAATAATCGCTATCAAATACATTATCAAAAATTGGAGCTCTAGAAAAATACCCAATATTAGCAAATACTTTTTGTTTCTCGTCTAGATTGTAATTAGCACCACCTTTAGTACTATATCCTATAAAACTAGCAGATTCAGACTCTCTATCTTCAGCTCCATAAGACATTCTATCTACCTTACTATATACTGAGTTAGATACAGAAGTTGAGAAAAATACTGATAAATCATCTTTACTATATTCTAATTGTGCGAATAAACCATATCTACCTACTTTACCATCATAATCTTTATTAAACTTATCTCCTACTTTTAATGCTTGACCACCAGTTTTTTCTTTAAGATCATCATTATAAAAATACTGACCTCCTAAAAGATCTGTTACTTCATACCAGTGAGAACCAACATAAGATCTTGCATCTATACCTCCTGACAAAGTTAAGGTTTCTGATAAATCAGTTTTTAATGTAGATAAAACACCATACCACTCATGAGAATTTTTAGAAGCTGCAAATATATCAGTTGCTCCATTTGCACCACTTGCAATATTTTCTGCTACTATTTGATCAAAGTTAATAGGCTGATCTATGTCTCCTAATCTATAAGAGTCTGAAGAGAATTTTGTTCCTTGAGTTCTTCTTCCTCCTCCTGAACCAAAAGAAGCATAAACTGAAGTTGTTAAATATGTTTTATCAGAAATTGTCCAGTCATGGTTTAAAGAAATCTGTGGTTTATGATAAAAGTTAAAAGAGCTATTTTCTACTTTACCATTTCTATAACCCCAATCTGGATTAAATCTTTTTCCACCTTGTTCTGTTGCTTTATATTCTGCAATAGTTCGTCTATTAAATCTTTGTCCATGCTCTTGAATTGTTCCAATTGCATTAAAAGACAATTTGTGGTTTTCATTAACTTGATTAGAAACATTTAAAAAATAGTTTACACCACTAAACTGTAAACCATCTACATAACCTTCTCCTGAAACTTTAGAAGCAGAAGCTGTTACTGCAAAACCATTATCCATTAAACCTGTAGATAAAGTCATCCCATATTTTTGGTACCCATCATTACCAGTACTCATTACTATAGAACCTCCTTTAAGTGCGTCTGTTGATTTAGAAATAATATTTATTGTTCCACCAATAGAAGGCACTGCAACTTTAGATGCTCCTAAACCTCTTTGAACCTGCATTGCAGAAGTAACATCTGACAAGCCTGCCCAGTTAGACCAGTATACTGCACCATTTTCCATATCATTAACAGGAATACCATTAATCATTACAGCAATGTTTTGAGTTCTAAAACCACGTAAGTTAATTTCTCCATCTCCATAACCACCACCAGATTTTGTAGCATACACACCTGGTGTAGATTTTAAAATTTCTGGAAATTCTTGATTACTTAATTTAGCCTCAATATCTGCAGCTCTAATAGTAGAAACAGCCACTGGCGTTTTTCTATCAATTGCAAATGAAGTAGCTGTTACAATTATTTCATCTAAACTATTATCTTCTTCTAACTTAATTGAACCCAATTTTGAGTTTGCAGCAGAAAAAGAAACTTCTCTAGACTTATAACCAATAAAAGAAATTACTAATGTTCCAGAACTTGATTTTGCTGTTAAGCTAAATTTACCATCAAAATCTGCAGAAACCCCATTTGTAGTTCCTTTTTCTAAAACACTTGCTCCAGGTAAGGATTGATTTGTTTCATCAACAATAGTACCTGTAATTTTAGTTTGTCCTAAAACAGTAGCTGTTATAAAAAACATGGCTACAAATAATAAGTTTTTAAAATTTTTCATTATTAAATTTTATGTTATTAATTTTCCACAAAAGTCCCTTTTTTGCAGGTTTGGTATGTTAACTTAATGTTAAGTTTTAACAGGAAATTAAGATAGGTAAATTTATAAAAATATACCTATTCACGCTAAATATCAAACATTTAAATATTAACAATATTGTTAACAAAATTTTAGGTTTTTATTAACAAATAGGTTTTTTGAAAAATCTCTATAAAAAGTCTAAGCTTTTAGCAACTTATTTGCAAGCTCTTTCCCTAATTCAACTCCAAATTGATCATAACTATAAATGTTCCATAAAATACCTTGAGTGTATATTTTATGTTCGTACAAAGCCACTAATTTACCTAAAGATTTTGGTGTTAGCTTATCGAAAAGAATAGCGTTACTTGGTCTATTACCTTCAAAAACTTTAAAAGGTAAAAGTTGATTTATTTTTTCTTTATCACCAGAAAATTGTAATTCTAAATGTACATCTTCTTTTGTTTTACCAAAAGCTAAAGCTTCCATTTGACCATAATAATTTGCCATTAATTTTTTATGATGATCCGTTAAACCATATAAAGATTCCTTATAACCAATAAAATCTGCTAGAATTAATTTTGTTCCTTGATGTACTAATTGCATAAATGCGTGTTGCATATTAGTACCTGTACTTCCCCAAACAATGGTTCCTGTTTGGTAATCTACTTTATCTCCATTTCTATCTACACCTTTTCCATTGCTTTCCATAATTGCTTGTTGCAAATAACTAGGAAGTTTCGATAAGTATTGAGAATATGGCAAAACAGCTTCAGTTTCTGCACCATAAAAATTATTATACCAAATACTTAATAAAGCTAAGATTACTGGAATGTTTTCTTTAAAATCTGTGTTTCTATAATGCAAATCCATCTCTTCTGCACCATCTAACAAAGCTCTATAATTATTAAAACCTACAGATAAACTTATAGACAAACCTACTGCTGACCATAGAGAGAAACGTCCACCAACCCAATTCCACATTGGGAACACATTATTTTTATCAATACCAAAGTTATCTACAGCTTCTAAATTAGTGGAAACTGCTACAAAGTGTTTTGGGATATCAAAAATAGTAGCCGATTTTAAAAACCAATTCTTTATAGTTTCTGCATTGGTAATTGTTTCTTGTGTTGTAAAAGTTTTAGATACAATTACAAAAAGTGTCGTTTCTGGATTTAAGGTTTTTATAATTTCAGAAACATGATCACCATCAATATTAGAAACAAAATGGGTGTTTAACTGATTTTTGTAAAATTTTAAAGATTCTACAATCATATCTGGACCAAGATCAGAACCACCAATACCAATATTTACAATATCTGTAATAGACTTTCCTGTATATCCTTTCCATTTACCAGAAATAACTTTGTTAGAAAAACTTTTAATTTTTCTTAAAGCTGCTTGTATTTGAGGTTTTATATTTTTTCCGTTTACTAAAATTGGATCTTCAGAAGTACTTCTTAAAGCTGTATGCAAAACCTCTCTACCTTCAGTTACATTTATAATTTCTCCAGAAAATTGTTTTTCAATAGCATCTTTTAAATCAACCTCATTTGCTAAATCAACCAATAAATCTATGGTTTCATTTGTGATTCTATTTTTAGAAAAATCAACCAATAAATCATCGAACTCTAAAGAAAACTCTTGTTTTCTGTTATCATCTTTATATAAATCTTTTATATTGATGTTTTTATTCTCCTCAAAATGATTTGTTAATGCTTTCCAAGCATTTGTTTTAGTTGGATTGATGTTTTTTAAAGCCATAATTTAGTTTTGCGCTACAATTTCTGTAACTTTTTCTGGTTTTTTAACTGGTATTCTTTTATAATCTAGCTGATATTTTAAAGGTCTTATAAATTCATAAAAAATTGGTTCTACATCCTTTGCCAATGGTTTAGCTGCTGGTAATTTTTCTTTAAAAGGATCTACTTCTCTACCATTTTTCCAAAAACGATAACAAACATGTGGTCCTCCAGTATTTCCAGTCATTCCAACCCAACCAATAATATCTCCTTGCTTTACATAGTCACCTTTCTTTACATTTTGATTTTGCATGTGTAAATATTGGGTAGAATAAATATTATTATGTTTAATTTTTACAAATTTTCCATTACCACCTCTTCTAGTAGATTCTACAACAGTTCCGTTTGCTGTAGAGATAATTGGAGTACCTAATCTTGCAGCAAAATCGGTTCCTCTATGAGGTTTTATTCTGTTTCCATAATAAGCAATTCTTCTTTTTAGATTGTATCTTGATGAAACTCTATATTGAAATTTTATAGGTGCTTTTAAAAACTGACTACGTAACATTTTTCCTTTATCATCATAATATTCATGAATATTTAAAGTGGAATCTGCTAAAAAACGAAAAGCGTATAAATCTTTTCCTTTATGTTTAAAAACTGCCGATTTTACTTTTCCATATCCTGCAAAAGTAGAATCTTCAATATATTTTTCTTCGTACACAAATTTAAAAGAATCTCCTTTTTGAAGTTTATAGAAATCTAAAGTCCAAGCATAAATATCTGCAATTGTCCAGGTTAAATTGGTACTTAAACCCAAACTATCCATGGTTGCAGAAAGGCTAGAATTAATTACGCCTTCTATTTCTTTTTCAACAACTATTATTGGTTTCTTATATAAAGTTGCAGTAATTGTAGAATCTTTAAAATCTAAAATTGTTGAATTTATTTTATCATGTTTATAGATGAAAATTTGTGCTTGCTGAGTAGAATCTTTGCTTGCTAAAATAGTATAAGGTTTCCCTGCTCTAACTCGTCTCACATCAAAAATTTCTTTTACAGATGTTGCAATTTCGTTAATTTTAGGATACATTACATGATGCTTATCTAAAATAGCTCCAAAACTATCGCCACTTTTTATGGTATCTTGAATAACATTAAAGTCATCAAGATTATAGCCATACCTAATTTCTGGAATTGGTTCTATCTTTTCAGGAACAACAATAGGCTTAATTTCATCTTTTTTACAAGAAGAAAATGATATAATAAATGCTAGAAGAATCAGTGCTTTTTTCAAGAAAATTGTACTATTTTAAGATCGGATTCAAAAGTACAAATAAAATTGATTTATAAAGAATCTAATAATAGAACTTGCTAAAACAGTTTCGTTAAAATTTTCTAAATTTTTTCAAAAGGATTTGCCAGTCCTTTATAATCTTCTAATTCTGCTCTTAAAGAACCAACAGATAAAGAAGCTTGCATTTTTATTGGAATTTTATTAGCATCATCAGTAATCCAAATCGTTACACTTTCTTCTTCTTTAAAAATTCTCCCTGACTGAACCAATGGTCTAAATACTAAAGAATTAACTTTTCCGAATTTTGTTCTCAAAACTTCTCTACCTAAAAAACGAAGTTTAAAAGGGTATACTTGAGCATCCAAAAACATATCTAAAGCTACTTCATCTCCTTTTTTTAAGCTCTTAGTTTCTATATTTCTTAAATAATAAAAAGAAGACATCATATCTTGCACATTTTTAAATGCTACAGATGTATCTTTTTGATTCGTAAAATCTTGAATGTAAGCTTTATGAGATTCGTAATTAAAAGAGGTTATTCTATGTTTTTTATAACCACCTTCGTCAATTTTTCTTTTAAATAAATATGGTTTTATATTGTCCTTATCAAAATAAGATTCATAAACATCATCTACTTCAAAAAACCATTTTATCATTCCAGAAGTCCAACCTGTACCTTTAGCATACAATACTTTTTTGCCTTGATATTCTGTTTCGTTAACTTCTAAAATTGCAGTTCCAGCTCTTAAAAAACCACTATAACTCATTTTATAACGAAGCCATTCTCCACTCTTAAAAGGTACTTTTTTTTCTTGTCCAGAGATAGAAAATGTAATTACAAAAAGTAAAACAATCAGGATATTTTTTTTCATAGTTATCAAACTTATAAAAAACTATTGACAATTACCATTCCAAAATTAGAAAATACGTTTCTCATAAATTTATAATGAGCAATTTAACATTTTTTTAATGTTTATACTAAGTATAAAAATAATAATTAATTTTACAAAAATGAAGGTTTATCTTTCAATTAAAATGAAATTATAAGAATATTTTAACTTTAAAAAGTTCCCCAGTTTTTTAATTCTTCTTCGCTCCATAAATACGGATAAAAAATTCTTCGTTGGTATTTTGGATGCATATATTTTCGCCAATTACTACCTCCTGTTGCTTTTAAGTCGGAATCGCTACCACCAATATATTTTGCTGCTGCATTGTAATGAGCCATTACCCATTTTACATTTACAGTATAATCATAATGACGCATTGCCTTTATTAAATCTTCGTTTTCTTGAGTTTCTTGTGGTAATTGTTTAAATTTAAGTGATAAATTAATATCATTATAATCTTCCATAAAATCGATAAACTCTCCTAAATATTTTTCTTCGAAAAGGTTTAACAAAGTTGATTTTTGCCCAGTTGTATAATTTTTACCTGCTGCTTGCCAATACAAATGATTGTATGCATTTTTAAATGATGAATTTCTATCTATTTTATCTCTAAAACGTGCATCTATTAAATTAATTAATTCTGTTGATGCAAACTCAATTTTTCGATATTGTGCTGACTGAAAACCACTTGCAGGTGTTAATGTATTTCTGAATTTTAAATATTGTTCTTTTTCCATGCCATCTGCCATTACATTAAAAGAACTACAAAGCATATCAAAATATCTACTAATTCTATTTAAATGCATCGAAAATTTATCCGCAGAAACTTCTGTAGCTTTTGCAACTTGCTCTATTTCCCACAAAATCATTTTAAATAACAACTCGTTAACTTGATGGTACATAATAAATACCATTTCATCTGGTTGATCTGTTCTTTGTGTTTGCAAACCTAAAAGTGAATCTGTTTGAATATAATCCCAATAAGTAATTGGTTTACTCCACAATAAACCTTCTAGCATTGCCTCTACAGGAACCCCCAATTTATCGTATTTTTCTTCAATTGCTTTTAGTATTTCTTCTCTTTTCATTATTGATGATTGAATAACAAAGATATGATTGTTTTTAAAAATAAGACCTCACAGATTTTGAAAACCTGTGAGGTCTAGAAATATTTATAATCTAAACAATTACTAAAAAACTGGCTACTAATTAAAGCGTTCCTCTTTTTGCTTGTTCTCTTTCTATAGATTCAAAAAGTGCTTTAAAATTTCCTGCTCCAAATCCTTTTGCACCCATTCTTTGAATAATTTCAAAAAACAAAGTTGGCCTGTCTTCAACTGGTTTTGTAAAAATTTGTAATAAATAACCTTCTTCATCAGCATCTATCATAATTCCTAAACCTCTTAGTTTTTCGATGTCTTCAGCTAATTCATGTTTAAATTCCTGCAATCTTAAAGGTACAGATTTGTAGTATTCTTCTGGTGGAGTTGATAAAAATTCAATTCCATTTGCTTTTAATTGGGATACTGTTTTTATAATATCGTCAGTAGCCATTGCAATATGTTGTACTCCTGCTCCTTCGTAAAAATCTAAATATTCTTCAATTTGAGAACGTTTTTTCCCTTCTGCTGGTTCGTTTATTGGGAATTTAATTCGTCCATTTCCATTGGACATTACTTTACTCATTAATGCTGAATATTCTGTATGAATTTGCTTGTCATCGAAAGATAAAAAGTTTACAAACCCCATAACATCTTCATAGAACTTTACCCAAGTATTCATTTGGTTCCAACCAACATTACCAACCATATGATCTATATATTTTAATCCTGATGTTGGTGGATTATAGTCTGATTCCCATTTTTGGAAACCTGGTAAAAATGCGCCATGATAATTTTTACGCTCTACAAACATGTGTACAGTTTCTCCATACGTATAGATTCCTGCTCTTACAACTTCACCAAATCCGTCTTTTTCGACAGTTGGTTCCATATAAGATTTTGCGCCACGTTTTATCGTTTCTTCATACGATTTTCTAGCATCTTCTACCCAAAGTGCAACCACTTTTACTCCATCTCCATGTTTTACGATATGGTCGTTTATTGGTGATTTGCTATTTAAAGGAGTTGTTAAAATAATTTTAATTTTATCTTGCGTTAAAACATAACTCACAGAATCTTTTGCCCCAGTTTCTAAACCTCTGTATGCATAAGATTGAAATCCAAAGGCTGTTTTGTAAAAATGTGCAGATTGTTTTGCGTTACCCACATAAAATTCTACATAATCTGTTCCTAACAATGGAAGGAAATCTTGTGCTCCTTCAAATATTTTTTCTAATCCGTAGTTTACTGATTTTATTTCTTTTGCCATCTTTTGATGATTTTATCTTTTTTAGACCTCAAAGGTTTTAGAAACCTGTGAGGTCTTTGTTGTTTATAAATTTGCTATTTCTTTATTGAAAGCAATTCGTTTGCAAACAAGTTTAGCCCAGATTGAACGGTTTGTTTGAGCTCTTTTTTGCTTTTTCTGTAAAAAAAGCGAGTAGTGAAAGCTGGAAATAGCTTCAAATAATTATTTTAATGAACGTTTTTTACCACAAACTTTACACCAGAGTGTTTTTTCTCTTTGGGAAGATTAAGATGGGCTATTCAACCAACTTTTATAATAGTCTTCATCTGCAATTTTCATAGCTTCTTCTGTAACTTGCAAAGGTTTAAAAGTATCAACCATAACTGCTAATTCTCCAGTTTTAGTTTTTCCAATACTTTTTTCTGCAGTTCCTGGGTGTGGGCCATGAGGAATACCTGCTGGATGCAAAGAAATATGACCTTGATCGATATCGTTTCTGCTCATAAAATCACCATCTACATAATATAAAACTTCGTCTGAATCGATATTACTGTGACTGTAAGGTGCAGGAATTGAATCTGGATGATAATCATACATTCTAGGCACAAAACTGCAAATTACAAAGGCATTTGTTTCAAAAGTTTGATGCACTGGAGGTGGTTGATGAATTCTACCTGTAATTGGCTCAAAATCGTGAATTGAAAATGCATACGGAAAATTATAACCATCATAACCAACTACATCAAAAGGATGAGAAGCGTACGTCATTTCTATAATTTCGCCCTGTTTTTTTACTTTGATGAAAAAATCTCCTAACTCATTATACGTTTCTAATTCGTAAGGTCTTCTTAAATCTCGCTCACAAAAAGGTGAATGTTCTAATAATTGACCAAAATAATTTCTGTAACGTTTTGGTGTATAAACAGGACTGTAAGATTCTACTATAAAAAGTCGGTTATTCTCATCATCAAAATCTAATTTATAAATAATTCCACGTGGAATTACTAAATAATCTCCATATTTAAAATCGATATTTCCAAGATGTGTTCTTAATTTTCCTGTTCCTTTATGGATAAAAATTACTTCGTCTGCATCTGTATTTTTATAAAAATAATCTGTGGTAGATTGTTTTGGAGCCGCTAAAATAATATTACAATCAGAGTTGGTTAAAACGATTTTTCTACTTTCTAGATAATCGTTTTCAGGCTTTACTTGAAATCCAATAAACTTGTAAGATTGAATATTATTTGCTTTTGCAATTTTTGGTTTTACAGAATATTGTTTCCCAATTTTTTTGACCATGGTTGGTCTGTATTCGTGATACGAATTGGTAGACATTCCATCGAAACCAATAGTACCAAACAATTGTTCGTAATATAAACTACCGTCTTTTTTACGAAACTGTGTGTGTCTTTTTGGTGGGATTTTCCCTAATTTATGATAAAAAGGCATAAAATGTGTTTAATTGTTGAACTGTTAAAATCTTTTAATTGTTAATGAAATTCCAAAGACCCTGAAATAAATTCAGGGTGACAAAAAGTTGTTATTCTGGATTTCGTTTTATTAAAAACTTTAGATGTATTAATAAGTCTTGAAACATTTCAATCGATTTCGTGATGAAAACAAAGATACAAAAAGCGATTCACAAAGAATCGTTAAGAAATTACTTCACAAAAAAAAACCGAAACAATTATGTTTCGGTTTTTTTTATTTCTTTTTTTATTACTCAGTTGGTAATCTTTCGTCTATCATTTTTAGAGGCATGCCTTCCATTAAATCGAAAATATCGATAATTCCTCTAACTGTATCTTCTTCCTCTACTTGCTCGTTTACAAACCATTGTAAGAAAACTTCAGATGCAAAATCATCTGCATTTCTTGCTGCTTTAAAACATTTGTAAATAGCTTGTGTTACTTGTATTTCTTGATCTAAAGATTTTTCATAGATTTCTCTTAAACCTTCAAATTCGTTATTAACTTCTGGAATTGCTGGTGAAAGTGCTGCTCCACCTGCATCATTTACAAAATTGAAAATTTTCATTCCATGCACTCTTTCTTCTTCTGCTTGCTTATAGAAAAATGCTTTGCTATTCACCAATTCTCTTTGGTCACACCAAGAAGCCATTGCTAAATAAGATGCAGATGCATGCATTTCTAATGCTATTTGTTCGTTTAACAAATCCATAACTTCTGTGTTAATGGTCATTTGTCTTCTTATGGCTGTTTTCATATTTTCTAAAATTTAAAATACAAAGATACAGGAAATAAAGAGTGATTTTGATGTTGAAAAATGATTTAAAGACAGTCTAAATAAAGATATTCGTGGACTAAAAATCAGAAAAACAGTACCCTAATTCTTCTTTTAAATCTAAAAGTTTCGGAATTTCTAAAAAAACCAAATGTTTTCTATCAGCAATAAATAGCAACACAAAATTTTCATTTTCGATGATGTTCTCTAAATTTTCTGTTGATGTTAAAAGATTAACCTTATTTCTTAGTTGAAGTACTTGTGGAAAAGTAAGTGTCATTACTTTTTCATCTATCTTTAATTGATAGTTGCAAAAAGTATGTTTTTTAAGTTGAATATTGAAAGTTACGTCACTTAATATTTCCATGGCGCAAATCTAATTATTATTTAGAATAAATAAAAACAATAATTAAGAAATGTTTTGACTTTTTTATTTTACCAGAAATATCCAGTTCCTAACAATTGATAGAGAGGTGTAAATGAAATAACAATAATCATTATAAAGGTAATTACTTTGATCCAAACTGATGTTGTTTTTTCTGCAATAATAAAACTAGCATTTAAAGAATTTGATTGTAATATAATATCTTTTGATTGATAAATAGGATTATTTAAGTTTGATCTTTTAGTAACTTTTTTAATTTTTGAAGTTAGGTTTGTATATAATATTAAAGTAGTAATAGAACTCAACATAATTATATCAAAAGTTGAAAAGGTATTTCCATAATTTAAAAACTCTACTAACAAAATTATACCAGGAATTATCAATAAAAGATAAGCTAACAATTTTGGTAAACGAGATGTTTTTCTTTCTTGTTGGAAATCACCTTCTTTAAATTTGTTTTTAGGAATTTTGTTATAATACCAAAGAAGAATTGAAACAATAAATAATGATATGATTGCAAATAATAATAACTCACCTCCATTTAAACCTCTATCCCAAAAATAATAATCTCCAAAACAATTCATATCTTTAATTTTCATCTAAAATAAGAAAATTAAATCAAAAGACCTGTCAGGTTTTAAAAACCTAACAGGTCTGAATAAAAATTTTAAACTTCTTATAATGATCACTCAAAGGGTTTGAAATCCTTTGAGGGTTAGTATAACTTAAATTTACTCAATCTTTTTAATCACAGCTTTGGGCGCTTCTTTTCTTGTTCCATCAAAACCATCTACGCCACCAACTGTTGTATATTTCATTACGTATTTTTTATCTAGAAAAATACGTTGATACGCACTTTGACACATTAAAGTTGCTTCATGGAAACCACAAAGAATTAATTTTAATTTCCCTGGATAGGTATTTACATCTCCAATTGCGTAAATTCCTGGAATATTTGTTTGATAATCTAAAGCGTTATTTACTTTAATCGCATTTTTTTCTATTTCTAATCCCCAATTTGCAATCGGTCCTAATTTAGGTGATAAACCAAAAAGCGGAATAAAATGATCGGTTTCAATTGTAAATGCTTCTCCTCCTTTTTGTACCACTGAAACTCCTGTTACTTTATCAGTTCCAACAATTCCTTTTACTTCTGCAGGAGTTATCATAGTGATTTTACCTGCGTCTTTTAATTCCTGAACTTTATCTACAGAATCTAAAGCACCTCTAAATTCGTTTCTTCTGTGAATTAACGTTATTGAGGATGCAACGTCTGTTAAAAATATTGCCCAATCTAAAGCTGAATCGCCACCTCCAGAAATCACTACTTTTTTATCTCTGTAAAATTCTGGATCACGTATAATATATTCAACACCTTTATCTTCAAAATTGGCAATGTTAGGAATTGGTGGTTTTCTTGGCTCAAAAGAACCTAAACCTCCTGCAATTGCAACAACTTTTGCGTGATGTTTTGTGCCTTTATTAGTAGTTACTATAAAGGTTTCATCTTCTTGCTTTTCGATAGTTTCTGCACGTTCTCCTAAAGTAAAACCTGGTTCAAATTGTTTAATTTGTTCCATTAATTTATCCGTTAAATCGCCTGCTAAAATTTCTGGATATGCAGGAATATCATAAATAGGTTTCTTCGGATAAATTTCTGAACATTGACCTCCTGCTTGTGGTAAAGCATCTATTAAATGACAACGCAGCTTTAATAATCCTGCTTCAAAAACGGTGAATAATCCTGTGGGTCCTGCACCAATAATTAAAATATCTGTTGTAATCATTTTTTTATTTTTTAAAACCTCACAAGTTTTTAAGCTTGTAAGGTTTTTTTTAATTCTCTTAAGTGCGTTAGGGATTGTAGTGACATCCTTTTTTGTTTTTCTCAAAAAAGATATAACGAAAAGCCCGACCTTTTTAGGAAACGCCCAAAAATATAATTTTATAATAGTTTAAAAACTGATTTTCATCAGTTTAAATCACATTTATAACTTCTTGAATTTGTGGAGCGTATTTTTTTATGGTTGCTTCAACTCCATTTTTTAGGGTCATTTGATTTACAGAACATCCCAAACAAGCACCTTGTAACTGCACTTTAACAATAGTATCTTCTATAGAAAGTAACTTAATATTACCTCCATCACTCACTAAAAAAGGGCGAATTTCTTCTAACGCCTTTTCTACATTATCTTGTGTTTCTTGTGCTGTCATAATTTATTTTTTTACTGCGCTACAACCGCTCATTGTTGTAATTCTTACAACTTCGGTTGGTGGCAAGTTAGCGTTTCTTTTTAATAGTTCAGAAACCATTTCTTTGGTAATATCATTAAAAGATTGCTCTAAAACTGTGCCTTCTTGCAACGCTACTGGATGCCCAACATCTCCTGCTTCTCTAATACTTTGTACTAAAGGAATTTCTCCTAAAAACTTCGTTTTAATATCTTCTGCTAAATTTTTTGCGCCATCTTTTCCGAAAATATAATATTTATTATCTGGCAATTCTTCTGGTGTAAAATATGCCATATTTTCGATAATTCCTAAAACTGGAACTTTTATGCTTTCTTGTTGAAACATGGCAACCCCTTTTTTAGCATCTGCCAACGCAATATTTTGTGGTGTAGAAACTACAACTGCGCCATTTATTGGTAAGGCTTGCACTATTGATAAATGCACATCTCCTGTTCCTGGAGGTAAATCGATTAAAAGAAAGTCTAACTCTCCCCAATCTGCGTCAAAAATTAATTGTTTTAATGCTTTTGATGCCATGGGTCCACGCCAAATTACTGCTTGATCTGGATCTGTAAAAAAACCTAAAGACAATAATTTAACTCCGTAATTTTCTACAGGTTTCATTTTTGAACGACCATCTACATTTACAGAAAGTGGTCTTGATTTTTCAACATCAAACATAATATGTTGTGATGGTCCATACACATCTGCATCTAAAACACCAACACTAAAACCCATTTTTGCTAAAGTAATAGCCACGTTTGATGTAATCGTAGATTTACCAACACCTCCTTTACCAGATGCAATTGCAATGATATTTTTAATATTCGGAATTTCTTTACCGCGAATTAAATTTGGATCTTCTTTTGCTGCTGGTTTTTCTACTTTTAAATTGATTTTTACCTCAATTTTTGAATTTACATGGGTTTGTACTGCCTTTGTAATTTCAGCTTCAATTTTCTTTTTTGCTTGTAAAGTTGGGTTGCTAATAGTAACATCTACATTTACCTCATCTCCAAAAATTACTACATTTTTAACATTATTACCTTCTATTAAACTTTTTCCTTCTCCAGGAGCTGTAATAGTTTCTAATGCTTTGTATATATCTTGTTTATTAAAACTCATTATATTGCTTTTAACCAGTAGCTTTAAGCTATTAGCTTCGTCTTTATTTTTATTTAATCTCGACTACAAAGATACGTTTTAACAACAAGAAAATAAAGCTAATAAATTGCGAATATTTATGGTTTGATAAGTGGAAATTATGGGTAGTAATTTTAGAAATGAAAATATCTATTAGAAAAAGTTTTTACAAAATTTATAAAACCATTTTTTATGATTATGTCCTGTTATTTAAATAATTAAGTATCTACTAAAAAAGTTATTATTAAAGTTCTTCTGAAGGATTCCAAAAAACTTTTTCTAAATCTTGAATTTGATTTTCAATCACAACAATACCTTCGTTTTCTAACAATTGTTGCATTAAATTTGTGCCATCAAAATGATGTTTTCCTGTTAATAACCCTTTTTTATTAACAACTCTGTGTGCAGGAACATCATCTAAATTGTGTGCTTTATTCATTGCCCAACCCACCATTCTTGCAGATTTTGCAGCTCCTAAATATGCGCCAATTGCTCCATAACTTGTAACCCTGCCAAATGGAATTTTGCGTGCAACCTTGTAAACTTTCTCGAAAAAATTATCGGATTCTTTCATTTTGGGAAGATAATTATTATTTCATAGAATTTTAAAGGCACAGATTTCACAAATATTTGTGCGTAAAATTATTACATGAATATTCACAAAGAAAACGCAGAGATCCACTGAGTTTTTTTTCAAATATTTACTTATTTTTTACAGTTGATTATAAGAAATTCATAAACAAAGTTCCGTAAAGAATATAACACAAGAGTATTTCTTCCCTTTGGGAAGATTAAGATGGGCTATTATATTTCAATCTAAATTGAATGTACGTAATTGGTTTATTAACCTCTAAATATTGGTTTTCGTAGAAAGTTTGTGTTTCTGTAACTTCTTTTGGAGCACCTTCATTTCTATACACATTATGGTTTGCATATAAAATTTCATGTCCTTCTCCATGCAGCAAACCTAAAGTGTAGCCATGCATAAATTCAGAATCGGTTTTTAAGTTCATAATACCATCTTCTTTTAAAATAGTATGGTATTTTTTCATAAAAGTCGAATTCGTCATTCTATGTTTTGTTCGCTGAAATTTTATTTGAGGATCTGGAAAAGTTATCCAAATTTCTGAAACCTCATTTTTTGCAAAAATAAAATCGACCAGCTCAATTTGCGTTCTTACAAACGCAACATTTGGTAAATTTTCTTCGATAGCTGTTTTTGCACCTCTCCAAAAACGAGCACCTTTAATATCAATCCCAATATAGTTTTTGTTTGGATTTTTTCTGGCTAAAGCAATTGTATATTCACCTTTTCCACAACCCAATTCAACTATAATAGGATTTTCGTTTTTAAAAAAAGAATGCCACTTCCCTTTTAAAGAAAAGTTACTAACAACTTCTTCTCTAGTAGGTTGAATGACATTTTTGAACGTTTCATTTTCCTCGAAACGTTTTAATTTATTTTTACTTCCCAAATCGTAAAATTAGACTCTATCTTCTGTTCCTTCGTCTACAAATCTTTTAGATTCTTTCATCCAATAAGCGAATAAAACTAAAAGAACTAGTAAGAACCCAAAATTCGGAATGTTAGAAATCCACCAACCTGCATCTGCAGTAGCGATTTGTAAGCGCAACCACTCAAAAGGTAGAAATAAAATATCGGTGAACAAACTACCAATCCATCTAAAAATATTGCTTGCTATCATAACTTAATTATCTTTACAGCTGCAAAAATAACAAAAGAAACGATGCTAGCCAATTTTTTAAACAAATCTAAACCAATCAATTTTATTGGTTTGCTTATTTTATTTTTTGTTAGTTTATCTTATGCTTTCTATACTACTATATTAGCTGAAAGTTCTTACTCAAATATGCTATTAAAATTTGGGGCTTTAACCTTGTTTTTTTTAGTTATTTTCTTCTTTTTTAATTTCGTAAACTCAAAAAACAGATTAACATTCGATAATTCTTACGCTTATTTTTTATTTAGCATTTTACTTATTGCAGTGTTAGCTGAGTTATTAAATTACAGTATCTTAATTAAAACAATTATTTATTTACTTTTTTTAAGAAAAATCTACAGTTTACGATCCAATAGAAATGTAACAGAAAAGCTTTTTGACAGTGGTTTTTGGTTGGGTATTTTTTTTATTATTGAGCCCCTTTCTATACTTTTATTTATTTTAGTTTATAGTGCAATTTTCCTACACAACAAAATCACCATACGCACACTACTTACCCCTATTATTGGTTTTATATCGCCTTTAATAATTTATTTTGCATACAACTTTTGGTTTGAAAAAACAGAAGAATTCAATAGCCTTTTTTATTTTGATATGAAACCTGATCTTGAATTTTACAGCAGTACAAAATATTTATGGCTAGTTTATACCACTTTCTTTTTAACAGTTTTTGCTATTATTTTTAAATCTGCAACAACATTATCCATAAACAATAGGTTTAGAAGAAATTGGATTATTCTGATTATTAATTTCTTTTTAATGCTCTTATTTATTTTTCTAACACCTGAAAAAAATGGTTCAGAACTAATTTATAACCTTTTTCCAACTTCTATTATTTTGGCGAATGGCGTAGAACTTATCAAGAAAAAAATAATTAAAAATATAGTCTTGTATTTATTTTTAATAGGTGGAATTGTTAGTTGTTTCGTATTATAATTTTTGGCCAAAAGCTAAATCTCCAGCATCACCCAAACCAGGAATAATATATCCTTTTTCATTTAAAGAATCATCTATAGTAGCAATCCATAAATGGGTGTTTTCTGGGAAATGATCAGCCACAAAATCTACACCTTCTTTTGCACCAATTACAGCTAGAATATGTATTTCTTTTGGAACTCCGTGTTTCTTAATCGCTTCGTAAACAGCCACTAAACTTTGTCCTGTTGCTAACATAGGATCTGCCAATAATAAAGTTTTATTTTCGATTTCTGGTGATGCAAAATACTCTACTACAATTTCAAAATCTTGATCGTTATTTGGGTGATGTCTGTATGCAGAAATAAAAGCGTTTTCTGCTTTATCAAAATAATTTAAAAGTCCTTGATGCAAAGGCAAACCTGCTCTTAAAATAGAACATAAAACCAAATCATTAGTAGACAACTGTACTTCTTTAGTTCCTAAAGGAGTTGTTATATTTTCGTTTTTGTAAGAAAGTGTTTTACTTAATTCGTAGCTTAAAATTTCTCCTATTCTTTCGATATTTCTTCTAAAACGTAAAGAGTCTTTTTGAATAGTTTGATCTCTTATTTCTGATAAAAAAGTATTTAAAACCGAATTATTTTCAGCTATATGATGAATTGTCATTATGTAAGAATTTTATCAAACTTACAAAAAAAGACAAATTAGTTTTCACTATTTTCTAGATTATGTTCATATTTCTTAAATAGTTTATACTTCTCTTATCAAAAAAAACTTAAAAACAGATTAACTTTACTGAAGATTCATTTAGGAAAATGATTTATTAAAAACCCTAAAATTAGTTTTGAAACCCTTTTTTATGCAGCAGATTTAAAATTTATCATCAACTTTGCTGTTTAATTTTTTTAGTAGTTTATAATGAACAAAAGAGTACTTGCCTTAATTGCTGTTTCTATAGCCACACTTATTTACGGATTAAATTTCACCATTGCAAAAGAAGTGATGCCAACATACGTAAAACCTTTTGGTTTTATTTTAATACGTGTTTTAGGAGCAACCATCATTTTTTGGCTTACAAGTCTTTTTATAACATCAGAAAAAATAGAAAAAGACGATTATAAGAAAATTTTTATTGCCTCAATTTTTGGTGTTGCTTTAAATATGTTGGCTTTCTTTAAAGGTTTAAATTTAACAACACCCATAAGTGCTTCTGTTATGATGGTAATGTCGCCAATTATGGTGCTTATTTTTTCGAGTATATTGATAAAACAAGCAATTGGAAAACAACGAATTTTAGGCGTTTTTATTGGTTTAGCAGGCACAATTTTGTTAATTACTTATGGGAGCTCTAGCAGTTCTACAGCCACAAATAATAATTTAGGCAACTTTTTGGTTTTTGTAAATGCAGCTTCTTATGGTTTGTATTTAGTTTTAGCAAAAGATTTAGTTAAAAAATACCATCCAATTACATTTATTAAATGGTTTTATCTGTTTGGATTAATTTTGGTAATCCCTTTTGGAATTCATGAGTTTACTGAAATCTCTTGGCAAAAAATGCCTACAAATATTTATTGGAATATTGGCTTTGTTGTTATTTTTACAACCTGTATAACATATCTTTTTAATTTATACGGTTTATCGAAATTAAAACCAACAACAGTAAGTGTTTTTATATACTTACAACCTGTAATCGCTACAATTTATGCCTTAATTGTTGGAAGCGATTCTTTGAATATCATAAAAATTATTGCTACTATATTTATATTTTTTGGCGTTTATTTAGTTACAAAGCAGGTAGAAAAAGTAAAAAAATCTTAAATTTAAACGTATTTAAAATTTGAGAGATTTCAATTGCTAACCACGCTAAAATCAAGAAAATAAAAAGGTATATTTGCCACTTAATAAAAACAAAGTTTGTATGATTCAATCTATGACTGGTTATGGAAAATCTGTGTTGCAATTGCCAACCAAAAAGGTAACCATAGAAATAAAATCTTTAAACAGTAAAAATTTAGATTTAAACGTTAGAATTCCTTCTTACTACAAAGAAAAGGAATTGGATGTCCGTAAAAAATTAGCTAAATCTTTAGTGAGAGGAAAAGTAGACTTTTCTATTTTTGTTGAAATGACTGCTGATGAAACCTCTACAACTGTAAATAAAGGTGTTGTTAAAGAATACATTCAGCAATTAAGAAATACGCTGTTTGTAGGTTCTGAAAATGATATTGAGTTGTTAAAAATGGCAATTTCTATGCCTGATGCTCTAAAAACAACACGTGAAGAATTAGATGAAAATGAGTGGAACATCATAGACCAACATGTAGATGTAGCTATCAAAAACATTATACAATATAGAGTTGATGAAGCTGCTTCTTTAGAAATAGATTTTAGAGAACGAATTACCAACATCAGAAAATATTTAGAAGAAGTTAAAAGTTTTGATGCTGATAGAGTTGAAAACGTAAAAACACGTTTGCAAAAAGCAATTGACGATTTAAAAGTTGATACAGACCAAAACAGATTTGAGCAAGAACTTATTTATTATCTAGAGAAATTAGATATTAATGAAGAAAAAGTGCGTTTAGAAAATCACTTAAACTACTTCTTAGAAACTATAGCAACAGAAGATTCTAATGGAAAAAAATTAGGCTTTATTGTGCAAGAAATGGGAAGAGAAATTAACACAACTGGTTCTAAAGCTAATTTTGCGCCAATGCAAAAAGCCGTAATTCAAATGAAAAACGAGTTAGAGCAAATTAAAGAACAAATACTGAATGTACTTTAGTTGGTTTTTGGTTGATGGTTTTTAGTTAATCCTAAAAATCATCAGCCAAAAACTAGCAACTATAAATAAAATTATATGTCAGACTTTAAAGGAAAATTATTTGTGTTTTCAGCACCTTCTGGTTCTGGTAAAACCACAATTGTTCGCCATTTATTACAACAAGAAAAATTTAATTTAGAATTCTCAATATCAGCAACTTCTAGAGAGCCAAGAGGTTTCGAAAAAAATGGTGTAGATTATTATTTTATCTCTCTAAAAGATTTTAAAAACCATATTAAAGCTGATGATTTTTTGGAATGGGAAGAAGTGTACAGAGATAACTTTTATGGAACTTTAAAAAGCGAAGTAGAACGAATTTGGGCACAAAAAAAACATGTTATTTTTGATATTGATGTTGTTGGTGGCTTAAGAATTAAAAAGAAATATCCGAAGGAAACTTTATCTGTTTTTGTAAAACCACCAAGTGTAGATGAGTTGAAAATTCGACTTAAAAAACGTAAAACAGAAAGCGAAGAAAAAATTAATATGCGAATTGCAAAAGCTTCTGTAGAATTGGCAACTGCTCCTCAATTTGATAAAATTATAAAAAATTACGATTTACCAGTTGCTTTAAAAGAAGCAGAAGATTTGATGAGTGAGTTTTTAGGATTAGAAAAATAAGTTAGAAGCTGGAAGTATGATGTTGGAAGTTTAAAAACTTGCTCCTTCAAACTCCTTTCTTCAAACTTCAAACTATAATTTATGAGCAAAATAGGTTTATACTTTGGCACTTTTAATCCAATTCATATTGGGCATTTAATTATTGCCAATTATATGGCTGAATATTCTGATTTGGATGAAATTTGGATGGTAGTAACGCCTCACAATCCTTTAAAAAAGAAAAAATCTTTGCTGGATAATCATCATAGACTTGAATTGGTTTATAGAGCTACTGAAGAGTATATGAAAATTAAACCTTCAGATATTGAGTTTAAATTGCCTCAACCTAATTATACCGTTTTTACATTAGCACATATTGCAGACAAATATCCTGATAAAGATTTTTGTTTAATTATGGGCGAAGACAACTTGAAAAGTTTTCATAAATGGAAAAATTATGAGGTTATTTTAGAACATCATCATATATATGTGTATCCTAGAATTGCTGATGGTGAAGTTGAGCATCAATTTAAAAATCACCCAAAAATTCATAAGGTTGATGCACCAATTATGGAAATTTCATCAACCATGATTCGAAAAGGAATCCAGCAAAAAAAGAACATAAAACCGATGTTACCCAAAGAAGTTTGGGAATATATAGACGAAATGAATTTTTATAAAAAATAGTTTCGCTATTTTTACGTTATTATAGAAATAACAATTTCAAACATATTTTTTTTGAAAAAACAAGAGAAAAAAAAAGGAAAACTTAAACAAAAGCTAACTGACAAATACAGATTAGTGGTTTTAAATGAAGATACTTTCGAAGAGCGCTTCTCTTTAAAACTATCTCTTTTAAATGTATTTGTATTGGGTGGTGTTTTGTCTTTTTTATTGATTTTAGTAACCACATTTATCATCACTTTTACACCTGTTAAAGAATATATTCCTGGATATTCATCTACCGATTTAAAAATAAAAGCTACTAAATTAGCTTTTCAGACAGATTCTTTAAAAAGAAAATTAGACCTTTTACACGATTATACAATTGCTTTAAGACCTATTTTAACTGGAGAAATAAAGCCTAGTATTTTAGATTCCGTAGAAATTGAAGCAGAAAAAATAGTAATAAAAGATAGTTTGCTAAATGCAAGTAGAGAAGATTCTATCTTTAGAGAAAAAATAGAAAGTCAAGATCGTTTTCCTATTCAGAATAATGCAAAAAACAATGTGAAAATTGTGTTTTTTGCGCCTTTAAATGGTACAATTTCTCAAGATTACGATTCAAAAACAAAACATTTAGCTGTAGATATTGTTGCTAAAAAAAATTCGCCAGTAAAAGCAACTGCAGATGGTAGCGTAATTTTTTCTGGCTGGACCACAGAAACTGGTTATGTAATTATTTTAAAACATCCTTACAACTACATTTCTGTGTATAAACACAATGGAAATTTACTAAAACAACAAGGAGATTTTGTAAAATCTGGTGAAGTAATTGCAAGCGTAGGTTCTACAGGAGAGCTTTCTACTGGGCCACATTTACATTTTGAACTTTGGAGTGATGGTTATGCTGTTAATCCTACAAATTTGATCGATTTTAAATAATGAGTATAAAATCCTTTTTTGCAATTCCGTTTGCTAAATTCGCCACAAGAAGTGTTTATAAATGGGCAAAAAAACCTCATAAAACACAAGATAAAGTTTTTAAAAATTTAATATCGAAAGCAAAAAATACTGCGTTTGGTAAAGATCATGATTTTAAAAACATTGTTACTTATGATGATTTTAAACAACGTGTAAAAGTTACTGATTACGAAGGTTTACGTCCTTATGTGGACAGAATGGTTGCTGGTGAAGAAGACATTCTTTGGGAGGGAAAGCCGCTTTATTTTGCAAAAACTTCTGGTACAACATCTGGCGCAAAATATATACCAATTACCAAAGAATCGATGCCAACGCATATTAAAGCAGCAAGAAATGCTTTGTTGTTTTATATCAAAGAAAAAAATGATGCAAGTTTTGTTGATGGTAAAATGATTTTTTTACAAGGAAGTCCTGTTTTGCAAGATAAAAATGGTGTTAAATTGGGCAGATTAAGTGGAATAGTTGCACACTATGTTCCTCAATATTTATTAAAAAACAGGTTGCCAAGTTGGGAAACAAACTGTATTGAAGATTGGGACACCAAAGTAAATGCGATTGTTGAAGAAACCGTAAATGAAGATTTATCTGTAATTAGCGGAATTCCTTCTTGGGTACAAATGTATTTTGAAAAACTAATTGAAAAAACAGGAAAGCCGATTTCGGAAACGTTCCCGAATTTTAATTTCTTTATTTATGGTGGTGTAAATTTTGAACCTTATAAAAACAAGTTCGAAAGTTTAATTGGTAAAAAAATTGATTATATAGAATTATATCCTGCTTCAGAGGGTTTTATTGCCTATCAAGATTCGCAAACTGAAAAAGGAATGTTATTGCAATTAGATTCTGGAATTTTCTATGAGTTTATTCCTTCAACAGATTTTTTTGATGAAAACCCAACAAGAATTTCTTTAAAAGATGTAAAAATTGGCATAAATTATGTCATCATTTTAAACACAACTGCTGGTTTATGGGGTTATAATATTGGTGATACTGTAGAGTTTACATCAACAAAACCCTATAGAATTAAAGTTACAGGACGTATAAAACATTTTATATCTGCCTTTGGCGAACATGTTATTGGCAAAGAAGTAGAGAAAGCATTAAACGATTCAATTTCTGGTACAGATATAAATATAAGTGAATTTACAGTGGCTCCACAGGTAAATCCAGAAAATGGCTTACCTTATCATGAGTGGTTTATAGAATTTACTAACGAACCAGAAAATTTAGAGGAATTTGCAACCAAAATTGATGCTTCTATGCAAACACAAAATATTTATTATTTCGATTTAATTACAGGGAAAGTTTTACGTCCTTTAGTTGTTAGAAAAGTAAAAAAAGGTGGTTTTCATGAATATATGAAATCGATTGGTAAATTTGGTGGACAAAATAAAATTCCACAATTATCTGATAACAGAAAAATTGCGGATGTTTTAGAAAACTTTTTAGAAAATTAAACAACATAAAAATGGGAGGAGATTATTTATTTGCAGTTTTAGCTATAGGCTTAGTGATTGTATATTTTTATAATAAATCTAGAGGTAACAGACGTAAATAGCATCAGCATAAAAACGTTTCGAGTGATTTTTGATTTTCTTTAAATTGAAACATTCTTAAAATTATATCATCAACAAAAAAAATATGAGTACAATTAGAATTACAAAACAATTTAATTTTGAAACTGGACATGCCCTATATGGTTATGATGGAAAATGTAAAAATGTGCATGGCCATTCTTACAAACTTTCTGTTACTGTTTCTGGAAAACCGATTAGCGACAATACAAATGTTAAGTTTGGAATGGTTATCGATTTTAGTGATTTAAAGAAAATTGTGAATGAAGAAATTGTTGATATTTTTGATCATGCAACCGTTTTTAATAAAAACACACCTCATGTAGAATTGGCAAAAGAGTTAATGGATAGAGGACATGATGTTTTATTGGTAGATTACCAACCAACAAGCGAAATGATGGTTATTGACTTTGCCAAAAAAATAAAAAAGAGATTGCCAAATAACATAAAACTACATTCTATAAAATTACAAGAAACAGATTCTAGTTTTGCAGAATGGTTTGCAAAAGATAATTAGTTTTTTTATATTTATTTTAAAAAAAACTATTTCGTATGAAAACTCTAAGAATTTTATTTTTGATTTCTCTTTTTTTTGTTATCAATAGCTGCACTAGCCCTAGTAACGAAGAGGTCACACCCATTAGTCCCATTAGTCTATCTAATGAAGGATTAGCTGGAACTTATGCTATTCCTGGTATTTCAATTCAATTCAACGATAGAACTACTTTGTCCAACCCAATTTTTAATAATTGGTATACTGCAATTGAAACTGATATTAAATCTGAAGGAAAAGATGTAGATTTAAACATTGTTTTTAACCCAGATAAAACATATAGTATATTTGGTTCTTTTGTTTTAAAATCAGATTATAGTTTCAAAAACTATGTTGACGACTCAGAATCAGAGCGTAAAGAATATGAACAAAATAATATAATAAATTCTTCTGGTACTTATGAAGTATATAAAGACGCCACTTTAAATAGTATTCCTAAAAAAGGTAAATTAGTTTTATCTCCAGGTTTTAGCTTTAATACTCATGATGATATCTTATTAGATCCATTTTTTGAAACAGAAAGAACAGAGTGGTATGTAGAGATTTTGCAAGGTAACTATATGAAACTTTCTAATTGGAATTTCGATTTTGGTCATAGATGGTCAGCTGAACAGACCATTTCCTTAGATGTAATAAAAGAGAACTAATATTACTAAAAAATAAAATAGTAATGGTAATATAGTTAAAATAAAAAACTTATTTAAAAACTACATTTGCTGAAAATTTATACTTATGAAAAAAATTAATTTTATTATATGTTTATGTATTTCTGCAATTTTAGTAAGTTGTGGAGATGATAATAGTGATGAACGTTTATTATTAACGAACGCTAATGTACAAGGCACTTACCAAATAGGCGATTTTAGTCAAATAATTAATGAAACTGCTACATCATCTACAGGCGCTAATGTTAATTTATCTACAACTACAAATGTTGGCGATATTTATAGTTTAGATATTGTTATGAATGAAAATGGAACCTATACAGCATCTGGCCAGTATACGTTAGATTTTATTACAAAACCTAATGGAAGTGCTCAAGTTAGTGGTTCAAGTATTGTTGATGTTGAAGATTTGGGAAATTTTACAATTAGTTCTTTAGATAACACAATTACCTTTACACCATCCACATCTTTAGAAGATCAATTTCTTTTAGGCACTTATAGTGTTATACTTTTAAATTCAACTACGTTAAGTTTAGTACAAGAAGTTGAAAACTCTAATGGATCTATAAACATGTCTACTAAAACCAGTTATAGTTTTATTAAATAACTATTTCTAACTTAAAATATAAAAGCTGTCTAAATTAGACAGCTTTTATTATTGTTTATATTTTTTTTTACTTCTAAAATGTAAACGTGCTAATCTTAGTGGCATTTGCAATATCTGTACTATTTAGTTGATATTGATCTATTGTAAACTCTGATATGATAAAAGCATGATTATCTCTAATGATAATATCGATTGCTCCTGTTGTAACGATTTCATCTATATATTTAGAATCATTAGGATCTGAAATATCAAATATTTTTACAGTATCATCACAAACTAAAAGGTAATTATCTTTATATAAACTTAATCCTTTTGGTTGTGTTAAGCCTCTTGTATTTAAAAGGATAGGATTCTCAATATCTTCTATATTATATGTTTTTAATTCGT